>JAIEQJ010000046.1 GCA_019747815.1 Hyphomonadaceae bacterium
TGGGCTCGCGCGGCTCGCGCACGGGCCGCGAGGCAGGATCGCGACAGATCTGATCTTCAAGATCGGCCAGATCAATGAACTGGTCGGCTTGGCGGCGCAACTCGTCCGCCACCATGGGCGGCTGGGTCTGCAGCGTCGACACCACGCTCACGCGACAGCCGCGCAACTGCAGGGCCGCGACGAGGGCGCGGAAGTCGCCGTCGCCGGTGAACAGCACCACATGATCGAGGTGCTCGACGAGGCGCATGGCATCGACGGTCAGCTCGATGTCCATGTTGCCTTTGATCTTGCGTCGCCCGAAGGAGTCGGTGAACTCCTTCGTCGGCTTCGTCACCATCATGTAGCCGTTGTAGTCGAGCCAGTCCACGAGCGGCCGGATCGAGGAGTATTCCTGGTCTTCCGCCAGGGCCGTGTAGTAGAGGGCGCGCACCAGTTGGCCTTTGGTCCGAAACATCGCCAGCAGGCGCTTGTAGTCGATGTCGAAACCAAGAGCTTTGGCTGTGGCGTAGAGATTGGCACCGTCAATGAACAGTGCCATGCGCTCAGTTGGGTAAAAATGCATTTGGTGCCTCTAATAGAGGTAAGCTGCAGGCCCCGCGCACAAGCCTCCAGCCGACCATTGATGGACTACCGGGTGACGTAATGGCTCACGGTACAGTTGCCAAGTTACGGAGTGCACTTTTTAGCATAGCACTAGGCGCGTCAGATTGCCCCGCGGGAATAGCGCATGAGCTATGTTGGTAAATATGAGCAGACTACGGTCCTTCTCCTCGGCCTCGGCGGAAATGTGGCTGGGCACTGGGGCACGCCGCGTGAAACTTTCGCACGTGCGTGCCGCGAGCTCGAGCGGGCGGGTGTCAGAATCGTTCGCATATCTGGCTGCTATTCGACCGCGCCTGTGGGCGATGCGCCGCAGCCGCGCTACCTCAACGCGGTGGTGCGGGCTGAAGCGCATCTGGCGCCGGGTGCCTTGCTCAGGCTCCTCAAGCAGATCGAGCGCCGCGCAGGGCGCCGGACGGCGCGCGCCATGGCGAGCCGGCCGCTGGATCTCGATATACTTGACTATGGCGGGCGGCGGATTGGCCGGCCGACACGGCGTCGCGAGCGCAGTCGCCTGATCTTGCCGCATCCGGAAATCAGCAAGCGCGCGTTTGTTCTGGTCCCGCTGCGCGACGTCGCACCGGCCTGGCGGCATCCCCAGTCCGGGCGGAGCGTCAAAACGCTGCTGAGGCAACTCACGCCGGCGACCCGTGCAAATGTGCGCCAAGCACTTGATTCCACAACCGACACGTGCGACAAACCCCAATGCTGACGTTGCGCTTCGGACCAATGGCTGTTCCGGAGCCTTTTTGCGCGTCCAGCACTTCGCAAGATTGAGAGGGCCCGTCGCATGGCGCGCGTTACCGTTGAAGATTGTGTGGACAAGGTTCCCAACCGGTTCGAGCTGGTGCTGCTCGCTGCCCATCGGGCACGTTCGATCGCCAACGGAGCACATCTCACGGTCGAGCCGGACAACGACAAGAATCCGGTGATCTCGCTGCGCGAGATTGCCGACAAGACCATTCCGCCGGACGACCTGCGCGAAGGTCTCATTCACTCCATCCAGAAGAACGTCGAGGTGGACGAGCCCGAGAAGGCCGCCGCTCCGTCCCTGCCGCAGGAGCGCCGTCCGGTGCTCGGCCGCGATGACCAGTCGAGCGACACACAGGTCGATGTGATCACGGAAGAGCAACTGCTGCGGGGCATGGAAAGCTTGACGCCGACCGAGCCTTCGGCCAACGGCGGCGGCTCGGGCTCAGGGCGCTGATGCTGCGCGGGCCGTCCGGGCGCAAGCTCGACTTGATCTCATAGGGAGTGCGAGTGTCCGCCTCGAGCGGACAGCGAGGCGTGCCATGATGCGCCAATACGAGCTTGTCGAGCGCGTGCTCGCCTACGACCCGAGCGCGAACGAGGCATTGCTCAATCGCGCATATGTGTACGCCATGAAGGCGCACGGCAACCAGCAGCGCGCCTCGGGCGATCTCTATTTCTCCCATCCGCTCGAAGTGGCGGCGATCCTCACCGAGTTGAAGCTCGACGACGCCACGATCGCGTCTGCGCTGCTGCACGACGTGATCGAGGACACCGACGTCACGCGTGCCGAGATCGACCAGAAATTCGGCGAGGAGATCGGCACGCTGGTCGAGGGCCTCACCAAGATCAAGAAGCTCGATCTGGTCACCAAGAAGGCCGAGCAGGCCGAGAACTTCCGCAAGCTGCTGGTCGCCATCTCGAGCGATATCCGCGTCCTGCTGATCAAGCTTGCCGACCGGTTGCACAACATGCGCACGCTCGGGCACATGAAACTCGAGAGCCGCCGGCGCATCTCGGAGGAAACGCTCGAGATCTATGCGCCGCTGGCCGGCCGCATGGGCATGCAGGGCATGCGCGAGGAGCTGGAGGCGCTCGCCTTCAAATGGGGCTACCCCGAAGCCTATCAGGCGGTCGTGGACAAGCTCACCGACATCCACAGCCGAAACGTCGGGCTGGTGGAGGAGATCGCGGCGGCTCTCCAAGGCAAGCTGGCCGGCGCCGGCCTCGAGGCGGAGGTCTATGGCCGGGAAAAGAAGGCGTTCTCGATCTGGCGCAAGATGGAGAACCGCCAGATCTCGCTGGAGCAGCTCTCCGACATCTACGGCTTCCGGGTGGTGGTGCCCACCGTCGATGCCTGCTATCGCGCGCTCGGTAGCATCCATTCCGCCTGGCGTGCGGTGCCCGGGCGGTTCAAGGATTACATCTCGACGCCCAAGCAGAACAACTACCAGTCGCTCCACACCACCATCGTCGGTCCGCGCCACCAGCGCGTCGAGCTGCAGATCCGCACGGCCGAGATGCACACCATCGCCGAATACGGAGTGGCCGCCCACGCGCTCTACAAGGACGGGATCGCCACCGCGGGCAATGGCGCCGCCACCAACGGCGCCCTGGCGAAGGAGAATCCCTACATCTGGCTGCGCCGCCTGGTCGATACGCTGCTGGAGGGCGACAACCCCGAGGAGTTCCTGGAGCACACCAAGCTCGAGCTGTTCCAAGACCAGGTGTTCTGCTTCACCCCGAAGGGCCGGCTGATCGCGCTGCCGCGCGGGGCAACGCCCATCGATTTCGCCTACGCCGTGCACACCGATATCGGCAATTCCTGCGTCGGGGCCATCATCAACGGGCGGCAGATGCCGCTCGCCACGCAGCTCAGAAACGGCGACGAGGTGGAGGTGCTGACGGCCAAGGGGCAGGCGCCACCGGCCGCCTGGGAACGCATTGCCGTTACCGGCAAGGCGAGGTCGGCCATTCGCCGCGCGGCCCGCGAGGCTCTGCGCAAACAGTATTCCGAGCTCGGCCGCCGCCTGCTGGTGTCGGCGTTCCGTCGGGTCGGCCAGGACTACTCGGACGACAAGATCAAGATGGGCATGCATCGCCTGACGCAGAAGACCATCGAGGACGTGTTTGCAGCCGTGGGCCGGGGCGAGCTGCCCATCAACGATGTCCTGCGTGCGGCGGTGCCGGAGGCGGAGCTGGCAAAGCACATGGCGGCGCGCCGCAGGCCCGGCCTGCAGCGCAGCCAGGGCGAGGATGGCTGGTTCAACATCACCAAGGGCATCGGCCTCAAGTTCCGCTGGCCGGGCAGCGGCAGCAAGGACAGGCAGGCGCAGCACCAGGTGCTGCCTATCCGAGGCCTGCGCAACGATGTGCCCGTATCCTTCGAGGAAGGCGGCGCGGTGCCCGGCGACCGCATCGTTGGTGTGCTCACGGAGGGGGAGGGCATCCGCATTTTTCAGATCCATTCGCCGCGGCTCAAGGACTACGAGCACGAGCGCTGGATCGACGTGACCTGGGATCTCAATGTCGACATGCCCGAGCGCTTTCCGGCCAAGCTGTCGGTCACCGCCTTGAACGAGCCCGGTACCCTGGCGCAGATCGCCCAGCTCATCGGCGAAGCCGGCGGCAACATCGACAACCTGCGCATGGTGCGTCGGGCGCCCGATTTCACCGAGATGGCGATCGAGGTCGAGGTGTGGGACCTGGACCACCTCACCCGCATCATCTCCGGTTTGAAGGGCAAGTCGGTCGTCAACAAGGTGGAGCGTATTTTTGCTTGAGCCTCGAGCCCGGGTCGCCGCAGTTTGGTGTATGGTTCTCAGCCCGTCAGCTTTGAATATCAACAATGGCCCCTAGAGCGAACACAGCATCCCCGCCCGGTCACCTGCGCCTCGGCGTCAACATCGACCACGTCGCCACCATCCGCAATGCGCGCGGCGGCCGTCACCCCGATCCCTTGCGGGCCGCGCATCTGGCGGTCGAGGCGGGGGCCGACGGCATCACGGCGCACCTGCGCGAGGACCGGCGCCACATCTCGGATGCCGACATTGCCCGGCTGAAGAGCGAGCTGACCCGCCCGCTCAACCTGGAGATGGCAGCCACCGATGAGATGCTGGCGATCGCGCTCCGGCATGCGCCGCACGCCTGCTGCCTGGTGCCCGAGAAGCGCGAGGAGAAAACCACCGAAGGCGGGCTCGACGTGGTGCGCGGCGAGAACCATCTGCGCCATTTCGTCGAGGCCCTGAAGGGCGCGGGCATTCGCGTGTCGCTGTTCATCGAGCCTGATGCGAAGGCGATCGAGGCTGCAGCGCGGCTGGGCGCGCAGGTTGTCGAGCTGCACACCGGCGCCTATTGCGAGCGGGCGCTGGCCGACGATGCCCAGGGCTTGGCGCGTGAGCTGGCCCGGCTGGAAAGTGCCGCGCACGCCGCGGCAGCGGCTGGCCTGGAGGTGCATGCCGGGCACGGTCTTACTTTCAACACCGTCGGCCCGGTGGCCCGGATCGGTCCTCTAGTGGAGCTCAACATCGGTCACTTTCTGATCGGCGAGGCGATCTTCAGCGGGCTGCGACCGGCCATTGCGCGCATGCGGGCGCTGATGGACGAGGCGCGCCACGGCTCGGGGGTGCGCAAATTGACGCAAGTCCTCTCATGATCCTCGGGATTGGCAACGACATCATCGATATTCGCCGCATCGAGAGCACCATCGAGCGGTTCGGCGATCGCTTTTTGCGGCGTGTTTTCACCGACATAGAACGTACGAGGTCCGACGGACGAGCGGGCCGTGCCGCGTCCTATGCCAAGAGGTTTGCCGCCAAGGAGGCCTGCGCCAAGGCGCTGGGAACAGGGCTCAGGAGAGGTGTATTCTGGCGGGACATGGGCGTGATCAATCTGCGCTCGGGCCGCCCGACGATATCGCTGACTGGCGGCGCCGCGGCACAGCTCGAGCGCATAACACCCAAAGGATATCGTCCTCGCGTGGATGTGACGCTGACAGATGATTTCCCCTGGGCAGAGGCCGTGGTGGTCATCTCCGGCGTTCACGACGGCCCCGGAACGACCACTGTTTGAGAGGCAATTTTGCGTGAATTGCGGGGCGTCCGGTAACCCGCTATACGGGTGCTCCCGCCGGAACCGACCCGCGGTTGCTGCGAGCAACAGGCAGAGCTGAAAGAGAGAGCATGAGCGTGGATTCCGACGCTGCCAAGGCCGGGGACAGCGGTTGGCGCGAAACAGTCAAGATCGTCGTCCATGCGCTGATCCTGGCGATCATTGTCCGCATCTTCTTCTATCAGCCCTTCAACATTCCCTCCGGCTCGATGAAGGAAACGCTGCTGGTCGGCGATTACCTGTTCGTCTCCAAGCTGTCCTATGGCTACAGCCGCTACTCGTTTCCCTTCGGCCTGGTGCCCTTCAAGGGGCGCATCTTCGGCGCCGAGCCCAGGCGCGGCGACGTCGTGGTCTTCAAGCTGCCGCGCGACAATGCGACCGACTTCATCAAGCGTATCATCGGCCTGCCCGGCGATGAGATCCATGTTCGCAACGGCATCGTCTTTATCAACGGCAAGGCGGTGCCGCGGGTGCGCGACGGCGATTACCTAGGCCCGGAAGAGGGTGGGCGGCCCATTCCGCGCTACAAGGAGACGCTGCCCAACGGCGTATCCTACTCTGTGCTCGATGCCGAGACCGATGGCCGCTTCGACAACGTCGGGCCCTACATCGTGCCGCCCGGTCACTATTTCATGATGGGTGACAACCGCGACAATTCCACCGACAGCCGCGAGCAGTCGCAACGCTACGGCGTCGGCTACGTGCCCTACGAGAACCTCGTGGGCCGTGCAGAGATTATCTTCTTTTCCGCCGCCGTAGACGATCCCGACGCGTTCCGGCTGACCAGTCCCTGGACCTGGCCGTTCGATGTCCGTTGGCGCCGGATTTTCAGCCTCGTCCGGTGAGGCCGCCGTGGCGCCGGTCCGCAAGTTCAAGGAGCTGGAGACCCGGGTCGGCTATCATTTCAAGAGTCGCGATCTCCTGAAGAAGGCGCTGACGCATGCCAGCGTCAGGCAGGCCTCGAGCAAGCGCCGCGACAATGAGCGGCTCGAATTCCTCGGCGACCGCGTGCTCGGCCTCGTGATCGCCGAGCTGCTGTGCGAAATCTATCCCAGCGCCAACGAAGGCGATCTGGCCAAGCTCTACAACCGGCTGGTGCGCGGCGGCACCTGCGCGGCGATCGCGCGCGAGCTCAACCTCGGGCCGTTCCTGGTGTTGAGCGAGGCGGAAGCGGAGAGCGGCGGGCGCGAGAAGGAGACCATCCTGGCCGATGCCTGCGAGGCGCTCCTCGGCGCCATCTTCCTCGAGGCCGGGTACGAAACCGCGCAGCAGATCGTGCGGACGCTCTGGAGCTCGCGGGTCGGTGCCTCCTCTCCGGCCGATGCCGCCGACGCCAAGTCCCTGCTGCAGGAATGGGCGCAGGGTCAGGGCCTCGATCTGCCGGCCTACGTGGAGATCGACCGCCAGGGCCCGGATCACGCCCCGCGCTTCACGGCCGAGGTGCGCATCAACGGCCGCAAGCCCGCGCGCGGGGAGGGGGCCAGCAAGCGGGCCGCCGAGCAGGCGGCCGCGACCGCCCTGCTGGCGCGCGAGGGCATGTGGAAACGGAGCGCCGATGCCTGAGGCAGAGACCGAAACCCGCTGCGGATTCATCGCCGTGATCGGCGCGCCGAACGCGGGCAAATCGACGCTCGTCAACACGCTGGTCGGCGCCAAGGTCTCGATCGTCAGCCGCAAGGTGCAGACGACGCGCACGACGCTGCGCGGCATTGCCATCGAAGGCGCCAGCCAGCTCGTGTTCATCGATACGCCGGGCATCTTCGCGCCGCGGCGGCGGCTCGACCGGGCCATGGTGGATGCGGCCTGGGGCGGCGCCGGCGATGCCGACCAGGTCGTGCTGGTGTTGGATGCCGCCAAGGGCCTCGACGAGGATGTCGAGCGCATCCTCGGCAAGCTGGAGGGCGGCCGCCTGCCGCCGCTGCTGGTGCTCAACAAGATCGACCGCGTGAAGAAGGAGCGGCTGCTGGCGCTGGCCGCCGATCTCAACGCGCGCATCCCCTTTGGCGCGACCTTCATGGTCTCGGCTCTCAAAGGCGACGGTGTGGCGGACCTGAAGTCGCATCTCGCCGCCGCGGTGGCGCCGGGGCCGTGGCATTACCCGGAGGATGAGATCTCGGATGCGCCGCTGCGGGTGCTGGCGGCGGAGATCACGCGCGAGAAGATCTACGATCGCCTGCACGACGAGTTGCCCTATCAGGCGGCGGTGGAGACCACCCAGTGGCTCGAGCAGAAGAACGGCGTGCGCATCGAGCAGACGATCTTCGTCGAGCGCGACAGCCAGAAGCGCATCGTGCTCGGCAAGGGCGGCAGCATGATCAAGCAGCTCTCCACCGAGGCGCGCACCGAGCTGTCGAAGATCCTGGAGCAGCCGGTGCACCTGTTCCTGTTCGTGAAGGTGCGCGAGAACTGGGGCGACGACCCGGAGCGCTATCGCGACCTCGGCCTCACCTTTCCCAAGGAGTGAGCGCGGCGGTCATCCCGGCGCATCGCTGCGCTGCGGCCGGGACGGAAGCCGCTACAAGTCGAGCTGCCAGGTTTCGCCGACCAGGCGGTGGCCGAAGCTCGTGTGCGGCTCCGATTTCACCAGCCGATAGCCGGCGGCCTCGTAGATGCGCCGTGCGCTCACGAGCACGCTGTTGGTCCACAGCACGACGCGCTTGTAGCCGGCAGCGCGCGCAAAGGTGTGGCACTCGGCGACTAGGCGTGCGCCGATGCCCATGCCGCGGGCGTCGGGCTCGACATAGAGCAGGCGCAACTTGGCCTCCTCCTCGTGCGCACCTTTGACCAGGAACACCGAGCCGACGATGTCCCCCTCCCGCTCCGCAATCCAGCAGCGCTCGCGCCGGGCGTCAAAGTTCTTGATGAAGTCGCCGGCCACCTCGGCGACCATGCCTTCGAAGGTTCCGTCCCAGCCGTATTCGTCGGCGTAGAGCGCGGCATGGCGCGAGATCACCCAGCCGATGTCGCCGGGCCGGTTGGGCCGCAGGATATAGGGGACCCGCAGTGGCGGGCCGTCGCCGAGGATGGCTTGGATGGTCGCCATCGCCGACAGCAGCCGGGTGCGATCGGCCGGCGACAAGGGGCGCAGCAGAGTGCCGATGTCCTCCCTGGAGCGGGCGTCGAGGAACTGATGGCGCTCGCGGCCCTTGGCCGTGAGCGAGACGATGGCCTGGCGCCCATCGGTTTCCGAGCGCTTGCGCTGGATCAGCTTGCGCTTCTCGAGCCCGCCGAGCAGGCGGCTCACATGGCCCGGATCCAGCCCGAACGCGGTGGCGATGGCGCCGGCCGTCCAGTCGCCGCGCCGGCCGAGCTCGAACACGATGCGGCCTTCCGACAGGCTGAGGCCGCTGCCGAGCAGACTTTCCTCCAGTATGCCGATCCGGTGCGTGTAGAAGCGGTTGAAGCGCCGGATGGCGTCGGTGGCCGTCGTGCAGAGGTCGGTATCCATGGCCTGCATCTCCATATAGTTGCTAAAGTCACATAAATATGTGCGTCAGTCAATTATTACGTGTGCGCGCGACTCCCGATATGGTGGGCGGCGATGGAATGGTCCGACGAAGGCGTGGTCTTGAGCGTGCGGCCGCATGGCGAGTCGGCGGCGGTGCTGGAGCTGTTCACGCGCCGGCACGGGCGGCACCTGGGGCTGGTGCACGGCGGCCGCTCGCGCAAGCTGCGGCCCGTGCTGCAGATCGGCAATCATCTGGATGCCGGCTGGAAAGCGCGGCTGGCGGACAACCTGGGACATTTCACGGTCGAGCTGAGGAAGGGGTTTGCCGCGCTGCTGATGGAGGATGCCGCCGCGCTCACGGCCATGACGTCCATGGCGGCACTGACGCGGCTGCTGCCGGAGCGCGATCCGCATCCCAACCTGTTCGAGATCACGCAATTCGTGCTGGGCTTCCTGGACGATCGGGCGGTGTGGCCGGCGCTGGTGGTGCGCTGGGAATTGGCCCTGCTCGAAGAGCTGGGCTTCGGCCTCGATCTGGCCCTGTGCGCGGCCACGGGGCAGAGCAAGGACCTCGTCTATGTCTCGCCCAAGTCGGGCCGCGCCGTCTCGGCGGAGGCCGGAGAACCCTACAAGGACCGGCTGCTGGCTCTGCCGCTGTTCCTGCGCGGTAGCGCGTCGGGGACGGTGAGTGCGGAGGATGTCCTGGCCGGCTTCGCCCTGACCGGGCATTTTCTGACCACGCGTGTGCTCGCCCCGCGCGATATGACGATGCCGGATGCGCGCGGCCGCTTGCTCTCCTACCTGCGCCGGCCATAATCTAAACATCAGCTCACCGATTGCGACGTTGGGGTGCGGACATGGCTGCGACCGGTTGGTTGCGCGCGCGGGTGGATGTCGCCATGGCTGGCCTCGGTTTCATCTCGGGCGCCGCCTCGGCCGGCTGGGGCACGTTCGCCGGCTCCAACCTCGAGCGGCTGCAGCCGGTGGCCATAGTGTTCGGGCTGGCTCCGGAGCTGCTGCCGATCGGGTTCTATTTCGGTGTCGTCATCGCGCTTGGCGTTTGGATGTGGGGCGGCCGCTGGTGGTCCGTGCCGGTGCTGCTCGTCACGACCATGTACGCGTGGAGTGCCGCCATTCAGGTGGCGATCCGCACCCAGACCCATATGGGCGATGCCGCGCATCTGATTGCCGCCAGCCTGGGCGCGGGCGCGGTGGGCGCGGGCTTGACGCAGCTCGGCGGCGCGCTGTTTGCGCCCGGATTGCGCCGGCCGCTGCGCCTGGCCGCCACCTGCGGCGTCGGCGCCATCGCCGGCCTGCTGTTCTATCTGGGCGAACGGAAAGTCATCGACGAGCGTCTTCTCTATCTCGTCTGGCAGCCGGCGGTGGCGTTCTGCATCGGCTGGGGGCTGGCCGCCGGCAGACGGGACGCCTGATCCGGGTACGCCGCATCTGCCATCCCGTAATTGCGCGCTCAGAGCAATCTCCGGGACCCAGGGCTGAGGGATTGACCCGCGATCCCCTTGTGGCCCCTGGGTCCCGGAGGTTCTGCATTTGCAGAATTCCAGGATGACAGATGCATGTGCGCTATTTGCGCTCGATGTCCACCGCAACACCGCGGCCGGTGTCCGCGCGGATGATGAGGCGATCGCCGTCGCGGGGTGTGTGGCGTACAGGTCCTTGGCTCGTCCCATCGATGCTGAGCATGCGCGGCTCGCAGTCGGTGTGGGTGACCGTCTCACGCGGCTGGATCATCTCGGCCTCGGCGCCCAGAGTGTAGCGCACGGTGGCGCCGGATTGGTTCTGGATGCTGAATGTCACCTTGAGCGACTGAGGCCGGCCGAGCATCTGCACCGCAAGGAACTTGGGCGCGATATCCGGCACGCGCACCACGGCCACGCCGATCTCGGTCGCCCCCGCCAGCAGCAGATTCGCGCGGTGGCCGGGCGAGGTCTTCCAGCCCTCGACCATGTCCTGGGCGAGCTGCCGGCTGGCAAAGCCGCGGCTGTCGCTGGTCCAGGCAAGGTTCTCGGCCACGAGACAGTGGCGATAGCCCTGCGCCTGCGCCCGATCCTCGGCATTGCGGCCGTCGGCATCGTGGGCGAACTTGCCCGTCCGCGCGAGGAAGGCGGCAAAGGCGCGCGCGGCGGCCGCCAGATGGGCGTTCGGCTTGACCGCCTCAAGGCCTTGGGCCTTGCGTAAGGCGTTGGTCATCTCGACGACGGCGGCTTCGGTCTGCGGCAGATCGGGGAGCATGGCCTCTTCATCGCCAATGCGGCCCAGTCCGGCAAGGCCCGTGTGCGCGGCTTGACCCCGTCCAGGGGCATGGTGTTGGCTTCGGTGTGGCTATTGCATCCTATGGAGGCCGGCAATGAGCAAACAAGGCACCGGATCGGCGCAGAGCGTCATCGAAGTCAGCATCCAGGACGGCGTGGCGCACCTGAAGCTCAGCCGGCCGGCCATGCTCAACGCCATGAACCGGGAGTTCTGGAGCGCGCTGCCGGCGATCGTGCGCGACATCGACGACAACGCGCGGGCCCGCGTCATCGTCATCTCCTCGACGGGCAAGCATTTCTCGGCCGGCATGGACCTGGAGGTGTTCGCCGAGAACGGCGCGCTGGCGTCGGCCCAGCAGGATCCGCATGTCGTGAGCGAGGCCTTCCGCCACCTCGTCCTGGGGTTGCAGGGCACCTTCTCCTGCCTCGACGAGGCGCGTGTGCCCGTGATTGCGGCGATCCAGGGCGGCTGCATCGGCGGCGCCGTCGACATGACGTCGGCCTGCGACATCCGTTACTGCACGGCGGACGCGTTCTTCTGCATCCAGGAGATCAACCTGGCCATGACGGCCGACGTCGGCACCTTCCCGCGCCTGTGCAAGCTGATCCCCGAGGGCTGGGTGCGCGAGATGGCCTACACCGGCCGCCGCCTGCCGGCGGAGAAGGCCAAGGCCATCGGCCTCGTCAACGAGGTCTATCCCGATCATGCCGCGATGATGGCTGCCGTGATGGAGACGGCACGCGAGATCGCGGCCAAGAACCCCATTGCCGTCACCGGCTCCAAGGTGATGATCAACTACGCCCGCGATCACGCCATCAAGGACGCGCTCGACTACATCGCGCTGTGGCAGACCGGCATGTTCGCGCGGGAGCACATGCAGGAGGCGTTCACAGCCCAGCAGGAGAAGCGCGCCCCCCGCTATCCCGACCTCGCGCCGGTGCGCAAGAGGCTCTAGCCGTCACATCGAGAAGTCGCAGAGCTGCACAATGGCGCCCAGGTCCTTGGCCTTGGCGAAGTAGACTTCGTCCGCCGTCACCAGCGTCGCCCCTTCCTCCAGTGCGACCGCGTGATAGAGCGTGTCGAACAGGTGGTGGTTGAGGGAGATCGAGATATCTGCGGCTCGCTTTAGGGTTGCCACGCCGTGAATCACCTTCGGGTTCATGTCGTTCAACACGATGAGCGCGTCATCGACGAGAACCGGACGGACGCGCGCGAGGACGCCTATGACCTCTGCAGTCCAGTGCATGGGAGCAAATAGCTGCGTTTCGCGGCGGTCGAATGCGGCCGCGACGGCTTCTGCCCGCTCAAGTTGGTGCTCGGCCGGTTGATCGCGCAGGAACCACTTGAGAGCAACGCTGGCGTCGACGACCAGCTTCACTCCCTCAACTCCCGCCGCGCACGGGCCACCTCCTCGGCGGTTACAGGGTTCGCCTGTTCTCGGATTGCGCGCAGGCGCTCGACGAAGCCGCGTGAACGGCGGCTGCGCTCCGCCTCATCGATTGCCTGCAGCATGAGACGGGCAACGATCGCGCTCTTGTTCTCGCCCGCGAAGGCCTTGTTGAAGGCTTCCTTGACTTCGTCGGGGATGGAAAAATTCATGGTGGCCATGGGGTTGACCGGTATTGTTGAAGATTTCAACAATCAACATAGCAGTGATTTGCGCGCTTGCAAGCGGTCCACCGGGAGTGTTGTACCGCCGCACTTGAGACTGGGCGCAAGGGTGGCTAACCAACCTGCATGAGCACCACGACGATTCCCGGCAAGCCCGGCCCCATCGAGCCCATCGGCCTCAAGGATGCGCTGGAAGAGCGCTATCTGGCCTATGCGCTCTCCACCATCATGCACCGGGCGCTGCCCGATGTGCGCGACGGGCTCAAGCCCGTGCACCGGCGCATTCTCTATGCCATGCGCGAGCTCAAGCTCGACCCCGCCGGTGCCTACAAGAAATGCGCCAAGATCGTCGGCGAGGTGATGGGCAATTTCCACCCGCATGGCGACCAGGCGATCTACGATGCGCTGGTGCGCCTCGCCCAGGATTTCGCCGTGCGCTATCCGTTGGTCGACGGCCAGGGCAACTTCGGCAACATCGACGGCGATAACCCCGCCGCCATGCGCTACACCGAGAGTCGCATGACGGACGTGGCCGGCCTGCTGCTGCAGAGCATCGACGAGGATACCGTCGATTTCCGCCCCACCTACGACGGCACCAACCAGGAGCCGGTGGTCCTCCCGGCCAATTTCCCGAACCTGCTGGCCAACGGCACCTCGGGCATCGCCGTCGGCATGGCGACCAGCATCCCGCCCCACAACGTGGACGAGCTGTGCGCGGCGCTGCTGCATCTGATCAAGCATCCCAATGCCCACATCGACAAGCTGGTGGAGCTGGTGCCGGGGCCGGATTTTCCGACCGGCGGCATCATCGTCGAGCCGCGCGCCTCGATCTTGGAGGCCTACAGGACCGGCCGCGGCGGCTTCCGCCTGCGGGCCCGCTGGGAGCGCGAGGAAGCCGGCCGCGGCACCTACCAGATCGTCGTCACCGAGATCCCCTACCAGGTGCAGAAGGCCAAGCTGGTCGAGCGCCTGGCCGAGCTGATCAACGACAAGAAGCTGCCGCTGCTCGGCGACGTGCGCGATGAGTCGGCGGAGACCGTCCGCCTCGTGCTCGAGCCCAAGAGCCGCGCCGTCGATCCGGTGCTGCTGATGGAGAGTCTGTTCAAGCTGACCGAACTCGAGCAGCGCTTCTCGCTCAACATGAACGTGCTCTCCGCGGGTCAGGTGCCGGGCGTGCTGTCGCTGCGCGACGTGCTGCGGCACTGGCTCGACCACCGCCAGGTCGTGCTGGTGCGGCGCTCCAAGTTCCGCCTGCAGAAGATCGAGCATCGGCTCGAGGTGCTCGACGGCTATCTGATCGCCTATCTCAACATTGACGAGGTCATCAGGATCGTCCGCTTCGAGGACGACCCGAAGGCCAAGCTCATCCAGCGCTTCAAGCTGACCGAGGTGCAGGCCGAAGCCATCCTGAACCTGCGCTTGAAGTCGCTGTCGAAGCTCGAAGAGGTCGAGATCAAGGCCGAGCACGACAAGCTCTCCAAGGAGCGGCGCGATCTCAAGGCGCTGCTCAAGTCGGATGACCTGCAGTGGGAGCGCATCACCGAGGAGGTGAAGGCGACGCGCGAGGCCTATTCCAAGAAGACCGAGATCGGCCGCCGCCGCAGCACCTTTGCCGAGGCGCCGGCCATCGAGGTCGATCTCGAGCAGGCCATGATCGAGAAGGAGCCCATCACCGTGATCCTGTCCGAGAAGGGCTGGATCCGGGCCATGAAGGGCCACATGGACGATCTCGCCAAGCTGGAGTTCAAGCAGGGCGACCAGCTCCTGCGGGCGGTCAAGGCCTCCACCACCGACAAGCTTCTGCTGCTGGCCACCAACGGCAAGGTCTTCACCCTGACCGGCGACCAGCTTCCCGGCGGCCGCGGCCACGGCGAGCCGGTGCGGCTGATGGTGGATCTGGAGGAGAACCACGCCTTCGTGGAGGTCTTCGTGCACGAGCCCGGCCGCAAGCTCGTCATCGCGGCGACCTCGGGGCACGGCTTCGTGGTGCCTGAGGATGAGATGGTTGCCATGACGCGCAAGGGCAAGCAGGTGATGAACTTGACCGAGCCGGAGGAGGCGCGCCTGTGCGTGCCGGCCGACGGTGACCTGGTCGCCGTCATCGGCGAGAACCGCAAGATGCTGATCTTCCCGCTGGAGGAGGTGAACGAGATGGCGCGCGGCAAGGGCGTGCGCCTGCAGCGCTACAAGGACGGCGGCCTGTCCGACGTGCGCGTGTTCAAGAAGAGCGAGGGCCTGTCCTGGCTCGATCCGGCCGGACGCACGTTCACCCTGTCGATGTCGGAGCTTCGCGATTGGGTGGGCGAGCGCGCGCAAGCCGGCCGGCTGGCACCCCGCGGCTTCCCGAAATCCAACAAATTCGGCCGTGCGTTCTGAACGTCGATCTCGCTGTCATGCAACTGTCACCTGCGCGTCCTTGCGCCAGGTCGCGGTCCGGGTCATGGGTAGAGGCAACTTGGGCGGTGAGGGAGCCTGACAATGCGTTCAGCCGCGTGGGGGGTGGCGGCGGTTCTGGCCTTGTCCGGAGCCGGCCAGGGCGCCGTGGCCCAGATGTCCGCCTGCGCCAAGGCTGATTTCGAGGCGGTCGTGAACGAAGCCGGGGCGGCTTTGCGCGACCTCAACCGGGAAAACACGCCGCGGTTCCAGGGCAAGCTGCGCGAGCTCAAGGACAAGCGCGGCTGGGGCAACGATCAGTTCCTGAAGGAGGCCGAGCCGTTCGTGCGCGACGGCGAGATCGTCGCCTACGACCACAAATCCGAGCAGCTCCTGAACCGCATCACCGGCGGTGGCCAGCAGGGCTCCACCGCCGCGGCGCCCGACTGCGCGGTTTTAGCAGAGCTGCGCGCGGCGATGAAAGTCTTGGTGGAGACCCAGAAGGCGAAATGGACCCACATGTTCGCCAAGATCGACAAGGAGCTCGCCAAGTAGGGGCGCAAACTTCACATGCGAACGATGCTCGACCGGCCCGATTTCCAGGATGCCCTGCGCTATGTCTTCGAGCAGAAGATACCGTTTTGCCAGGCGCTCGCCCTCAAGTTCCGGATGGTGCGCGGCCGTGCCGAGGTGACCTTTGCCAAAGAGGACTTCATGCTTGGCAACGCCAAGCTCAAAGTGTTGCACGGCGGTGTGACGGCGGCGGTTCTCGATTCCGTTGCCGGCATCGCCATCCTGCTCAAGATGGCGGAGCACGATCCCAAGCCCGATCTGGAAACCCAACTGCGCGAGCTTGCCCGCCTCAGCACGATCGATCTGAGAATAGACTATCTGGAGCCCGCCATCGCCGAGGCCTTCGTTGCCACCGCGACGGTCACTCGGCTCGGCAAGCGCATCGCCAACGTGCAGATGGCGCTGCACGACGATGAGGGCACGTGCGTGGCCACCGGCGCGGCCGCCTTCTCGGTGCGCACCGCGCGGGTGTAGCCGTAGCCGCCGATGAAGGTTCAGGTGTGGACCTGGATCCGGGTCCTGGTCCAGCCGCCTGGCCAGCCTCGCCCCGGACTGCCGCCAATGCTATGTCTTGCGGGCTGAGTGTTGATGAGGAGGACCACATGCCGTTCATAACGGGCGACGTCGTCCCAAGCCCGGACGAGGACATGCCCTTCAAAGTCGTGTTCAAGCAGGGCGAGGCCGTCATCGCACAATGGTCGGTGGAATCGAAGGAAGCCGGCGAGGAAGAGATCTTGGAGCTTATCAGGGACCTTGTCGACGATTGAGAGGCGACGTCGTAAGGAACCGATCACCACGCTGCGCCGCTGTGATCCTCGGCCGGATCATGGCGGTGTTCATTGCGCCCAACCGGAGCCCCCGATGCACCGCATCACGACCCTGGAACAGCTTGATGCCCTCTACGGCACGCCGGTAGAGGCCGCACTTGCCAAGGAGATCGACTACATATCCGATCACTACAAGGCCTTCATCGACAAGGCGCCGTTCGTCGTGGTGGCGACGGTGGGGCCCGAGGGGCTCGACTGCTCTCCGCGCGGCGATCCTGCGGGCTTCGTGCGCGTGCAGGACCGCAAGACCGTCCTGATCCCCGACCGCCGCGGCAACAATCGCATCGACGGGCTGCGCAACATCGTGCGCGACCCGCGCATATCCTTGCTGTTCCTGATCCCCGGCATCGGCACCACGGTGCGCATCAACGGGCGGGCCGAGATCACGACCGAGCCGGAGCTGTGCGCCAGCTTTGCCATGCAGGGCAAGGCGCCCAGGAGCGTGCTGGTGGTGACCGCGGAGCGTGTCTATTTCCAGTGTCCCAAGGCGCTGGTGCGCTCGCGCCTGTGGAGCCGGGAGGCGCAGATTTCGCCGGCCGAGCTGCCCACCACCGGCGAGATCCTGCAAGCCATCACGCAGGGTGGCATCGACGGCGGGGCCTACGACAAGGCCTATCCGCGGCGTATCGAGGAGACGATCTATTGAGCGTGTGGGCTATCGAGCGCGTGGGCGCGGTGCCGCGCCGGTGCCGTTCAATGCGGCTTGTCGCCCGCAAGCGTGATGCGGTGCATGACGCGGCGATAGCCGTGATAGTCGTTGACGGGATTGTGCAGGGCGCAGCGGTTGTCCCAGAACGCCAGTGAGCCCACGCGCCAACCGAAGCGGCAGGTGAACTCGGGCCGCACCTGGTGCTGGAACAGGTAGTCGAGCAGCGGCGCGCTTTCCTCCACGCTCATGTCCTTGAAGCGCAGCGTGTGGCCCGTATTGACATAGAGCGCCTTGCGGCCCGTCTCGGGATGGGTGCGCACCACCGGATGCTCGCCCACATACTCCTTCTTGGCATCGGCACGCACGCTGTCGCGCACACGATCCTCGCGCGTGCGGCTGACATCCGCCTTTGCCGAGGTATTGACGGCAACCAGTCCGTCGAGCAGGCGCTTCATGCCGTCGGACAAAGCCTCGTAGGCAAGGTACATGTTCGCGAACATGGTGTCGCCGCCGTAGGGCGGGACCTCGCGGGCGATCAGCATGGTGCCCATCGGCGGCGCTTCCAGATAGGCCGTGTCGGTGTGCCAGATGCCGCCGAAATTGGTCTTCTCGTGCTCCAGCTTCACGACGGGAATGACCTCCGGGTGGTCCTCCAGACCCTTGATGAAGGGGTACTCGACGACAGTGCCGAAGCGTCTGGCGAAGGTGAGAAAGCGCGCCGGCGGCAAGTCCTGGTCGCGGAAGAAGATGACGCAGTGTGCAAGCCAGGCGCGGCGGATCGCGGCGAGCGTATCCTCGTCGAGTGCCTTGCCGAGGTCGACGCCCAGGATCTCGGCTCCGATCGCGCCGGCAATGGGGCGGACGTCCATTGCGGCTTGCGCCATGTCGACCCTCCTTCCTGGATCGAGCGCCCGGGAGAGTGCGCCCCTCTATACGCGTGTCCAGCCCGTGCCGGTGAGCTGCTCCTGCGGCAGGAAGCGCCGTTTGTAGCTCATCTTCGGCGAGCCCTTGATCCAGTAGCCCAGATAAAGATAGGGCACGCCCAGCCGCTTGGCGTAGGCGATGTGCTCCAGGATCATGTAGGTGCCCAGCCCGCGCTTGTACTCGTCCGGCTCGTAGAAGCTGTAGACCATGGAGATGCCGTCGGAGAGGCGGTCGCACAGAGCCACCCCCAGCAGCGGGCGCTTCTCGGCCGGGTTGTCGGCCATCGGCTCCGGCGCCAGCCGGTATTCGGTCATGAAGGTGTCGATGATGCTGTCTTCCACCATCATCGCGTAGTCGAGCACCGTCATGTCGGCCATGCCGCCGTCGGCGTGGCGCGCATCGATGTAGGCGCGGAAGAGGGAGTACTGCTCGGATGTGGGCGTCGCCTGCAGGCGACGGGCCGCGAGATCGCTGTTGGCATCGAGCACGCGCCGCATCGATCGCGTCAGCTCGAACTCGTTGACCAGCACGCGCACCGATATGCAGGCCTGGCAGCCCTCGCAGTAGGGCATGTAGGCGATGTTCTGGCTGCGACGGAACCCGCCCTTGAGCAGATTGTCGATCAGAGCCGGCGCCTTGTCGTGCGTGAGATGCGTGAACAGCTTGCGCTCGAGACGGCCGGACAGATAGGGGCAGGGCTGCGGCGCCGTGACGTAGAACTCGGGGAAGTGCTTCCGCTGCTCGGTCATCGACGAACCTTACGCATCACGACACAGTGCATCACGCCACGGTGCTGGTGCGCCGGATGATAAGTGAGGGTGGAACTCACAATCAAGTGCGGCGCGCGGGCGCGTATCGCTTCGCTTATGCAACACGGGCGCGCGCAGTGTGCAATCGCGAGGAACCAAGGGAAAAGCAGCTGCTCCGGGCCGGAGATTGCGCCTAGCGCAACGTCCCCTTTCCCCTATAGGCTTCCCACACGCTTCCTTTTTCGCATGCGCATGGCCACCCCAGCAACTTCGAGGGGACAAACGCAGATGGTCCACCTTGCCGAGGATGAAGCCGACCTTACGCGTCTTTCCGACGACGAGCTGTTCGCCCGCCACCGTGCGGCGTCACGTTGCTTCGAGCTGCCCAGGGACGAACAGCCGGCGGCCGTCGCTCTCTATAGCGCCACCTCAGCCGAGATCGCACGGCGACTGCGCGGGATGTCGGATGCGGAACTGGAGGCGGCGGAGCGGCAGCGCTACCAGGATTGGAATACCGGTGGCGGGCTCGAGACCGAGAAGATTACGCGCGCTCGCCGGCGCCGGCAGGAGATCGCGCAGAGCATTGCCGCATCGACCCGCGCAAGGTATCGCGCGATGAGCACAGCGCAGCTTGAGGCCGAGTACGACGCTCTCAAGATTCGGGCAGCAACTCTCAAGCCAGGGACGGCGCAACACGATCTCTTTGGCCGTATGGAGATTTGTGCCGAGGAACTTGCCAGCAAGCGCGACGAGATCAAAGCGCAGCCACCCGACTTCCTGCCCAAGGTGGTCTGGTATTGGCGGACGTTCTTCAAGGCCCCTTGGCTTGCCGTCCTGTGCCTATTCGTCAGCCTGGGGATCGCCCTGACCGCCCTGATGTGGGCCATCGCCAAACTGCCATAGATTGCCCGAGGACAATGCCCGGCTCCGGCACGCAGGCACGGTTGCCTGTGCAGCGCGCCGGTTCCAGGCACGTTGCGGCTATGCGGTTGTCGGAACAGCACGCACGTCGTGCGATCACGCGCTGGGCGCGTGATCGGCCAGCAGCCGCGCGGCCCGGGGAGCGAAATAGGTGAGAATGCCGTCGGCGCCGGCCCGCTTGAAGGCGATGAGGCTCTCCATCATCACTTTGTCGCCGTCGAGCCAGCCGTTCTGTGCCGCCGCCGTCAGCATCGCATACTCGCCCGACACCTGATAGGCGAAGGTCGGCATGCCGAAGGCCTCCTTCACGCGCCGCACGATGTCGAGATAGGGCATGCCGGGCTTCACCATCACCATGTCGGCTCCCTCGGCGATGTCGAGCGCCACCTCGCGCAGCGCCTCGTCGGAATTGGCGGGGTCCATCTGATACGTGCGCTTGTCGCCGGTCAGCGTCGCCGACGAGCCGACGGCGTCGCGGAAAGGCCCGTAGAATGCGGACGCATATTTGGCCGCGTAGGCCATGATCTGCACGTCCTTGTGGCCGCCGGCCTCCAGCGCGCTGCGGATGGCGCCGACGCGGCCATCCATCATGTCGGAGGGCGCGATGATGTCGCAACCAGCGTCCGCCTGCACCAGCGCCTGGCGCACCAGGGCATCCAGCGTCTCGTCGTTGAGGATCTGGCCGGCGTGCATCAGTCCGTCGTGGCCGTGGCTGGTGTAGGGGTCGAGCGCCACATCGAGCAGGATGCCGATGTCGAGCCCGGCATCGCGGATGGCGCGGGTCGCCCGGCACACCAGGTTCTCGGCATTGAAGGCCTCGCGGCCGTCGTCGGTGCGCAGCTTCGGATCCGTGAACGGGAACAGGGCGACGACCGGGATGCCGAGCGCGACCGCCTCCCCGGCGGCGGCCACCGTGAGGTCGACGCTGAGCCGCTCGACGCCGGGCATCGAGTCCACCGGCTGGCGCACGTTGCGGCCTTCGACCACAAAAATCGGCCAGATCAGGTCGCCCGCGGTGAGAGTGTTTTCGGCCACGAGCCGGCGGGACCATGCGGTGCGGCGATTGCGGCGCATGCGCACGGCCGGAAAGCGGCCGGCGGCGCTGCTCTCTGAACGGGCGCCCGCATTCTCCGCCGGACCGATCCGGCGCTGCGCGAGAGGTTTCATGACGATGCCTTGCGGTTCGGGCCGGGAGAAAAACCCAGGCTCACGCGCCACCATCTCCGGAGCGCGGCTGCAAGGCAAGAGGCAGGGCGATTATTCGCAAATGGCCTGGTGCTTGCGCTCGGCCATGTCCACGTGGAAGTGGTTCTTGTGCGCGCTGTTGGCTTCCGGGCCCAGCACGGTGCCGAAGATCTGGCAGGCGGCACGATGCGCCCCGCGCAGGAACAAAGCCTTGCCGCCGAGGGGGGCGGCCTGGGCGGGCGGCTCGGGCGGAGCGGCATCCTTTTGCTGGGGCCCGCCGAGGCGGTCTGGCGGGGTCAGGCTGAGTGCGCCAGGGCCGGAGGGGCCTGGACCGATGCCGCGTGGAGCAGGGATCGTGGGCAGGCTGGGGCGCGGCAGTTGCGCCGCCAGGTTCGGCAGATCGATGCCGATGCTGGGGCGGGGGAGCTGCGGGGCGGCAACCGGCGCGGGCGCCGGCGCCTCGGGCTGAGGGGCGGCGGTCTTCTGCTTGGCTGCTGCTGCTGCGGCAGCGATTGCGGCGGCGGCTTCCGCTTCCCGCTGCTTCTGGGCCGCGGCAGCCTGGGCTGCAATCTCGCGGGCGATGGGGCCCCAGTCGGCGACCACCATGGTCGTCTGCCCCTTGGCCGTGACGAAGGCGCCGATGTCGAGCGCATTGACCCGGCCGTGCTCGCTCAGGCGGCCGTTCTTGCGGCTGTAGGCGTTGCGGCAGGAGTAGGAACTCATGGTCGCCACCCGGACGACGGGGGCGCCGAGGTGCTTGCGCGCCAGCGGCTGCACGTCACGCTCCAGCCAGCGGTGCAGCGCAGCGATCATGTCGCAGGTGAGGACCGGCGGCGGCGAGAAGGCGATTTGCGGGTTGCTGCCGATGCTGACGAGCTGCATGGGGGCGGGGGTTCCGCACTCATTGCCCTCGCGAATCGGTGCGTCGGGCAGGGCCACCAGATCGAGCCCCTTGAGCAGGGCCGTGCAGCGCGCCTGGGCCAGCTCGATGTCCTGCTTGGACCACTCGAGGAGGGCCTGCGCAGGGGCTTCTGCGGCCTTGCCCTGCTGCGGCAAGGTCCTTGGCCAGACGTGCTCGTACTTGGCGGCCGGCGGCGGCAATTTGCCGGCTTCGGCAGGCGGCGTCGCCTGCTGCGCCAAGGCCGAGGGCATGGTAGCAAGCACGCAAAGAACCGCGGCTGTCGCCCAGCGTGTCACGTACATCTTGGAAATGCCCCTACTCTCAGTCCAGCAATCCCTGCGCGACGCCCACACGAATCGGGATCTAAGCTGGCTGACTCGACTGTCATATATAGCGCAAAAATGCGGCGCCTGCGAGTGTTCAACAGGGGTTTGGGCCGGGTGCAGGAACAACTTGTGGACGAGGGCGGTTTGACGGCGCACGCAGCAGACGCGGCCAGCACGCCGCAGGACACGATGCTCACAACCGGCATCGAGGGTGCAGCCGGCATTGTCACGCTCGATCGGCCGCGCGCGCTCAACGCGTTGACCACCGCCATGCGGGCCCAGATTGCGGCCGCCTTCGCGGCCTGGGCGCGCGACCCGCAGGTGTATGCGGCGGTCATCTGTTCGGCGACGGATCGCGCCTTCTGCGCCGGCGGCGACGTGCGCGAGATGGTCGAGTGGGGCAAGGCGCGGCCCGCCGATGCGCGCCGGTCGCTGGCCGCCGAGTACACGCTCAACTGGCTGCTCGATTGCTTCATCAAGCCCACCGTGTCGCTGATCGATGGGGTGGTGATGGGCTCGGGCGTGGGGATCACGCTCTACGGAACCCACAGGGTGGCCGGCGAACGCTATCGCTTCGCCATGCCGGAGACGGGCATCGGTCTGTTTCCGGATGACGGGGTGAGCTGGGCGTTCGCCCAGATGCCCGATGCGATCGGCATGTACCTGGCGCTGACGGGCCGCGCGATCGGGCGTGCCGATGCCTACCGCCTGGGCTTGGTCACGCATTGCATCCCTCAGGTGCGCTTCGCCGAGGTGCGCGCGGCGATCAGCGATGCCGATCCGGTCGACCCGGTGCTCGACAGCCGGCACGAGGACCCTGGCATCGGCGACATCCAAGCGCTGCGGCCGGCGATCGCCCGATGCTTCGACAAGGGGAGCGTTGAGGCGATCCTCTCCGCCCTCGGCGCGGAGCGCGGTGAGACGCAGGCGTGGGCCAACGGCGTGCTGCAGGACCTTGAGACATGCTCGCCCACCTCGCTCAAGGTCACCCATCGCCATGTGCGGTCGCTGCGCGGCCTGGATTTGAGCGCCACGCTGAAGCAGGACTTCCGGCTTGCCTGCCGGTTCATGCAGGGCCACGACTTCTATGAAGGGGTCAGGGCCGGCCTCATCGACCGGGACCGGGCGCCGCGCTGGCAGCCGCAGAGCCTGGGCGGCGTCAGCGATGCGGCTGTCGATGCCTATTTCGCGCCGCTCGGGGCCGACGACCTCGCGCTTGCCAGCCGCACGGAGATGCAGGCGGTCCGGTCTTGAGCCGTCTCAATGCGGGATGCCGCGAACGAATGTATTAACCCACTAATTTAAGCGAGATTTAGAGGCTTTCGCTTAGCTTCCTGCCTAATCCGGAATACCGGAAAGCGTCAAACAGAGTGAGGCAGGGACAATGAGTCTTGCGTTGGACGTTGCGCGCGCGCGCGCGCCTGCAAGCGAGGACTCGCTGAAGAGCGAATACTTGCGCGCACTGAGGCTTGTCGAGCGCCTGCACCGCTTGCTCCTCGATGTCATCAAGGATGAGTTCGACCGTCTTGGCGGCGCCGACCTCAATAGCGTTCAAGCGCTGCTGCTCTACAACATCGGCGAAAGCGAGCTGACCGCGGGTGAGCTGAAGACACGCGGCTACTATCTGGGCTCCAACGTTTCCTACAACCTGAAGAAGCTCGTGGACATGGGCTACATCCACTACAAGCGGTCGGACAAGGACCGCCGGTCGGTGCGTGTCAGCCTGACGGAGAAGGGGCGGGAAGCCCGGGGTGTCATCCAGAAGCTCTATCAGCGCCAGCTCGGCTCCGTGGAGCAGGTGGGCCAGATCGGCATCGATGACTTCAAGGGGTTGAACAAGGCCCTGGTGCGGCTGGAACGCTTCTGGACCGACCAGATCCGCTACCGCCTCTAGGCCGGTCGCCGACGGAAATGAGCCTTCCGCCCGTTCAGCGTGGCAAAGCGTCTTTGCGTCGCTGCTTTTTCGGGACCGCCCTCTCGCGCGCGGCTTTTACAAGCCCTAGACTGCGCCTTTGGGCCGTTGGGGCGCACAAACGGGTTTGGAGTGGCCCGCAGGCCGCGGTCGGGAGGTATGACGATCAGGCGGGTAGCGCTGTATTTGGGCTGCGCAGCCGTTCTTGGCGGCGCAACATATTTCTTTTGGCTGGCCCCCAGCACCAGCCCTGCTTCGTTGGAGTCTGCTTCGGCCGTCAGCAAGAAGGCTGAAGGCAAACGGCGTGCGGCCGCCGCAGCGGCACCTGTGACCGCGGCGACCGTCGAGGAAGCCAACATGCCCGTCATTCTGTCGGCGCCGGGCACGGTCGAGCCGCTCGCCAACGTTGCCGTCAGGCCGCGTGTGGAAGGGCAGATCGTGGAGGTGGCCTTCAGCGAAGGCGACCTGGTGCAGGAGGGCAGCGTGCTGTTCCGCCTGGACGACCGCATGGTGAAGGCGCAGATCGCGCAGGCCGAAGCCAACATCGCCAAGGACGAAGCAGGTCTGCGCGATGCCGAGGCCACGCTGACCCGCCGCCAGGCGCTGATCGGCAAGCAGATTGTCACGGAGGCCGCCCTCGACCAGGCCCGCTTCGCCGTCGAGGGGCTCAAGGCCAGCATCGCCGCGGGCCGGGCGCTGCTGGAATCGCAAAAGACGCAGCTCGACTATCTGACCATCCGCGCGCCGATCACGGGCCGCACCGGCAGCCTCGCCGCCAAGCTAGGTGCCATGGTTCGGACTTTGGAGCCCACGGCCCTCGTTACCATCAACCAGACCAGGCCGATCCTGGTCAGCTTCACCGTTCCGCAGGGCGAGCTTGGCGCCGTCAGGCGTGCGCTCGCCGCCAAGGCGACGGCGGAGATCGTGGTGCCGGGCGCCCGGCGCAGCCCGGTGCGCGGCACGATCAGCTTCATCGACAACCAGGTCGACAAGCAGACCGGCAGCATCCTCGTCAAGCTGATGGCCGACAACACCGACGAAGTGCTCTGGCCCGGTCTCGCCGTGGAGGTTGCGCTCACCGTCGAGGTCAAGCCGCGCATGCTCTCCGCGCCGGCGAGCGCGGTGCTGCCGGCGCAGCAGGGCATGATTACCTGGGTGATCGGGCCCGACAGCAAGGTTGCGCCCCGCGTGGTGACGGTTGAGCGCATCGTCGGCCAGACGGTCTATCTGAGCAGCGGTGTGACGGCTGGCGAACGCGTGGTGACGGACGGCCAGTTGCGTCTCGCGCCCGGTGCCCCGGTCACCATCGAGGAGCCCCGCCGCCCGGTGCCGCTCGGCGAAGAGCGGCGCGCCGACGGCCGGGGTTAGGCGAAAGGGAAAAGCGGCATGCGCCTTTCCGAGGTTTGCATCAGGCGCCCGGTCATGACGACCTTGGTCATGGCATCGCTGCTGCTGGCCGGCTTCTTCGGCTATCGGCAACTCCCCATCGCCGCCATTCCCCGCATCGAGGTGCCGACCATCACGGTCACCGTGCAGTATCCGGGCGCCAGCGCGGACACCATGGCCATTTCGGTTGCCGCGCCGCTGGAGCGGCAATTCGCGACCATCGCGGGCATCACGTCGATCACGTCGCTGAACACGGAAGGCAACACCCAGGTCACGCTGGAGTTCGATCTCAATCGCAGCATCGATGCCGCCTCCCTCGACGTCCAATCGGCGATCTCGGTGGCGGCGGCGCGCCTGCCCGAGGACCTGCCCACGCCGCCCGCCTATCGCCGCGTCAATCCGGCGGACGCCCCCATCATCTTCCTCTCGCTGACCTCCGACACGTCGCCGTCGCAGGACATGAACGAGTTTGCCGACAAGGTGATGAGCCCTCGGCTTTCGACGATCAGCGGGGTGGCTCAGGTCAACATCCAGGGCGCGCAAAAACGGGCCGTGCGCATCAAATACGATCTCGATGCCCTGGCCACGCGCGGCATCTCCGTCGAGGAGATCAGGCAGGCCGTGGCGGCGCAATCGACGGTGGCGCCGGTCGGCAGCATCCGCACCGGGCACCAGCTCTATATCCTGGAGGTCAGAAGCGCCGAGCCGACGGCCGCGTTCTTCAAGCCGCTGATCGTGGCGTGGCGCAACGGGGCCCCGGTGCGCCTGCAGGATATCGCCAACGTCGAGGATTCGGTCGAGAACGACGAGGCGCGCGCCGAGCTCAACGGCACGCGCTCGATCATCGTGTCGGTGCAGCGCCAGCCTGATGCCAACACGGTGGCCGTCACCGATGCGATCCACAATGCCATCCCCGAGTTTCAGAGGCTGCTGCCGCCCACCGTCAAGCTCAGCGTGTTGAGCGACCGATCGGAGTCGATCCGCGCTTCCGTGCACGACGTGCAGCTCACCCTGATGTTGACGGCGGTGCTGGTCGTGCTCGTCATTCTTGCCTTCCTGCGGACGTGGCGGGCCACCTTCATTCCCGCCCTCGCCCTGCCGCTGTCGATCATCGGCACGTTCGCCGGCATGGCGATGTTCGGCTTCGCGCTCGACAACGTCAGCCTGCTGGCCCTGACGCTGGCGCTCGGCTTTGTCGTCGACGACGCCATCGTCGTGCTCGAGAACATCGTGCGCTATGTCGAGCAGGGCATGAAGCCGTTCGATGCCGCCATTCGCGGAGCAACCGAGATCGGCTTCACGGTGGTCTCGATCACCGTCTCCCTGGTGGCGGTGTTCATCCCGATCCTGTTCATGGGCGGCATCGTCGGGCGGTTCTTCTTTGAATTTGCCATGACCATCAGCATCGCCATCCTGCTTTCAGGGCTCATTTCGCTCACCCTGACGCCGATGCTGGCATCGCGCATGCTCAAGGTGCACCACGCGGGCGAGGCGCGGCCGGGGCTCCTATCGCGCGCCTTCGAGAAGGGCTACGAGCTGATGGCCACCGGCTATCGCGTGACGCTCGACGCGTCGCTGCGCGTGCCGTGGTTCATGCTGCTCGTGACGCTGGGGACGATCGTCGCCACGGTGTGGGCGTTCGCCGTCGTCAAGAAGGGCTTTCTGCCCACCGAGGACACCAGCATCATCATCGTGCGCACGGAGGCGGCGCCGGATATCGCCTTTCAGGCCATGCTGGAGCGCCAGCGCGTCGTCGCCGACCGCATCCGCACCGATCCCGACGTGCTCTACGTCAACTCCAATGTGCAGCAGACCTCGTTCAATCCCACGCTCAATCGCGGCTCGATCTTCGTGCAGCTGAAGCCGCGCAGCGAGCGCGTGAGCAGGGGAACCATCAGCGACGTGCAGAACCGGCTCAGGCGCAGCCTGGCCGGCATCCCCGGCATCCGCGCCTTCCCGGTGCCCCTGCAGAACCTGCGCATCGGCAGCCGCGGCGGCGCGGCGCTCTACCAGTACACCTTGACGAGCGTCGACCAGGCCGATCTCTACGACAACGCCCAGCGCCTGATCGAGCGCGTCAAGGCGGCGCCGGGCTTCACCGACGTGACGAGCGATCTCACGCTCGGCGCGCGCCAGCTCAGGATCGATGTCGATCGTGACGCCCTGGCGCGCTTCGGTCTCACCATGGATGTGCTGCGCTCCACCCTCTACTCGGCCTTCGGCATGCGCAAGATCGCCACCGTCTATACACCCGCCAACGACTATGCGGTGATCCTCGAGACGGACAAGATGCGCACCCTCGATCCGAGCGTGCTCTCCAAGATCAACATCCGCAGCAACACCGGCCAGCAGGTCCGGCTCGATGCGGTGGCAACCGTCACGCTCAAGCCGGGACCGGTCTCCGTGGCGCGGCAGAGCCAGCTCCCCGCCGTGACCATCACGTTCAACCTGGCGCCGGGGTACACGCTGGGAGAAGCGGTCATCGCCATGCGCGAGCTGGAGCGCGAGGTGAAGATGCCGCCCACCATAACAGGGCAGTTCGCCGGCACGGCGCAGGTGTTCGAGAGCTCGTTCCGCGACCAGCCGCTGCTGATCCTGGCGGCCATCCTGACCATCTACATCGTGCTCGGCATTCTCTACGAGAGCTTCATTCATCCCATCACCATTCTGTCTGGGCTGCCCTCGGCGAGCGTCGGCGCGCTCCTCATCCTGTATCTGTTCGATGTCGAGCTCACCATCATCGCCGTGATCGGCATCATCCTGCTGGTCGGCATCGTGAAGAAGAACGCGATCATGATGGTGGATTTCGCCATCGAGGCGCGGTCGCGGGGGGCCTCGCCGCACGATGCCATCCGCGAGGCCTGTCTGCTTCGGTTCCGGCCCATCATGATGACGACCATGGCGGCGCTGTTCGGCACGCTGCCGATCGCGATCGGCTGGGGTGCGGGAGCCGAGCTGCGCCAGCCGCTCGGCCTCGCCGTGGTCGGCGGCCTTGCCGTCTCGCAGTTCCTGACGCTCTACATCACCCCGTCGGTCTATCTCTTCATGGAGAAGCTCGGCACCAGGCTGGGCGCAGGCCGGCGCGAGCACATTCCACCCGAGGCGCCCGTCGCGCAGCCGCGAGCCGCCGCGGAATAGCGCTCGGTAGCTTTCACCTTGATGGCGCAGCGCGCTGCCACCGGGCGGCGAGCGCAGGCCAGAGCTGCAGCAGCAGCGTTGCGCCCAGGATCAGCGCCGCGCCGGCCCAGCCGATCGGCGTCAGCCGCTCGCCGAGCAGCACGTAGGCGGCAAGGGCGGCGAACACGGTTTCCAGGCTGACGATCACGGCGGCTTCCGAAGGCGGTGTGTGCTGCAGCGCCACGGTCAGGATGGTGAACGTGAGTGCGCTCGAAAGCAGGCCGACATAGGCGATGCTGACGGCCGCGCCGCGCAGTCCCTCGGGTGTGATGGTTTCGAAGAGCGGCGCGCCGGCCGCGGCCAGCACGCCCACCACCGCAAACTGCACCGCCGTGAAGCCCACCGGCCGCGCATAGGGCGAGGCGCGTGCCGTGATGACCACGTGCACCGCCCAGAAGACGGCCGACAGCGCCACCAGGATGTCGCCGTGCGAGAAGGCCTGGAGCGTGCCGCCGCCGAGCAGCCAGGTGCCGGCAGCGGAGAGCCCCACCGCGGGCCACACCACCAGGTTGGGGAGTTTGCCGGTCCAGCCCCAGGCGATGAACGGCGTGATGACGACATAGAGTGCGGTGAGGAAGCCGGTGTTGGTGACGGTGGCGGTTCTGATGCCGGCCTGCTGCAGCCAGGCGGCGATGAAGAAGGCGATGCCGCCCATGACGGCAATGGTCCAGAACCCCCATCGGCCGCTGGCCGCAACCCGCCGGTGCTCGCGCAGGGCCAGCGGTGTCAGCGCCAGGGCCGCCACTGCCCCGCGCGCGGCGATGAAGGTCAGCGGACCGATGTGATCCATCGCCGACTTCTGAAACACGAAGGCCAGGCCCCACACGGCGGCGGCAACCAGCAGGGCGATGTCGGCGTGGAGACGGGAACCGAGACGGGACATACCGAGACGGGACATGGGTGCGCGTGGCGGGGCCGGCGGACGGTGCCCACAGTGCGGACCCCACGTGCCGTTATGCCTGCTCTTGCAGCCGTCAGCCAGGGAAATTGCCGGCTCGTCGCGGTGCGGCTCGGCAGCGGGCCGCAGGATGCCGCGTCTGGACACCCCGCGCCCGTTCGACTACCCGGGCTTCCCTGCCGCTCGAGAGGGGCGTCGCGACAAGGAGATACTCAATGCCTGTGACCGGTCCGTGGGGCTATGCCACTCCGATCCTGCTGCTCATCTGCTCCAACGTCTTCATGACGCTCGCCTGGTACGGGCATCTCAACTTCAAGCAGCGGCCCCTGATCCTGGTGGTGCTGGCCTCGTGGGGCATCGCCTTCATCGAGTACTGCCTGGCCGTTCCGGCCAACCGCTACGGGCATGCGATCTACTCGGCGGCCGAGCTGAAGACCATCCAGGAGGTGATCACGCTGATCGTCTTCGTGGGCTTCTCGACGGTCTATCTCAAGGAGCCGCTGGGATGGAATCACGCCGTCGGCTTCACGCTGATCGCAGCCGGTGCAGCCTTCGTATTCTCGGGGCGGGCATAAGTGCGGGCTGAGGGCATCGCCGTCGCTGCCGCACCTGGAGCTCCCCGGACTACAACGCCTTGGGCGCTGGCGACGGCGCAACGGCCGGCGGCTCGACAGGCTCGCCTTCGATGATGAAGCGCACGGGCGCCTGCGCATCCGGCTCGCTCGCCTCCACGCTGCGGCATGTGACCAGCAGCAGCCGCATGGGCGCCGCCCCCGTGACCGCCTTGGTGAGCGGTTCGCCAATGGCCTTGAGGTCGATCACCTCCAGGGTGCGCACGCGTCCATCGCGGCCCGAGATGGTGATGCGATCGCCGACCGCAAGGCGCTTGCCGAACGGGGCCGGGCTCTCCACCTCGGCGCGCGTCAGCCAGTAGCCTTCATCGCCCACCTGCGCCACGTGCCGCAATCCGCCCTGGGCTGCCACCTCGAAGGGCAGCGCCACCTTCTGCGCGCCGAGCACCTTGCCGAAGCCGTGGCTGACCATCAGATCGGCCCACAGGGCGCCGGCGCCGGCGAGGATGGCCGCGGCGCCGCCAGCGAGCACGAGCAGGCGACCGCTTTGGTTGGCATTTCGCAACATGCAGTCCTCCAGTGGAGTCGCCCGATTCATATAGGGGAAATTGGTGCAAGTGTGGAGGAGGGAGGGGGAAAACCCGCCCGAAAGTCTCAGTCCCTCCTCCACACACCACGCCGCGGGGAGGCATAAGCGCGGCGCAGATGGCGCAAAAAGGCAAGATCGAGGGCAGCCATGGTGGCCACGGTGAGGCTGAGTACGACGAAGGTAGGGCCGTGTTGAATCGAGGTGGTTAGTGAAACCAACCAAATCAGGCCGGTGACCAAGCCGACATCGGCGGCGGCGCGCATCAGCTCGCGCCTGAGCCCGGACCGCGCAGTGCTCTTCATCCCGCAACCTCTTCCCGCTGCCGGGGCGTCCCGCACGGCCGCCCCGCCGATAGCAACAAAACAGTCCACTTGGGCGCGCTTGGGTCGGCAATGTGGCCGCTTCAGAAGATTCCTGTGACAGAATAAAGTAGAGCGTTTGCTGTGTCTTAGCTGCAACGAGTGCAGGCGGCGAAATCCGTCGCCGCTCCATTTCCACCACCCATTGAAGCAGCGCCCGCAGGCCGCGCGGCGGGCCGTATCAGGTGGGGGACGATGCTTGGCTGCCGTTGTTGGCGCGGCAACCGTGGCCTACACTTTCCACCGGTTGTCAGATTGCATGAAGGTGGAGGAGGCAACGATGAAACTCACCGCCAGGCAGCTCAGAGACTTCGACGCGCTCGGCTATCTCGTTCTGCCCAACTGTTTCTCCGAATCTGAAATTTCCGTCTTGCGGTCGGAAGCCGAGCAGATCTTCGATACGGAGCGCCAGGAGGTCTGGCGCGAAAAATCCGGTGCGCCGCGCACGGCCTTTGCCGCCCACACCTACAACAAGGCGTTTGCGATTCTCGGGTGCCACCCGCGTCTCATCAAGCCGCTCGAGCAGTTCTTCGGCGAGCCGGTCTACATGCATCAGTTCAAGATCAACGCCAAGGCGCCGTTCGATGGCGAGGTGTGGCAGTGGCACCAGGACTACGGCACGTGGAAACGCGACGACGGCATGCCCGAAGCGCGCGCGATGAATATTTCCGTCTTCCTCGACGAGGTGATGGCGGTGAATGGTCCGCTGATGTTCATTCCCAAGAGCCACAAGCTCGGCACGCTGGCGGCGGGTCATGACAAGTCCACCACCAGCTATCCGCTCTGGACGCTCGATAAGACCACGGTAACCAAGCTGGTTGACGAGGGCGGGATTGTCGCACCCACCGGCAAGCCCGGGACCGTGCTCATGTTCCACGGCAATCTGGCGCATGCCTCGCCGCCCAACATCACGCCCTACCCGCGCAAAATCGTGTATCTGACGCTGTGTGCCGTCTCCAACCACATCACCAAGTTCAACCGGCCGGACTTCATCGCGCACCGCGATTTCACGCCCATCGAGGCCTGCGAGGACGACGCGCTGTTGAAGTTCGCCCGCAAATGCCGGCAAGCCGCAGCGTAGGCGCGGCCGCGCGCATTTGTCAGTCTCGACACGGCCCGCTCGGGCCCTATGTTAAGTGCTGCCTATGCAATGTTGCGCCGCCGCCGGAGTGAGCCGTGGCCCTGGATATGATCGGAAATACCGGAGAGTCCCGTCCGCCGCGCGATGCCTGGCGCGCGATGTGGCGCGGGTTCAGCCAGCGCTGTCCCAACTGCGGCGAAGGCCGATTGTTTCGCAGCTTCCTCAAGGTCGTCGACCGGTGCTCGGTCTGCGGTGAGGACCTGCATCATCAGCGCGCCGACGATGCACCGGCCTATTTCACCATCGTCGTCGTGGGCCACGTCGTCGTCGGCGGCGTGTTGTGGCTGGAGCGCGCGTATGCCCCCTCGTCCTGGGTGCATGCCATGATCTGGCTGCCGCTCACGCTCGTCTCCTCGCTTTGGCTGCTGCCGCGCGTGAAGGGCACCTTGGTCGGGCTGCAGTGGGCGTTCCGCATGCATGGCTTCGGCGGCGCGGCCGAAGGCGCCGATCCTCCCCCTCAGCCGCGTCCTGCCGGGAAATAGCTGCGGGATGCAAGTGGCCGCGGGACGAAATGGCGCCTGGAGCACGCCCGCAAGCCCAGCATCGTCGGGAGCCTCAAGGCGCATATTGCCAGCCTACAGGCGAGCCTTGGAAGCACGCGAAGACAGCTTGACTTCACAGACGGTAGATAAGCGGGTCTGGGCCGGCGCGGGAGGATGCGTCAGCGGCAGAGGCCGAAAAAAAAAGAGCCGCCCCGGGGGCGGCTCAGAAGTTTGATAGAGAGGCGTCAAACAGAGTGGGCGAGGCCACTCAAATCCAGATGGCTGGATGATCCCGATACTGACGGAGAATGGATAACGAAGGGTAAACGGCTACACCAAAATGCAGCGATGCGGCGGCCGGCCGCCGTGTCTGGCCGTATCGGCGGGCGTCGCGGGACATGAGGTTGCCGCCAGGATCGCCGGGATGCTCCCCGGCCAACCGGCCGGCCGATCAATGTTTGCCGGTCAAGTCTTAAAGACGGCCGCGGCCGCAGCTTCATGCGTCTTCTTGGCCTGTATCTCGGCGCGCACTCGATCGGTTTCGCGCGCCAGCTCCACCAGGCGGTGCTCGAGCTCGGAGACCGAAAGGGTGCGCAAGTCCTCGCCCAGCGTGACCGCCTTGGCGGGGCGCGGCTTCGGCTCGTCCCAATCCATGATCCGCTCCTGATCAGGCAACCTTCGCAGGGCTGGAATCTGGCACGACTTGCCCCTTGTCTCAATCGCCGGCCTCGGGCATTGAGGCATTAACCTTCGGCACCCCAAGGAGCAGGACATGGCAAGTACGCCGCCAACGATGACTGCCGTCGCCATTTCAGCCCCCGGTGGCCCGGATGTGCTGCAGGCGACCACCCTGCCGACGCCCAAGCCAGGTGCAGGCCAGCTTCTGGTCAAGGTGGCGGCGGCCGGGGTCAACCGGCCCGACGTTCTGCAACGGCTGGGGGTCTACCCGCCGCCGCCGGGACATTCCCCGTTGCTGGGGCTGGAGATTGCGGGCGAGGTGGTGGAGAGGGGTGCCGGCGTGACGCGCTGGCGCGCGGGCGACAGAGTGTGCGCGCTGGTGAATGGCGGCGGCTATGCGCAATATTGCATTGCCGAGGACACCGCGGCGCTGCCGATTCCTGCGGGTCTCGACATGATCCATGCGGCGGCGGTGCCGGAGACGTTCTTCACCGTGTGGAACAACGTGTTCGAGCGCGGAAAGCTCGAGGCCGGCGAGTGGTTCCTCGTGCACGGCGGCACGAGCGGCATCGGCACCACGGCCATCCAGCTCGCCAAGGCATTTGGCGCGCGCGTGCTTGCCACCGCGGGCTCCGCCGACAAGGCCAAGGCCTGCCTCGATCTCGGTGCGGACAAGGCGATCAACTACAAGACGGAGGATTTCGTGGCCGCGTGCAAGGAGGCGACCGGCGGCAAGGGCGTCAACGTCATCCTCGACATGGTCGGCGGCGACTACACGGACAGGAACATCATTGCCGCCGCCGAGGACGGGCGCCTCGTGCAGATCGCGACGCTGGGCGGTGCCGACGTGAGGATCAACCTCGCACGCCTGATGGTCAAGCGCGTGACCCTGACCGGGTCGACGCTGCGGCCGCGCACGCGGGAGGTGAAGGCGGGCTTCGCGCAGGCGCTCGAGACCAAGGTGTGGCCCCTGTTCGGTGCCGGCAGGGTCAAGGTGGTGCTGGATTCCACGTTCCCGCTCGTGCAGGCCGCGGACGCCCACCGCCGGCTGGAGACGAGCCAGCACGTGGGCAAGATCGTGCTGACCGTATAGCCCGCGCGGGGTAAGCCGGGGTGGCGGTGCGGATGCCGGCGTGGGTGCCGGCGCGGCATCGACGTGCGGGGCTCCGTCCACAGCCTGGTGACTTCGCCATGCAAGGATTCGTGTGGCCGATCCGCTACAATCAAAGCGATTCGATCGATGCGAAACGGATGCATCGTTCGGCGCACCTCAGGACCCAGAGAGAACCCCCAGAGAGAACCCCATGTCACCGCCAGCGCCATCGTTCCCAGCGTTCGATGAGTGGCAGAAAATGAGCGAGCGCGAGCAGGACGCCCTGCTCGACAGATTGGAGACGGCAGGGCGGCGCAGCTCGCGCATGAAGCGTAGGCTGATCGCGCTCGCGGGTGCCGCCGTCGGCGCCGCGGTGATCGTGGGTGCGGTCTTGCTCGCGATCAGGCCTTGACGGGCGCTACCAGGCCAGCGCCGGCAATGCGGCGACAGGTGCAAACGGGCGGCCGGCGAACAGCTCGGCCAGTGCGGGCGGGCTCAACCCGGTGGGCAGGAAGATCGGGCTGGCGATGAACGCCGAGCGCAGGCCGGCGTTGTGGGCGCCCTTGAGGTCGGTGTCCACGCCGTCGCCGATGCACAGAATATTCTCCTTGGCCACCGGCCGGCCCCTGAGGCGGGCAATTTCGCGCAGCGTGCGGTCGTAGATGGGGCCGTGAGGCTTGCCGGCGTAGGTCACGCGTCCGCCCCTGGCCGCGTAGTCGGCCGCCAGCGCGCCGGCGCAATAGATGAGCTGCGCGCCGCGTTCCACCAGGATGTCCGGGTTGGCGCAGATCATGGGGACCTGGCGCGCGAGCAGGCTCTCAAACAGGCCGGCATAGTCGGCCGGCGTCTCCTTGGCGTCGTCGTAGAGGCCCGAGCAGACCGCAATCTCGGCCGTCTCTGGGCCTGAGAACCGAACGTCGTAGCCCTCAAACAGCCCGCGATCGCGCTCCGGCCCGATGTGCAGCAGCCGGCGGCCCTGCCAGCGGGCGATCATCTCGCGGGTGGCATCGCCCGACGTGACGCCGGTGTCGTAGGCGTCGGGGTCGACCCCCAGCGACGTCATGTGGGGAACGACGGCGGAAAAAGGGCGCGGTGCATTCGAGAGCAGCACCACGATGCCGCCCTTGGCGCGAAAGCGCCGGCACGCCTCGCCGGCCGCCGGATGGGCCCGCGCGCCGTTGTGCATGACGCCCCAGATGTCGACGATCCAGGCTTCGCTGGTGTCGGCGAGCGCGGCGATGGAGGAGAGGATAGGCAAGGCCGAGGTCATCGGCCTTGCCTAGCGGGCCTTGGCCCGGCGATCAAGCGGCGGCGGAGCTCCGGTCCGCCACAACCTCCGCCTTGACCAGCTTGGCGCCGCCAAACAGGGTGCCTTTGCCCAGCAGCACGCCGAAGCCCATGATGCGCCCCTGCAGCCACTCGTCCTCGATGCGGCCGACGATGACGGCCAGGCCGAATTCCGACAGGTAGCGGCAGATATCGGAGGCGGGAACCCGCCCGCTCGGCGCCTGCAGGCCTTCGAGGAAGACCTGCGCGTCGAGCTTGACGAATTCAAAGCCCATCGCCTTCAGCCCGCCGAAGTCCATGTCGAGATCCGTCACGTCATCGAGGGCGAAGCCGAAGCCGCCGGCGGCCATGCTGCCGAGCGCCTCGGCATGGACGGGCGTGAAGGTGCGCACATCGCTCTGCGCAAAGGACAGCACCAGGTTGATGCGCCCGTCGGTGCCCGGCTGCAGCGCGGCGCTGTCGAGGAACTCCGCATCGGTGAGCGATTCTCCCGCAGTTGCCGTCAGCACCGAGCCCTGTCGGCCGCGCTCGCCGAGCCGCCGCGCCACGCGCGCGGCGCGCAGCATGCGGGCGGCATCGATGCGCGGCATCAGTCCCGAGCCTTGCGCCAGCCGCGCAAGATCGCTCTGCTCGATCGCCATGCCATCGGCGGTGCGCACGCGCATGCTCACCTCGTAGTGGCGCGCGCGGCCTTCCGAGAGGCCCTGGATTGGTTCCAGCAGAACCTCCATGCGCTCTGCCGCCAGCGCTTCGGCAACGCGCGCGAGCTCGGGATCGATCATCGGCGGCGCGTCGGAGCGGCCCGGCTTGGCCGCGGTCGGCCGCCACGGCGGCGGCAATGTCCCAAGCCCGGCCGTGCCGGAGCCGATCGCGTCGGAGGCAAGGCCGGCCGCAAGCGGCGCGCCGGCGGAATCGCCGCGCATGCTGCGGGCGGCCGTTTCCAGGGCCGCAACCGAGCGCCCGATCATGGCTTCGGCCTCGTTGGCGGGCGCCAGGGACGGCTGGAAGCCCGCATGCGGGTCCTCGGGCGCGGCGCTGCCGTTGACTTCGTCGGCCAGCTTCTTGATGAGCTCCTGGATATGCTCGACATTCATCTCGGGCATTTCCGGCGGCAAGGTTGGGGCCTCGCCGAACGCGCTGCGCCCGGGGGGAGCGCCGAGCGCGTGCGGATCAATGTCCAAGTCGTCGAAATAGGGTGTGCGCGACGGCCGGAATGTGAACGGGTCGGGCGCCGGGCCCTGGCGGGCTGGCATGTCCGTCTCCCCCGGCATGGGCAGCGGCTCGGGCCAGACGCCAGGCTGCGACCGCGGCAGCGGCGGTGCGATGCCGGCTGGCGCCAGGGCAGGTGGAGCGGGGTTCAGCGCGCTGCGCGCCAGCGTGGCCTCGAAGCCTTCCGTCGCGGGCGGTTGCCAATGCAGATCGTCGTGGAGCACATCGTCGTTATCGTCCCCGGTGTCCGCCAGCGACCGGCGCACGATGAGGTGCAGGATGAGAAGCGCGCAATAGATCCCGAGCGACGCCAGCATCGCATGCATCAGCTCCAGCCCGGGGCCGGTGATCAGCCAGGCGCCCGCCGCCAGCGACAGCAGCGTCACGGAAAGGATGACGAATGCATCGCCAAAGCGCACGTGCAGGGGTTGAGGCTTGGCCAACTGTCGTGTCATGCAACTGACCCCACGGAACTTTCGTTTTTCGAATCGCTGCTACAGCTTGTTCGCAGGAGTGCTGTGCAGGCAACCGCGGCGGCGCGCCTTATCACCAGTTTTTAGCTGCTGCTCCAGGGAGTTCGGCATTCTCTAGCCGATAGCGGGCTGCCGGGTGCAGCGAGGTCTCGGTGCTCCTGCGCATCGCATCTGGTGTGCCACCGCTCCCCACGCTTCTTCTGCCTCTCCCCGCCATCGCCAACCGCTCGCCGCATCGAACCTGCGGGGAGAGGGAATGTGCGGGAAGGCCAGCGCGATGCGTCGTGCGGTCGGGGTGAGGGTTCTTCTCCCTCTCCCCACTTTTTCTGTGGGGAGAGGGTCATGGCGGAGCCATGCCTCCGGCATGAGGTGAGGGGCAGCCATGCGAGGAAGGGCCATCCTTGGCCCGTGGGTCCCGGATCGATGCGGTGCGCATCGTCCGGGATGGGGTGGGCCTAGGCCACTGCCTTCAGCACCTTGACGATGCCGTCGCGGATCTCGGCGATGTCGCGCTCCGTGCACACCAGCGGCGGCGCGACGACGAGCGTGTCCATGGCCACGCGCACGTAGATGTTGATGTCGTGATACATGCGCTCGGTGGCCTCGTAGCCGCGCAGGCCGGGTTTGCCGGCGATCGGATCGAGATCGATGCCGGCCAGCAGGCCGACCGTGCGGATGTCGGCGACGTTGGGCTCGCCCTTGAGGCTCATCATGGCGTCGGCGAAGACGGGCTCGAGCTTCTGGGCGCGCTCGAACAGCCCCTCGTCCTTGTAGATGTCGAGCGTGGCAAGGCCTGCGGCCGCGGCCAGGGGGTGGCCCGAGTAGGTATAGCCGTGGAACAGCTCGACCATGTGCTCGGCCCCGGTCATGAACGCGTCGTAGATGCCCTTGGAGGCCATCACGCCGGCCATCGGCACGGCGGCGTTGGTGACGCCCTTGGCGAACGTGATCATGTCGGGCGTCACGTCGTAGCGCTCGGAGGCGAAGCAGTGTCCGAGGCGGCCGAAGCCGGTGATCACCTCGTCGAAGATGAGCAGAATGCCGTGCGCGGCGGTGATCTCGCGCAGGCGCTTCAGGTAGCCCTTGGGCGGCGGCAGGATGCCGGTGGAGCCGGCCACCGGCTCGACGATGACGGCGGCGATGGTGGAGGCATCATGCAGGTTGATGAGGCGCGTCAGCTCGTCGGCCAGATGGGCGCCCCACTCGGGCTCGCCCTTGGTGAAGGCCTGCTTGGAGCGGTCATAGGTGGACTGCAGATGGTCGACGCCGGTCAGCATGTTGCCGAACTGCTTGCGGTTGGCGACGATGCCGCCGACCGAGATGCCGCCGAAGCCGATGCCGTGATAGCCGCGCTCGCGGCCGATGAAGCGGGTGCGTGCGCCGTCGCCCCTGGCCTTGTGATAGGCCAGCGCGATCTTGAGGGCGGTGTCGACCGCCTCGCTGCCGGAGTTGGAGAAGAAGGCATAGTCGAGGTCCCCCGGCGCCAGCAGGGCGAGCCGGGACGCCAGCTCGAACACTTTCGGGTGGCCGTATTGGAAGGCCGGCGCATAGTCGAGCCGGGCGGCCGTATCCTGGATCGCCTTGACGATCGGCTCGCGGCAGTGGCCGGCATTGACGCAGAACAGGCCCGACGTGGCGTCGATCACCTTGGTGCCATCGGGCTTGAGGTAGTGCATCCCCTTGGCGCCGGCAAAGATCCGCGGGCGCTTCTTGAAGGCGCGGTTGGCGGTGAAGGGAACCCAATAGGGCTCGAGCTCATTGGGCTTCATGTCGAGTGGCGCCATGGCTGTCTCCGCGAGCGTTAAGAGAGCGTAATGGGTCTGTTAATGTTCTAGCAGCCGAGGCCGATCCGTCCAAGCATGGGCCCGCGCATGGCAGCTTCTCCGCTGCGTGCAAGGTGCCGCAGCCCGGTGTAGCGTGGACGGCGCCGATGCCCCGGAACAGACACAGCAAAGCCGGGTGTTGGTACCGATTCAGGCACACGGCCACCCGAATCGGACCGGCATCTAGGACCTCGCGTTTAGGTGTTGTTAGCCGAATCGGCCCGAAGAAGCGGAGAAGCGCGCCGCACCACGCCGAGGTGGCTGCGTTGAGGAGGAAGCCCGCATGTTGATGAGCGTCATCGAGGGAGCCCTGTCGGTCCCCGCCTACCCCGAGCTGGCCGGAAAACGCGTACTGATCACCGGGCTGACCAGCCGCTGCGGGGTCGACATCGTCAGGGCCTTCGCCGAGCACAGGGGCCGGCTCGTCATGCAGTTCGCCGAGGCGAGCGAGACGATGGAGACGGTGGCCGAGATTGCCGCTCCGGACGCCCTGGAGGCGAAGGCGTACGGGCCGGTGGGATGCGGCACCGAGGCTGCCGTGCAGTTTGCGAAAACGGCGATGCGGGCCTTCGGCGGCCTCGACGTGGTCATCAACCTGGTGGCGCTCGATCCGCACGATCTCGATGCGTCGGCAACCCTGGCGGATGTGGAGCAGATGGTGGCCGACCGGCTGACGCTGCCGCATCAGATCTCCCGCATTGCCGCCAACCGCATGAGCATGGTCTGGACCGAGGGCCTGATCCTCAACATCGCGACGCTGGGCGGCTCGGTCGGCAGGCGCGGCCGGGCCTTCGCCGCCGTCGCCAAGGCGGGCCTGACGGCTTTGACCCGCGCGCAGGCCGAGGAGTGGGCGGGCCGCGCCGTCCGTTTCAACGCCATTGCGCCGGAAAGCGGCCTCGCTTCAGGTGGCCAGGGGCTCTCCGGCGAGCCCGACATCGCCGCCATGGCGCTCTACCTGGCTTCCGGGCGCGGCAAGGCGCTGTCGGGGTGCGTGTTCGAGGCGGCGGTCGCTTAGCTCCGTTCCGGCGCGGGTGGGATCACGTGCGCTTGGTGAGCACGATGTGCGTCGCATTCGGCGTGGGGACGTGCGCGCTCAACTGGTAGCCGAGCTTGGGCGTGTCGATCCCGGCGAGCAGGTGCTCGCCGGCGCCGAGCAGGGCCGGGGCGATGGCGAGGTGCATCTCCTCGATCAGTCCTGCGCTCAGATATTGCCGGATGGTGGCGACGCCGCCGCCGAGGCGGACATCGCGCCCCTTGGCGGCTTCTAGGGCGCGGGCCAGCGCGGCCTCGATCCCATCCGTGACGAAGTGGAACGTCGTGCCGCCGTCCATGGTGAGCGGGGCCCGCGGATGCCGGGTCAGCACGAACACCGGGGTGTGGTAGGGCGGGTTGTCGCCCCACCATCCCTTCCAGCTGTCGTCGGGCCAGGCCCCCCGCACCGGCCCGAACATGTTGCGGCCGAGGATCCATGCGCCGATGTTGTCGAACCCGCGCGCGGCGAAGTCGTCATCGATGCCCGTCGTGCCGCTGCCCTGCCCGAACAGCTTTTGGAAGGTGCGGGTGGGGAAAAACCATTGGTGCAGCGCCATGCCGCCGACGCCGAGCGGGTTGTCGCGGTCCTGATGCGGCCCGGCGCCGTAGCCGTCGAGGGAGATGGCAAACGCGTGGACGCGAAGCTTGGCCATGAATGATCCTGTCGTTGGTGCCCATGCACCGGTTGATCGATGCTGCGGTGTGCCGGCGACGAACGCCCCGCGTGCGATCGTCGCATCCGCCGCACGGCAGGTCCGGCGTGCCGGGCGTGGTGTTATGGGATTTCGGCCCCAGCAAGGCGCAGGAAGGCGCTTTTTTTCCTGCCGAGCAAGGGGGTTGTCGGTCTTCGGCTGGCCCTCTATAGACCGCGGCGCCGGCCCGATGCGGCCGTGCCCCCCACACCGAGGAACCGCGATGCCCTCGCGCGAGATACTGAAGCAGCCGTTCCCCCACTCGCTGCCGAAGGAAAAGATCAAGATCCTGCTGCTCGAAGGCATCTCCGAGACCGCCGTCGCAGCCTTGCAGGCTGCCGGCTACACCCAGATCGAGCGGCGCACGACAGCTCTCGGCGGCGCCGAGCTCAGGGCCGCCCTCGACGGCGTGCGCCTCATCGGCATCCGCTCGCGCACGCAGATCACCGCCGACGTGATCGAGGGGGTCCGATCCGTCGTGGCGGTCGGGTGCTTCTCGGTCGGCACCAATCAGGTCGACCTCGCGGCCTGCCGCGCGATGGGGGTTCCGGTCTTCAATGCGCCGTTCTCCAACACGCGCTCCGTCGCCGAGCTGACGATCGCCGAGATCATCATGCTGATGCGGCGCATCTTTCCCAAATCGGTGTCGGCGCATGCGGGCGGCTGGGACAAGAGCGCGGCCGGCTCCAGCGAGGTGCGCGGCAAGACGCTCGGCATCGTCGGCTACGGCAACATCGGCAGCCAGCTCGCCGTGCTCGCTGAGGCGATCGGCATGCGCGTGATCTATCATGATCACACCGACAAGCTGCGGCACGGCAATGTCGAGCCGACCGACAGCCTCGAGGAGCTGCTGGCCAAGGCCGACGCGGTGAGCCTGCATGTGCCGGAGACCGCCGCCACCCAGGGCATGATCGGCGCGCGCGAGCTGTCGAGGATGAAGGACGGCGCCATCCTCATCAACAACTCGCGCGGCACGGTGGTTGATCTCGCCGCGCTTGCCGCCGCCTTGCGGTCGAAGCGCCTGTCGGGGGCGGCAATCGACGTGTTTCCGTCGGAGCCGTCCTCCAATGCGGAAAAGTTCGCCAGTCCGCTGCAGGGCCTCGACAACGTCATTCTGACGCCGCATGTGGGCGGGTCGACGGAGGAGGCGCAGGAGCGGATCGGCGCCGAGGTGGCGCGCAAGCTCATCGAGTATTCCGACGTCGGCTCGACGACGGGGGCGGTGAACTTCCCGCAGGTGCAGCTCTCGCCGCGTCCCGCGGGCACGCGCTTTATCCAGGTGCAGCGCAACCTGCCGGGCGAGCTCGGCCGCCTCAACGACGTGTTCGCCGATCGCCGGGTGAACATCGCCGCGCAGCACTACGAGACGGCGGGCGAGCTCGGCTATGTGGTGCTGGATGCGGACGGCACGGTGCCCGACGCCGAGGCGATCGTGAAGGACATCCGCGCCCTCCCCGGCACCATCCGCGCGCGCATGCTCTATCGGGCGTCCTGAGGCGGATGCGCGCCCCGGACGGCTCGCGCCCTAATTCGCCTTGATGCCGGCGGCCTTCACCACGGTGGCGTTGGCGGCAATCTCGCGCTTGATCATGGCTGCGAAATCGGACGGGGAGATCCGCATCGGATCGGCGCCGAGATCGGCAAACTTCTTTGCCAGCACTGGGCTGGTAACGGCCTTCGTGAGCTCGGCGTGCAACCGGTCCACGATGGCCTTGGGGGTCTGGCGCGGCACGAAGGCGCCGATCCAGAACTCGTAGCCCGAATCGGGGAAGCCCGCCTCGATGGTGGTCGGCACGCTGGGCAGGGCGGAGGCGCGCTGGGCGCTGCTGACGGCGAGCGCCGTCACGCGCCCGTCCTTGATGAGCTCGATGGCGGCATTGATCGGCGAGCAGTAGAAGTCCATGCGATTGGCGATCACCTCGGTCAGCGCCTCGGACGAGCCTTTGAAGGGGACATGCGCGGCCTCGAAGCCGGCGCTCAGCCGGAAGCGCTCGGCGGTCAGATGCGTGGCGCTGCCCGCGCCGGCGCTCGCATAGTTGAGGGTGCCCGGCTTGGCCTTGGCGGCGTCGACCAGGTCCTTCAGCGTCTTCCAGCCCTTGGCGCTGTTCACCACCACCACGTTGGGGATGGTCGCCAGCGGCATGATGGCCGCGAAATCGGCTTCCGCATTGTAGGGCAGTTGCGTGAAGGTGGAGGGCGTGACGGTGTGCGAGGAGGAATTGACGAGCATCGTGTAGCCGTCGGGGTCCGACTTTGCCACGGCATTGGCGCCGATGGTGCCGGCGGCCCCGGCGCGGTTCTCCACCACGATGGTCTGGCCGAGCTGCTTGCCGAGCTCGTCGAGCACGACGCGGGCGATGATGTCGGTGGAGCTGCCGGCGCCGAAGGGGATGATCGCCTTGATGGGGCGCGCGGCGGGCCAGTCCTGGGCTCGGGCGACGGCGGGGTTGAGGACCAGGGCGGTGGCGGCCAGCAGGGCCTGGCGGCGGGACATGAGGCTGCTCATCGGGGCATTCCTCCGTGGGCTCATCGGCATCCGGGATGCAACAGCGCCATATCCTGCAAGCAAACGATCGGCGATGGCGCAGGCGGCGGCTGAGTGGTGCGTGAACCGGGCTGTTCTCCTCCTCGCCCGTGCGGCCGGCACTATAGCGCGCTGGAAGGCTGGCGGGAAATTGTCAGATCACGCGGCACGCCCCTGCGGAACGGGGCCGGCCGGCGTGCCGGCCCCTGTGCGGTCCGCATCGTTGAGGACCATCAGCAGCGGCGTCAGGCCTTCAGTGTCGACCAGGCGGAAGATTTCGATGTCGTTGCGGGCTCGCTCGCTCCAGCCGGCGATCTCGAGCGCCCGCTCGGCCTTGGAGAAGAGCCCGTGGTTGCGGATCGGCCGGTCGCCGTGCGCATCCTCGGGCTTGGCATCCAGGCCCTTCTCCTCCCGCCACTTCTTGCGGATCTCGGTGAGATCGGTGTCGCTGCCAAGCGTTTCCTCCCGCTTCAGCTCGGCAAGCTCGCTCTTCTGGAAGAGCCACCAGCGGCCGCGCTTGGGCCAGCGCACCAGGTCGAGGTCGCTGAGCACACCGGCAAGCTGGTTCATGGCCAGCGCCTTGGCGGATTCGTCCTCGTTCTTCGGATCGCAGCTATAGAGATTGGGAATGACGAAGTACGAGGCCTTGTTGTGATGGATGAAATGCCGGCGCACCCACTCGCGGCTGGCATTGGGCGCGCGCACCACCGCCGTGTTGATGGCGTCATTGATCTGGCGCGTCAGTGCACCGGAGGGGCGGATGGAGGGCGGCTCCCGCGGCGGGTTGACGATGGCGAGCGCCAACAGACCCAGATCGATGCCGATCGTCGCCAGCAGGGCGATCAGGTCGCGGCCCGTGATGGGCTCGCCCGTGTCGGTGCGTCCGCCCGTCTCCCTGCCCCCGGTGAACACGTAGGTCGCAAGGCTGGCGGAGTAGGCGCCGATGTTGCGCCAGAGGTTCTTGACGGCATTGGCGACGCCGGCCGGCCCCTCGTTGAACACCGCCTCGCGCAGCTTGAGCTCGGCCGGCTGCTCGGCCTGGCCGGCCGCCTGGCGCAGACGTTCCGCCAGCGTCGGGTCGTAGCAGGAGAAGCCCTGAGCCCCGGGCGCGACCGCCACGGCGCCGGCAAGCGCGCGCATCTCGGCGGCCGTCGACTTGCCGAGCTGGTTGCTGCGCGCGGCGATATTGCGCGCGCGTCCGCGGATGTCGGAGGCCTTGGCCTCGAAGGCGCGCTGGCGCTCCTCCACCGTGCTGCCGCCAAGCCCTGCGGCGCTCTGCTTGAGCTGCTCGATGTCGGCCCGCACCGGCTCGAGCCAGGAGCGGGTCATGCCGTCGCGTAGCGTCGTGATCGAATCGCGCACGCCGCGCCGGGCGTTATAGAGCGGGCCGCGGCCGGCGCCCGAGGGCGTGCCGCAGCTTCCCCCGCTCGTCTCCTCGCGCGACATCTGGCTTTCCGACCAGCTCACCACGCTGTCGAGCTGGCCGCGCACCGCGTCGAGGCGCGCCGAGATCACCGCGCTGGCATCGCGGGCATCCTCCTGCAGTCCGGCCAAACCTGTGCGCGTCGCCTCCTCGCCGGAGATCAGGCTCCACCAGAAGCCGTAGCCGAAGCCGATCGACCAGACGGCCAGGAACACATAGAGCGGGAAGGTGATGAGCCGCTCGCGCAGATGCCGCCTGGCGCCGAACGTCTCGCGCAGCATCAGCCACATCAGGAACGTGAGCGCGACGACGACGGCGATCACCAGCACATCGTTGGAAACCGACATGCCGCCCGGCAGCATCGGCCCCTGGCTGGTCGGCTGCGCGGCAACGCCGATGATGAAATCGCGCATCCCGTGCCAGGTGGCGTAGCCCGAGATGATGAGCAGCATGAACGAGGCGATGCCGATCAGCGTGTTGCGGCCCAGGATGTAGTCGATGGTCCTGGCGATCAGCGAAGGCGCGCGCGTCTCGGCCATGCTACTCCCCCAACACTCGGTCTGCTCACAGGCCAATAGCGGAAAACGGCAGTTCTGTCGCGGCGGTCAGAGGCTGCCGGCGTCGGGAGGCGGGCCGGGTGTTGCCTGGATGCCGTTGCTTGTGCTGCGCGGCAGCTATGGGCCGACACGATCGAGCAGGGCCCTGAGGGCGTTGAGCTTCTCCCGGCTGGCGCCGCCCTTGGCGTCGGCGATGGGCAGGCTGCGGCGCGCGAGGTCGAGATAGGTCGGCAGCAGCGCCGGCGCATGTGCGCGCAACGCCGCGATATGGCGCTCCACCGTGCCCACGTCGGCGCGCGCGATGGGGCCGGCGAGGCTGCGGATCGGCCCGTTCGCCTCGAGCGCGGCAACGGTGCCCTTGGTCAGCGGCAGCAGGGCGCGGAAGGCGTCCTCGCGCTCCACCCCGAACGCCGACCAGAGCGCCAGCGCATCGTTGATAAGCCCGACCAGGAACGACGCGGCAAAGCTGCCCGAGGCGTGATAGAGCGCCCGCGCGCCTGCCGGCAGCCGGATCGGGTGGCAGCCGAGCGCCTTGGCCATCTCCGTGAGCTGGCCGAGCAGCGGCTCCTCCGCTTCGATCCCCACCGTGCAGCCGGGCAGGGTCTTGATCGCCGCCTCGGTATTGGTGAAGGTCTGCAGCGGATGGAAGCCGCCGATCGATGCTCCCTGCGCGGCAGCCGCGGCCAGCGCCAACACCTCGGTGGCGCCGCTGCAATGGATGACGGCATGCCGCTCGCGCCACGCCAGGGATCGCGTGGCCGAGGCGATGGCATCGTCCGGCACGGCAATGACGATGAGATCGGCGTCATCCACCAGGTGTTGCGCACTATCGTAGGCGCGGCATTCGGCGATGCCGCCCGCCAGCCGCGCAGCGGATGCCTGCGAGCGGCTCGCGGCGCCGATGACGCGATAGCCTGCGCGCGCCAGGCTCCAGGCCAGCGCGACGCCGAGCTGACCCGCGCCGATGAAGCCGATGCGCGGGGTGCCTGCAGCCGGCTGGCCTGAGGGCATGGCCCGCCTACTCCCGCACGTCCGTGCGGTAGGTCTTCGACACCACCTTCCAGCCGCCGTTGAGCTTGAGGAGCGTCAGATAGTCGGTGAAGTAGCGCGGGTGGATCGAGCACTCGACCTTCACGAAGGCGGTCTCGGGACCAGCCAGATCGACCGACACGATGCGGTCGGTGCGTTGCAGTCCCTTCGACTTGGGGGATGCGCGGCCCTTGACGAACTCGAACCACTTCTCGCGCGGCACGTCGGCCACGCCGCCGTCGCTTGCCGAATAGAGGTGGCTCACCTCGTGAAAGGCCTGCGCCAGCTTGCCCGTATCGCCTTCGTAGAGCCCATCCAGGTAGGTCCATACCACCTTCTCGACGGCCTCGATGTCACCAGCCATGTCGTTCCTCCTGCCTTGCTCCTGCCGCCACTATAGCAGCAGCTCCGTGCCGGGCCCCATAGCCCGCGCCGCGCATGGCCTCAGCATGCGCCTGTGTCGAGGCAGGGGTTGCGCAAAGTATTCGGCAAGCGAAACATCCGTATGCTACGTGTGTTGCCCTTTGATATGCGGGAGCCAAGGAGCGGTGCCGCGTGAGCAGGACAACGGTCGAAAGCGAGACGGCGCGCCGCCGCCATGCCCGCGGCTTGGCCATGCTGATGGTGGTGGTGCTCGCCTGGGGCAGCACCTGGCCGGTCAACAAGGCGCTGCTCGACTACATGCCGCCGATCTGGTCGCTGATGCTGCGCAGCCTGGTCTCGGCGCTGACGTTGTTTGCCATCTCGATCACGGTCACCGGGCTCATCGTGCCGAAGAGGCACGACGCCCCCGTGCTGGTCAGCCTGGTGCTGCTGCACATGGTGGGGTTCGCCGTTCTGGCAACGCTCGCGCTGCAGGTCGTGCCGGCGGGGCGGTCGACGATGCTGGCCTACACCTGCGTGCTGTGGGCGCCCCTCTTCGCCGCCCTGTTTCTGGGTGAGAAGGTGTCGCCGCGCCGAGGCGTCGGCCTTGGTCTCGGCCTGCTGGGTCTTGGTGTCATCTTCAATCCGCTCACCTTCGATTGGAGCGATGGCAAGGCCGTTTGGGGCAACGCGGCGCTGCTGGCGGGGGCCGTTCTGTGGGGGCTCAGCATCGTGCACAACCGCGCGCATGCCTGGCGTGCAACGCCGTTTCAGCTTGCGCCGTGGCAGGCGCTGCTTGCCGTGGTGGTCCTGGCGGGCCTCGCCCTGCTGGTCGAAGGGATACCCGCGATCGACTGGAATGCGCGCGCGGTCATGCTGCTCCTGTTCGCCGGCATTCCGGGCACCGCGCTCGCCTATTGGGCCTTTGCCGTCGGCTCGTCCTCGCTGCCCGCCGCCACCACCTCGATCGGCATGCTCGGCACGCCCGCGGTCAGCGTCATCGCGTCGATGGTGATGCTGGGCGAGAGGCCGACGGTGCCGCTGGTGGCGGCGCTTGTGCTCATTCTGGGCGGCGTGATCCTGGGCCTGTCCGGCACGCGCGAGCCGCCGCCCTGACCGTGGGGGCGATGGCGCAGTGCCCGTCTTGCACCCTACGGCCGCGGCGGGCGCGGCGCCGCCAGTGCGCCGAGCACGATGGCGCCAATCACCAGCGCCGCGCCGGCCAGCCTGGCAGGGCCGATCGTCTCGCCCAGGTAGAGGGCGGACATGCCGAGCGCGGCCACCGGGATGGCCGCCGTCGTGAGCCCCGCCAGCCAGGTCTCGACATGCGGCAGGCCGCGATACCACAGCCACAGACAGATGACGCTGGCGGCGAGCGAATACCACACGCCCAGCGCCCACATCGCGGGCCGCACCGACGCCGGGTCGAAGGTCGGCAGCTCCATCAGCGCCAGGGGCAGGGACAGCACGAGCCCGACGAGGTTGGCGCCCAGCGCCAGGCGCAGCGGCCGGTAGGGTGGCGCCAGGCGCTTGCCGAGCAGGACGAAGCTTGCCTCGCACAGCACCGCGCCGCCGACGAAGAGGTTGCCAAGCAGCGTCGAGGTGCCCGAGGCTGCACCGCTGGCCTGCACGAGGATCAGCCCGGCAACCGCCAGGACCACGGCGCCGGCCTGCGGCCGCGACAGCCGGTCGCCGATGGCGATGACGCCGAGCAACGCCACCACCGCGGGCAGTGTCGCGGTGATGATGCCGGCATCGGCGGCGGCCGTACGTTTCAAACCCTCGAAGATCAGCACCGTGAAGCCCACCATGCCGAAGAGCGCCATGAGCACCAAATCGCGCCGTTGTCCCTGCGTCATGTCCTTGAGCCTTGGTCCGCTTTCGGCGCCCGCCACGAGCAGCAGCGCCGCGGTTGCCACCGCGAACCTGAACAGCACGAACACATAGATCGGGAACTCGGCGACGACGGCCTTGCCGAACGCCACGTTGGCACCCGTCAGCGTCATGGCGGCCAGCAGGGATGCGGCGGCGGCGAGGCGGGAGAGGTGCGGCATCGCTTCTGTCATGCCTTCGCCAAAACTCGCTGGCAAGAACAGCCTCGGGGTGCGCGGCGCGCCCGGCATGGCCATTGGCGGGAATAGTCAACGTTCTCCTGGGCTTGTCCGTAGTCGAGCCGCGATCAGCCGGGGGCTGCGGACATGGCCATGCTGTCATCGACACTGCTTGAGATCGCCGTATTGGCCGCCGCCGGGCTGCTGTATGCCCTGATCTGGTACACGACACGCGGGCTGCCGGCGCCCGCCAAGGGCCTGGCGCGCGCGGTCCCGCTCATCGTCATCGTGCCGGCCGTGCTCTATCTCTCGTTCAGTCTGCTGCTGCAACCTGAGAGGGTGGGCACCGCCCCCGACGCCGGTGCGGCCCGGCGCACGACGGCTGTGCGCAACGGCGACACGGGCGCCGCGCCGCAGGGTGGGGCCGCAAAGAGCCAGCATGAGCCGGCGCCCACCCAGGCGCCTCCGGTCCCCCGGCCCGATGCATCGCCCCCGCCGTCCCAGCCCTCTCCGGCGCGGTCGGCCAAGACCGGAACCAGCGATACGGCAGACAGCGCCAAGGGCGGCCCGGCGCCCGGCGTTCCCGCGGCTGCGCAGACCGATTGGGACGTCGTACCGGTCTTCTATGGGACGGATCGCGTGCGCAAGGATGAGTCCAAGCGCATCGCCTACAGCGCGGACAGGGCGCGGCGCCTGGAACTCGGCCGCGCGCTGGTGACCGTGCCGAAGGCCCATCAGGTGCCCAACATCGAGCGGCCGTTCGCGATCCGCGTCCCCTACTTTCAGGTCACGCTCTACGAGCGGGCGGAGGATCCCAAGCAGCATTTTACCATCAGCGAATTGAAGGCGCTCTCGCGCGCGGATTTCCTGGCGCTGGTGCGCGAGCGCATCGGCGGCGGCCGCGCGTTCAAGGACCAGGCCGTAGTGTTCGTGCACGGCTACAATACGGCCTTCGACTACGCGCTCTACCGCACCGCGCAGATGGCCTATGACCTGAAGTTCGACGGCGCAGCCTTTCTCTACAGCTGGCCGTCGGGCGGCGGCGTCGCCGGCTACGGCTATGACCGCGAAAGCGCCACGCAGACCGAGCCCCATCTGAAGGAGTTTCTGGCGCTCGTGCTGAAGGACAGCGGCGCCAAGAGCGTCAGTGTCATCGCCCACAGCATGGGCAACCTGCCGCTGCTCAACGTGCTGCGCGATCTGGGGCCGTCGCTGCCGCCGGGGGTGCGGCTCAACGAGATCATCCTGGCCGCCCCGGACGTGGATCGCGACGTGTTCGCGTTCCTGGCCGCCAATATCAGGCAGTACGGGCGCGGGGTCACGCTCTACTGCTCCGCCAACGACCGCGCCATGGCGGCATCGCGCCGGGTGGCGGGCGGCGTGCCGCGTGCAGGCGACGTGCCGGCGGACGGGCCGATCGTGATCACCGGCATCGACACCATCGATGTGACGCAGACGAGCACCGACGTGCTGGCCCTCAATCATTCGAGCTACGCCGAGAAGAGCGCGCTGCTCAACGACATCGGCCTGCTACTGCTGACGGGCGAGCGCCCGCCGGAGCGGCGCATTCCGATCCTGCAGAAAATAAGCACGCCCAAGGGCGACTTCTGGCGCTACCCGCTGCCGTAGCCCAAGCGCGCCCGACCCTTGCATGCGCGTCTGCCTGTCATCCCGGAATTCGCCGCAGGTGCATATCAAGGACCCAGGGGCCATGACCGATCGCGGGTCATTTCTCGGCCCCCCGGTCCCGGAGCCTGCCCGCAACGCGCAATAGCAGGGATGACGGATCAAAACGCCTCCGGCAGCCGCTCGAAGCTGGCGCTGCTGCCTTTGATGCCGTTGGCGCAAGGCGTGCCGGTCTGCGCGTCAATGCGTCGCTTGCGTCGTAATATTGCGTACCGATATCGCGGCAGCCATATACGAAGCACCTACACAGTACTCAGAGTCCAAAGGAGAGCACGGCTGTTCCGGTACGTACCGGTCGGCGCGTGATGTTATCGTGTCGAAGAAACAGACTGCCGCCGCAAAGAAAACCGTCGCAAGCCTTGGTGCCAAGGATTGCCGTTGGCCGATCGGCGACCCTCGCGAGCAGGACTTTCATTTCTGTGGCGCGGCTCAGCTTCCCGGCCGCCCCTATTGCGATCGCCACTGGCGGATGGCATTTCAGCCATCCGGCATGCGCAACAGGTCAAGCGCCTTGGTCCCACCGCGCCTCAAGGCGGCCTAGTTCAAAACTCCTCCAGCAGCCGCCCGAAGCCTGACACGCGGTCCGTGATGCCGTTGGCGCGCAGCGCGTGCCAGTAGGTCGCCGTGTTGATCGCGATCACGGGCTTGCCGAGCCACAGCTCGGCGGCGGCCGCGAGCCTGGTCATCGACAGGTTGGTGCCGACCTGCACGAGGGCATCCACATCGTCGCCGTCGAGCTTGCGCAAGGCGTCGCGGCATTGGGCGGGCGTGACCTTGGCGATCGCCGTCCACGACTGGCACTGCAAGGCGATGTTGCGCGCCACGGTGAAGCCCATGTCCTGGAAGTATCCTGTGACCGCCTCGTTCATGACGGGCCAGTAGGGCGACAGGATTGCGATGCGCTTGACGCCGCCGTAGGCCTCAAGTGCCGCAGTGGTCGAATGGCTGCCGACACTGATGCCGACCCCGGTCGTCTCCACCATCTTCGCCACGAACGCGTCCGCGCCCTTGGCGCCGCCGAAGAAGGTGATGGCGGACATGCCCATCACCAGATAGTCCGGCGCGCACGTCATCACGCTCTTCACGGCGTCCATCACGTTGTCGCTGATGGTGGCGATGCCGGCGCGGAAGGTCTCGTTGCTGAGCTGCGCGTTGGGTGTGAGGATGCGGCTGTAGTGGTTGGTGACGCCCACGGGGCGCATGTCATCGTAGTCGGGCTGCACCACGGTATTGGTCGAGGGCGCGATCGCCCCGAATGTCCGCCGCCACCCCAGAACGTCGCTCATTGGTTTCTCCTCCTGCGCTGGGCGACGCATCATAGACAGGTGCAAACCCGGATCGCTTGCGCCGCATGCGCGCAGGCATGAATGCCATCCAGGAATTGCAGCCGGGACGAGCTTTGGCGCGCAGGTCTCAGCAGTCGGCTGCGAGCGGCGGCAGCCTGTGCCGCCCCGCTGCGTCGAGCGGTAGCGGCTTGACCCACAGGGCGGTGCTCACGGGCAGCGTGCCATAGAGGTGCGGAAACAGCGTGCCGCCGCGGGCCGGCTCCCATTTGAGCTTCGCGCCCAGCGCGTCGGCATCGACGGCGATCAGCAGCAAGTCGCTCTGCCCTGCAAAATGCCGGGCGGCGGTGTCGGCAACCTGCTCGGCCGTCGAGAAGTGTATGTAGCCGTCGCGGAGATCGACGGGCGCCCCGTGAAACAGGCCGCTGCGCGTGGCGTCCTGCCATTCCGCCGCCCGGCAGATTTTGTAGATCATCGCCATCGTACCCCTCGACGTCTGGCTGCCTTGCTTTCCGTGCGTTGGCGGCCAGGCGATAGAGGATCGTGCAGGACTGTCAACTCCGCTTCTTGCGCGCTCTGAGATCGATGATGCCGGGGCGGCGGCGGGGGTCCTCGCCGGGCGCAAAGATCTGGGTCTTCTGCACCTTTTGCGTGCCCGTCGTCGGCAGCCTGTCGAGAAACAGCACCCAGCCCGGCGCCTTGAAGTAGGCGAGGCGCGCATGGCACTGCTCGAACAGGGCGTCGGCCAGCGCCGCGTCCGGCGTGACGCCCGGCATGGGCACGATGCAGGCCAGCACCTCCTCCTCGCGCAGCTCGTCGGGCGCCGCCACCACGGCGACCTGCGCCACCCCGTCGTGCGACTGCAGCACCGCTTCGACCTCGGCGGCGGCGATGTTCTCCCCTGCACGGCGGATGATGTGCTTCTTGCGGTCGACGAAGAACAGCATGCCCGAGGCGTCCTGGCGCACGATGTCGCCGGTGTGGAACCACCCCTGCCGCCAGGCCTCCTCGGTCGCCCTCTCGTTCTTGAGGTAGCCCGAGAAGAAGCCGTGACGCGGTCTCTCGGCCGAGTGGCGCACGATGAGCTCGCCGTCGCTGCCGGCGGGCACATCCTGGTCGTGATCGTCCACCACGCGCGCCTCCAGGCCGGGGAACGGCCGCCCGAAGGCGCGCGTGCTGGTCATGCGCGGCTCGCGGCTGTCGGCGGTGATGCGGCCCGTCTCGGTCATGCCCCAGACCTCGATCATGGGAAAGCCGAAGCGCTCCTCGAACACGGCATGCAGTTGCGGCTCGATGCCGGCGCCGACGCCGAAGCGCACCTTGTGGTCGCGGTCGGCGGGGCCCGGCGGCTGGTTCAGCAGCATGGGCGCGACAACGCCCAGATAGTGGATGATGGTGGCACCGTAGGTCGACACCTCGTGCCACCAGCGCGCCGGCGAGAAGCGCTCGGGCAGGATCAGCGTGTTGGCGGTCTCTATCGCCGCCGTCGACATGATGTTGAGGTGGTTGATGTGGAACAGCGGCAGCGGATTGTAGAACCGCTCCTCGCTGCGCCGGATATCGACCAACCCGCCGCAGGTGCGATAGGTCTCGCCGGCATTGAGCGTATAGAAATTCGACAGCAGGCAGCCCTTGGGCCGGCCGGTGGTGCCGGAGGTGTAGAGCAGGGAGCATTCCGTTGCGAGGTCCGGCGGGCCGCAGCGGGGCGCGCTGCTGGATGGCGGCGGCAGCTTGGCCGGCATCGCATGCGCATTGACGACCGGCAGCGGCTTGCTGCGCTCGGCCGCCGCGCCCGTGACGTCGGCCATGCGATGCGGCAGCACCACGGCCAGCTCGGCCTCGCTGTGGGCGAGCAGGTAGGCGATCTCGTCGTGCCGGTAGTCGGGATTGATGGGCACGATGGCTACGCCGAGCGCGTTCAGGGCCAGATAGTGGAAGAAGAACTCGGGGCGGTTCTCGAAGAGGATGGCGATGCGATGGCCATGGCCGTAGCCCGCCGCGGCGTAGAGGTCGCGCAGGCGCTCGACCTCGGCGAGCGTGGCTGCATAGCTGTAGTCGACGCCGCCTGGATGCCAGTCGCGATCGGCCCGCGCCGGCACGATGAGAAACGGATGGGCGGCCGCAACCTTCGCGGTGGCTGTGAACATTTCGAACACGGTGCCGGTCATGGGCGCTCTCCCCTGCGTGGCGCCCTTGCGTCGCGCACGCCGAGCTTTGTCATACCGGGGCTTGTCCCGAGGATGCAACTCGGGCCTGTTCACAAAGGCGGTGCCGTTGGAAATGGCCTTGCGTCCGTTCCGTGGCGTGACCGTTGATGCGGAGTACGAAGGCGAAGAAACACCCATACGAAGGCGCAGACGTTCGCCGCATCCTCGAAATGCTGTACCGATCAATCCGCATGGACAGGCTGGAGACCGGCTCATAGTCGACGAATGCCTTGAGCTTGGTCCAGAACGTATTGTCGACCGGGTACATCATGTTGATGCGCTTGCCGCTGCCGTTGGGAAGCTGCATCGGCTGCACGTCCTTCTCCATCGCCCACAGCGGATAGACGCGCGTCTGTTCCGCAAGCGCGACAGCCGGTTTCGGGTTGGGCCCGTTCTCGCCCTTCGCCATGATCGTGCGGAAGAACAGGAGGACATTGTAGGTCTTCGACTTGAACGCGAAATAGCCCTGCGGGACCTCGCCCGCATGGTCCGGCGGCAAGAGGAGATAGAGCCCGCCACGTGCGCGGTCCGGCCCGATGAGGCCGACATCGGTGATCGTCCGCTGGAAGAAATCGGTGAACATGCCGATGACGTCGGGCGGCGCGGCGACGACGAGCGGGCCGGTCTCCTTGAGGTCGAAATGGCTCATCGAGTAGATGACGTCGGCGTTGGGCGTCGGCACCCAGGCGCGCGTCCATGCGGTCCTTCCAGATCGGCAGGATGTTCTAGCCTTTGCCGAATGTCGCCTCCGAGCCATCGCGCATGCCGATCACATTCAGCGCGGGCAGCATCGTCATGTAGGCGTGGATGGCGCGCTGGTAGAACAACTCGTCGCGCAGCGCCTCCGCTTCCTTCTGCGGCAGCCAGTTTCCGTTGTTGAGCTGCCTCACCAGAGGAGGTGCGGCCTGATCCTGGGCAAGGACCTGTGCCCTCGTAACGCCCGCAGAAACAAGAAGGCCGGCGAGCATGGCTTGGTGCAGACGGATTTGCATCATCTGGGGCACACGCGCACAGTCGAGCCTCACGCAAGGCCCAGATTGCGTGCCCGCGAAGGGGGATGGAATCAGGGAAGGTCCTGAACCTCGCAGTTGGAAGACCCATCACCGCCGACGGGCGTGTGGCGGCGTGCCAACCGGAAGATTGCGGCACGACCCCGAACACCTCATTGGCCCAGGGATTCCGGCAGATGCCGAGGGTGCTTGAGACTTGACAGCAGCGCCGACCGAACGAGCTCCCGATAGGGTCCGACGCACTCTGGTCGCACGAGACCGTCGTGCCGCAGCATTGTTGCGTCCTGGGGGCTATTTCCCGCCTGTGCCCATCTCAATAATATATAACGAAATCAATATATTATATGTCTGTCTTGGCGCCCCGTAGCGGAATCGAACCGCTGTTTTCAACGTGAGAGGCTGACGTCCTGACCGCTAGACGAACGGGGCATGACCGGCGCGCCTTGTCTATAAGTGAGCCCGGCTTCCCAATCAAGGCCGGTGCGGAAATTCGTGAGCAACCATGAACGAGCCCAGGGCAACGGACGATGAGGTGCAGAGGCTGACCGCGGCAGCGGCCGAGGCGGGCGAGCGCCTCGACCGGTTCCTGGTGCGCCATCTCGGCGAGTTCAGCCGGGCGCGCCTGCAGGCCCTGATCCGCGCCGGTCGGGTGCAGCGCGATGGCCAGGTGGAGCGGGACCTGGGGCGCCGGGTCAAGGCCGGCGAGCGCTATGTCGTCACCGTGCCGCCGCCCGAGCCGGCCGTGCCGAGCCCGCAGGATATCCCGCTCACGATCGTGTACGAGGATGCCCATCTCATCGTCGTCGACAAGCCCAAGGGCCTGACCGTGCATCCCGCGCCGGGACATGCATCCGGCACGCTCGTCAATGCCCTGATCGCCCACTGCGGCGCGTCGCTCTCCGGCATCGGCGGCGTCAAGCGGCCCGGCATCGTGCATCGTCTCGACAAGGACACCACCGGTCTCATCGTGGTGGCCAAGACGGATCGCGCACACCGGGGCCTCGCCGAACAGTTCGCCGCCCACGGTCGCGACGGCCGGCTGGCGCGCGGCTATCGCGGGATTAGCTGGGGCGTGCCGGACCGCTCGCGCGGGGTGATCGATGCCGCGCTCGCCCGCAGCACGTCCAACCGCACCAAGATTGCGGTCGTGGCGGAGGCGCGCGGCCGGCGCGCGGTCACCCGCTATGAGGTGCTCGAGACCTTTAAGGCGGGCGGCGGCAAGCCGGTCGCCAGCCTGCTCAGGCTCGTGCTCGAGACGGGCCGCACGCATCAGGTGCGTGTGCATCTCGGCCACATCGGCCATCCCCTGCTGGGCGACAGGACGTACGGCACGGGCTTCAAGGCGAGCGCACGCCGGCTGGGGGCGCCGGCGCAGGCCGCGCTGGATGGGCTCGGCCGTCAGGCCCTGCATGCGGCGGAGCTGGCCTTCGTCCATCCCGTCACGGGCAAGCGCCTGGCCTTCAGCTCGCCCCTGCCGCCGGACATGGCCGCGCTTATTGTCGCACTGGAAGCCGGCTGATCGGCAATTTTGCTCCGGCCGCAACCCTTGCTTTACGCAGGGCCTGCACAATCCCGCCCGGGCTGCGCTGTGGCTGCAAGAGGGGTCGTGCAACACGGGGCCGCCCGGTCCGGGAGCTGCCGCATGGGGATGCGCTTCGTGATCTTCGGCCTGGTCCTTGCCGGCATTCTGGCGAGCGCATTCGTCAGTCTGCGGTCGGCTGAAACGGGCGTGCTGGCCGTGTTCTTCTGGCTGGCGGTCATCCTCGTCGCGTGCGCGGTGGCGCTGTGGCCCTTCGCCGGCCGCGACCAGCGCGCGGAGCTGAAGCTGGAGCGCCCGTCGTGGGCCGACCGCATCGAGTTCAGGGAGCCGCCCGCCGTGCCGCGCAGCGCCGTCTCGGGGCGCACCTCGCCGCTGGATTCGCGCACCTCGCGCAGCGGCTGACGACGCCAACAGATTAACATTTCTTCACACAGCCATAATCGTGTGCGGAACCTGCGCCGGGCGCGCGTGGTTGTCGGCGGTATTACACTTGTGTGAACCGCTGTTACCCCCGGCACACGGTAACGTGCATGGATCGCGCCGTTGAGTCGCCCAGTTTTCGCGCCACGGTTTGCTATACTGCAGATGCGATCCATGGGGGATCGCTTGGAGCACCTGGCGCGAACGTCGCAACGAAAAGCGCCGGTTGAGATGAAGAGATGGCAACGAAACTGCCCACGATCGCCAACGACTCCGGTGGGCTTGCACGGTACTTGGAAGAAATTCGCAAGTTCCCGATGCTGGAGCCCGAGGAAGAATTCATGCTGGCCAAGCGCTGGCAGGAGCATAACGACACGGATGCCGCGCACCGTCTCGTCACGTCGCACCTGCGCCTCGTCACGCGCATCGCCATGGGCTATCGCGGCTACGGCCTGCCGATCGGCGAGGTGATCTCGGAGGGCAACGTCGGCCTGATGCAGGCCGTCAAGCGCTTCGAGCCCGACAAGGGCTTCCGGCTCGCCACCTACGCCATGTGGTGGATCCGGGCCTCGATCCAGGAATACATCCTGCGCTCGTGGAGCCTGGTGAAGATGGGCACCACCGCCGCTCAGAAGAAGCTGTTCTTCAACCTGCGCCGCATGAAGGGGCAGATCAAGGCGCTGGAGGAGGGCGATTTGAGGCCCGACCAGGTCAAGCAGATCGCCACCAAGCTCGGCGTGCCCGAGGACGACGTGATCAGCATGAACCGCCGGCTCGGCGGCGACGCTTCGCTGAACGCGCCGGTGCGCGCCGACATGGAAGGCGGCGGCGAGTGGCAGGATTGGCTGGTGGACGACACGCCCGACCAGGAGGAGCGTCTGGTCGAGAGCGAGGAGCTGGACCACCGCCGGGCCTATCTGGCGAAAGCCCTGTCCACCCTGAACGACCGCGAGAAGCGCATCTTCGAGGCGCGCCGTCTTGCCGAGGAGCCGGCCACGCTGGAAGACCTCTCCGAGGAGTTCGGCGTGTCGCGCGAGCGCATCCGCCAGATCGAGGTGCGCGCCTTCGAGAAGGTGCAGGCGGCCGTGCAGAAGGCCGCCCGCAGGGACGAGGTCGGCGCGGCCGCGATGGCGCACTGACGCGCGAGGCCGGGCTTGACTTGAGATCAAGGGCGCACTCCGGTGCGCCCTTTTTTTGCGGCCGCGTGGCGGCGTTTTTCCATCCCGGCGGCTCCTTTCTATCCGACGGCGAGCCTGTTGACGTTCGCCGCCGGCGGCAGGCCAGGGGTCCTGGTGCTCGGCCCCTCCAGACACGGAGGCCAACCGACCAGTTCGCCGCCCCTTGCCACGCTGGTCGCACGCGGCCGACATGACAGGTGCTGTCATCCCGCAAGTCTGCGCAGCAGACTCTCCGGGACCCAGGGCCGCAGATGATCGCGCGCAATCTTCAATCCTGGGTACCGGCTCTTGTGCTGCGCACGCGGCCGGCATGACAGGGGGGTGTCATCCCGGAAGCCTGCGCAGCAGACTCTCCGGGACCCAGGGGACGCGCACTGCGCGTCAGCGGCCTTGCGTGCGTTGCGCCAGCCAGATGCCGCCGATCACCAGCACCAGCGCGATGCCGTGAAATGCCTTGAACGGCTCGTTGAGCAGCCCGACCGCGAGGATGGCTGCAAACACCGGCACCAGATTGACGAACACGCCCGCCCGTCCTGGTCCGATCAGGTCGACGCCGCGCACGTAGAAGAGCTGCGCCAGGCATGAGGGAAAGATCGCCACATAGAGCGTCACCAGCCATCCTTGCCACGTGGGGAGCGCAAGCCCCGTGGTCATGGCCTCCACGACCAGCAGCGGCACCGACGTGATCGCCGCGATCAAGGCCAGCAGCGTGAAGAAGGCCGTGCCCGGCATGCTCGGCCGGTCGCGCAAGGCAACCGTGTAGAAGGCATAGAGCACGCAGGCGAGCAGCATGGTGAGGTCGCCCTGGTTCAGCCCGATCTCCAGGATCGACAGCGGCATGCCGCGCGTGGCCACCACCACGACGCCGATGCTGGTGATCAGCACGCCGGCGATCTGCAACGGTGTCGTCCGGGTGCCGTACATCACATAGGCGCCCAGCAGCACGGCGACGGGAATGGCGCCCTGCAGGATGCCGATGTTGATGGCGCTCGTGTGGTAGCCGGCGACATAGAACAGGGCGTTGAAGCCGGTGAACCCCAGCAGGGCCATCACCGTGATCTTGCCGAGCTGCGGCCTCGCCTGCGGCCAGTGCGCCCGCACCTGCCGGCCGTAGAGCGGCCACAGCACGGCGAGCACCAGCACCCAACGCAGGAACACCAGCAGGTAGGGCGAGATGTGGCCGACGGCCAGGCGGCTGGCGAGCGCGTTGCCGCCCCAGAAGATGGCGGTCAGCGTTAGCAGCACGCTGGGCCACTGATAGAGCTGATCCACCAGCCGCCACGCGGCGCTCGGCAGGGAGGTCGGCTTGGTCACGCGCTGCTCTTGTCCCGTGCGAGGAATAACCGGCATCCCGGAAGCCGAGCGACAGGCGAGGCGATCCGGCACCTGCCGCACGCGCGTCGCACCGCCGATCCCGGCTCGCAGCGCTGGCACCGCTGGCGAAGCGCTGGGTTGAGGTGACGGATGGCATGCCGCCGGTGCGTCCTAGCCCGGCACGCGCACGAGGTCATCCTTGAAAAGAGCAGGGCAGGTCCTCAAACCCGCTGCTATTTCGCCTCCTGCGGCGTCACGCCCACGGCCTTGAACATGGCTGCGAAGCGCGCCAGCTCGCTGTCCAGGAACTTCACGTGCGCGGTTGGCGAGCGCATGTCCGCTGGAAACGCCGTCGTGCCGGTGGCGGCGAAGCGGTCGAGAATCACCCTGTCGGTCACCAGCTTGCCGATGGCGGCGTTGATCTTCTCCACCACCTCCTTCGGCACCCCCTTGGGCGCGTAGAGGCCGTTCCAGATCGTCACGTTGAAATTAGGCAATCCCGCTTCCCTCGCCGACGGCACGTCCTTGATGCTGTCCAGCCGCTCGGCGGAGGTCACCGCATAGGCCTTCACCGTTCCGCCCTGGATCTGCGGCACGGCCGTGGTGGCCTGATCGCACAGCACATCGATCTGCCCCGCGACGAGATCGTTCATGGCCGGGCCCGTGCCGCGATAGGGCACCATGGCGAGCTTCACGCCAAGGAGCTGCTGCAGCAGGGTGGCGCAGATGTAGGAGTTGGAGCCTATGCCGGCGAAGCCGACGGTGGCCTTGTCGCCCTTCTCCTTCAGCCAGGCGAACAGGTCCTTGGCCGTGGCCGTCTCCAGCGTCTTGCGGCTCAGCAGCACCATGGGTCCCGTGTTGACGAGGCCGAGCGGCTCGAAGGCGCCTTTGACGTCGTAGCGCAGGTTGGCATAGAGCGCGGCCGAGGCCGGCAGCGCCCCGTGATGGGTGAGCAGCGTGTAGCCGTCGGGGGCGGCCCGGGCGGCCCGTTCGGCGCCCAGCGTGCCGCCGGCGCCGCCCACGTTCTCCACCACGATCTGCTGGCCGAGCGTGCGGCCGAGGTGGTCGGCCACCAGCCGGCCGATGGTGTCAGACGGTCCGCCGGCCGCGAATGGCACGATCAAGGTCATCGGCCGGTCGGGATAGGTCTGCGCCGCAAGCGGTGCGGGCGCGGCGGCGATCGACAGCACGGCCAGCAGCGCTGGCAGCATTAAGCCCGGCGTGTGCATCGGTCCTCCTGCAGGCGTCTTCTTCTCTGGCAGGCGTAGACATGCAGCCGGCATCTTAGGGGCCTTTGCCGGCATGCACCACCGCATCCGGAAGGTTTGCATGCGCAGGGAGGCCGCCCGGCAACGCCATGGGTCTGCGCTAGAGTCGCAGTTGGATCACGCCCCAAGGACGGACTGGCGGATGCAGCGGGGAGAGGGCCTTGCACGAACGGCTTCCCGGTTGTGCTTCGCACGGGCGCGCGTGCCTGCTAGTGTGATGATCGAGAAATTCGCCCTTCCTCGCAGCACGCCTGCTGAGCGAATTTCTCGATCTGAATCACACTAGAACCATGAACTTGCTAGTGTCCTTTCGATCGCGAAGTTCGTTCAGAGCCTGCTGCAAGATCGGCGAACTTCGCGATCGGGACACTAGGCTGGTGCCGACGCGCATTGCGCCCACTCTTGCGTCACCTCTTGCATTCAAGAGCCGCCGAGGAGAACGCCCATGCAGCTCAAGGTCATGCCCATCGCACGTGAGGACTGCAGCGCCGAGGAATGGCAGGCGCGCATCGATCTTGCCGCCGCCCATCGCCTTGCCGTCCTGCACGGCTTCAACGAGGGCATCTTCAATCATCTCACCCTCGTCGTGCCCGGCAGGAGCGACCGCTACTACCAGATCCCATTCGGCATGCACTGGTCGGAGGTGACGGCTTCCTCCTTCATGGAGGTGGGCATCGACGACGGCAGCGTGAAGCGCGGCGCCGGCGACGTGGAGCGCTCCTGCTATTGCATCCACGCGCCCATCCACAAGGCGCTGCCGCACGCGAAAGCCGTGTTCCACACCCACATGCCCTTCGCCAGCGCCCTCACGCGCCTGGAGGATCCGCGCATCAAGGAGATCGGCCAGACCGAGGTCGGCATGATGGGCAAGATCGCCTACGACGACACCTACACCGGTCCCGCCTACGAGCCCAAGGAGGGCGAGCGCCTGGCCCGGGTCATCGGCGACAAGACGGTGCTGTTCATGGCCAACCACGGCGTCTCGACCGTGGGCTTGTCCGTGGCGGAGGCCTACGACCGGCTCTACTACATCGAGCGCGCGGCGCAGGTGCAGATCTATGCCATGTGGACGGGGCAGCGCTTGAAGCAGATCCCCGAGGCCGTGGTGGCCAAGACGCAAACCAACTTCACCGGCCAGAGCTTCTATGCGGGCCCGTCACCGGCGGAGCGCCACTTCGAGGCCCTCAAGCGCATCCTCGACCGTCAGGAGCCGGACTACGTGCGGTAGGATGGGTTGGCGCGTCAGCGCGTAACCCGCCGGCGCTCAATTCATCGTTCGGTGGGTTGCGGGCTTCACCCTGACCCACCCTACGTCCGCTTTGCCTTGCCGTCCGACACCATGTGGAACACCTCCACCTTGCGCTCCGCCACCAGCTCGCTCACCACGGGTCGGAAATCCTTGAAGTGCTGGCTCTCCTGATGCGCCTTGATGGCGGCATCGTCCGTGTAGACCTCCAGCATCACGAAGCGCGCGGGAGCCTTGGGGTCCTGCACCACGTCGAACTGCAGGCAGCCCGGCTCGTTGGCAAGACAGCGCTGGGCCTGCGCCGTCATCTGCCTCTGGAACTCGGCTTCCAGGCCGGGCTTGACGATGAGATACGCGAGGATGGCACGCATGGGCTTCACTCCCTGGATGCAGTGATCGCCCACCCTCGCACGATCCGCGCCCAGCGTCAGCTCCGGACCGGGATGGGCGGCGACGCGCGGTCATGATAGAGCGGGAGGCGTCAGGGTTGGGAGTGAGGTCGATGCAGGCTTGGGCCGTCGCACACCGTCTGGCCATGGTCTGGCTCACGGGGCTGCTCATGTCCGGCCCCGGCGCCGCACAGCCCTGCGACGGCGTCGAGGTTCGCACCGGCATGGGCGAGCGCCGCTGTCTCAAGCCCGGCGCCGGCGAACGCTTCAGGGACTGTGCCGATTGCCCGGAGATGGTGGTTGTGCCAGCCGGCACCTTCCTGATGGGCTCGCCGCCCAGCGAGCCGGAGCGGGAGGGCGAGCGTGAGGACCAGATAAGGGTCACCATCGCCAAGCCATTTGCCGTCGGCGCCTTTGCCGTCACGCGCGGCGAGTTCGCCGCCTTTGCCGCGGCGACCGGCTACACGCTGGATGCAGGCTGCTACGTCTGGACCGGCACCACGTGGGAGGAGCGCTTCGATCGGTCATGGCAAGACCCGGGCTTCGCCCAGGATGACCGCCACCCGGTGACCTGCGTCGATCTGAAGGCGGCCAAGGCTTATGTGGCATGGCTGTCGGCCAAGACCGGCAAGACTTATCGCCTGCCCTCCGAGACCGAGCGCGAGTACGCGACGCGCGCCGGCACAACGACGCCGTTCTGGTGGGGCTCCACCATCGCGACGGACATGGCCAACTACAACGGCACCAGTCCCAGTGTGCTCGGGCCGATCGGCGCGTGGCGGCAGACGACGGTCCGGGTCGACAGCTTCAATCCCAATGCGTGGGGGCTCTACAACGTGCATGGCAACGTCTGGGACTGGACGGACGATTGCTGGAGCGAGCGCAACGCCGGCAATCCTGGCGACGGCAGCGTACGGACGACTGGCGACTGCACCTGGCGTGTCGCCCGCGGCGGCGCCTGGAACTATCACGCAAGCTATCTGCGCGCGGCCTTCCGCTACTGGAACCTGCCGCACAACCGCAGCGGCGTGCAGGGCATGCGCGTCGCGAGGAGCCTTTGAGCCGTCCCGGACGCACCGGCCGACGTCGCCATCGGCCGGCTCAGGCCGCCGCCGGGCGGTCGATGACGACGCGATTGCGGCCGGCGCACTTGGCCTCGTAGAGCCTGGCGTCGGCCCGCTGCACCAGCGTGTCGGCATCGTCGTGCGCGCCGAGCTCGGCAACACCGAACGAGGCCGTGATCTGGCCGATCGGCTCGCCGCTGGTGTTGAGGGCCAGCTCCTTGGATTCGAGCTGGCTGCGGATGGTTTCGGTCAGGTGCTCGGCATCGGTGAGCCGGGTCTCCGGCAGGATGATCGCAAACTCCTCGCCGCCGAAGCGGGCGACCGTGTCGCGGCCCTTGACGTTGCTCGCCAGCAGCTTGGCGAACATCTTCAGGATCTCGTCGCCCACCTGGTGGCCGAACGTATCGTTGATGGTCTTGAAGCGGTCGATGTCGCCCATCACCAGGCACATGGTCGTGTTGTGGATGTGCGCCTCGTCGATTTCCCGGGCGAGGTTGATGTCGAAGCAGCGCCGGTTGCTGAGCTCCGTCAGCGGATCGCGCAGCCCCAGCTCCTGCGCTTCGGCGAGATTCCATCTGAGCTTTTCGATCTGCGAGGCCGAGTGCTCCAGGTTCCGCTGCAGATCGGCGGCATCGCGCTGCATCTTCTCGTTCTCGGCGATCAGGAACTTGACCATGGTCCGCACCTGCTCGGGCTTGGTGAGGGAGTGCAGGTTCCTGTGCGCCTGTGCGAGCGACTTGGAATAGCCGACATTGGTATCGACGTAGGTGCGCATGAAGCGCAGGATGACGGCCAGCTCGCTGTCGAGCTGAGCCTCGGTCGTCTGCAGTGTCTTGGTGCGAAGCTGGAGCCTCGACGGCTTGGGAATGATCAGCCAATTGCGCAGGGCGCCGACGCCGAGGATGCCCAGGCCGAGCAATCCAAGAAGAAAAGCCGTGGCAAAGACGGTCCTTAAGTTTTGTCCGCCTGCGTCTATTTGCGTGCCCTCGGCCAGCAGGCCGAATGCCAAAACCTGAAAGCTCATCCCCGCAGCCCCCCGCCCTTGCCGCGCGCGCATCCTTGACGCTGTCGTCTCAAAATCCGGTTAATGCCGTGCGCGGAAGTTGCAGGAGGTGCGCTGGGGTGTCGGGTACCGCAGGTTGCGCCTGCCGATGTGCGACACGGGGGCGCCCACCGGCGTATCCCCTTGGCCAGTCAAGATTTCGGCTCAATTGCCTCGCAACTTGAGCTAGAACTTCGGGGCTAGAACTTCGGGGCCAGAACTTCGGGGTATGGGCGCGTGTGAGCTGGGGCAGGATCAGTGGTCGACAATCGGGGTGTACTCATCGTCACGGAAGACACCGTCATCCGTGGCGTGCGTGAAATGCGCAATTGCCGCCAGCTCGAGGTGCACGGGTACATGGAAGGCGACGTCTCGGCCGGCAACCTGCTGGTGCACAAGACCGGACGGCTGTTCGGCACGATCAAGACCGATACGGCGGAGATCCACGGCACCGTGCAGGGCGACGTGGCCGTCAGGAACCTCATCGACATCCGCAGCTCCGGCACTGTCAGCGGCAACGTGAAATACGGCCGGCTCGCCCTGGAGATGGGGGGCAACCTGAGTGCGCAGATGCGCAACGTCCCCCCCAGCATCGGCGGCGATCTCAATCTCGCCGTGATCAAGGGCCGCTCCGTGCCCATCACCCTGCAGGATCTCACGGCCCTCGATCCAGACGATGCCGCCAAGGATCTGAGGTTCACGGTCACACAGGCCAAGAACGGGTTCGTCGCGCTCGTCAGCGCGCCGCGGCGGGCGGTGAGCAGTTTCACCCAGGCCGATCTCGAAGCGGGTCGCGTCACCTTCACCCACGACGGCACCAGCGGCAGCGCTGCAGGCTTCGACATCGTCGTCGCCGATCACACCGGCGCGACCTCCGGCGCCCCCCGCACCGTTACGGTCGCGGTCAAGGGCTAGGTCCACCTGTCATCCCGCGATCCTGGGTCCCGGATATTGCGCTTCGCGCAATTCCGGGATGACGGGGTGAACTCCAACCGCCGGTCTCAGACAGCCGGCAGCGGCACGCCGGTGGCCGCGAACGCCGTCCTCTGCCGGGCAGCCACCTGGTCCAGGACGAAGCCCTCGATCGTCTCGTTGAACATGGTGTGCCAGTTGAGCCGGGCGCCCAGGTGCAGGAACACGCCGCCGAGCCCGATCGCCGCCCGGTCCATGAACACGAACTCGCGCGGCACGCGCACGGGGCCCTTGTCCTTGAGCTGCTTGTGCACGGTGAAGGCTTCCTTGCGTCCGTATTGCCCGGGCGTGGTGCCGTCGGCAATCTCGCGCTCGCGGTCGTCGAGCAGCGGCCCGTAGATGAACCGCGCCCAGATGTTCAGGACATCGATCAGCTCGTTCGACAGGCCGGTGAACCCCCAGGTCTCGTAGGCGTGCACCACCAGGTCGTGCTTGCCGTGCAGCAGGCCGTTGTAGAGGTCGATCACGCCCTGCACGAACGGGGTCGGAAACGTGCGGATGCAGCCATAGTCGAGCAGGTTGATGCCGGCTGGCCGGCCGAGCGTGCCGCCCGCGCCGTTGCCGCCGGGATGCTCGAAGATGGTGTAGTTGCCAAGGTGCGGGTCGCCGTGGATGACGCCGTAGTGCGAGAACGGATACCACCAGGCCTTGAACATCGCCTGCGCGATGGTGTTGCGGTCTTGCAGCGGCGCCGGCTTGTAGTCGAGCAGCCTGCGGCCTTCGAGCCAGGTCATGGTCAGCAGGCGCTTGGTCGACAGCTCGGCCAGCACCTCCGGCACGCGAATTCTGGGCTCGTCCTTGAAGATCAGCGCATAGAGCGCGGTGTGGCGCGCCTCCAGCTCGTAGTCGAGCTCCTCGCGCAGCCGCGCCGAGACCTCCGTGAAGATCTCGGCCGTCTCCACCGCCGGGTTCATGCGCGCATGCAGCGCGAACACCACCTTGAGCTGGGTGAGGTCCGCTTCCACGGCCGACTGCATGTCGGGATACTGCAGTTTGGCGGCCAGCGCGCGCCCGTCGTGGGCCACGGCCCGATGCACCTGGCCGAGCGATGCGGAAGCCGCGGGCTGGGTCTCGAAGCTCTTGAAGCGCGAGGCCCACTGGGGCCCCTGCTCCGCCATCATGCGCCGCCGCACGAACGCCGGCCCCATGGGCGGCGCCTGCGACTGCAGCTGGGAGAGCTCGGTTGCGTACTCCGCCGGCAGGGCTTCGGGGATGGTGGCCATGAGCTGCGCCACCTTCATGATCGGGCCCTTGAGGCCGCCCAGCGCCGCGGCGAGCGCCGCCGCGTTCTTGGCGTCGTCGGCATCGAAGCCGAGCAGCCGCTGGCCCGCCACGCGTGCCGCCACCGCGCCGACATTGGTGCCGACCTTGACGTAGCGCGCCGCCCGCGCGGAGAGCCGGTTCTCCTCCTCGTCTTTGCGGTCGGTCAAGGCGGGCCCTCCTTACGTGTCGAGTATATCGGCTCGCCGGCGGCCTGCGTCCAGTAGGCAAGATGCGCCGGGCTGATAGGCGCGCTACTCTACCTCAGGGATGCAACCCCGGTCGTGAAGGGCGCAGGGCAAGCATGCAGGAACGGCAGGTCGGGCAGGTGCCGTCGGCGCTTGGCGCATTTGCGCGTCATCCTGCAACCGCGGCCATTCTGGCGCTGGGCATCACGCAGATCGTGAGCTGGGGCACCACGCTCTATGCCCTGGGCGTGTTGGCCAAGCCCATTGCCGCCGATACCGGCTGGAGCCAGAGCCTTGTGTTCGGCGGTCTCACCGTTGGCCTGCTGGTGTCCAGCGCCACGTCGCCGTTCATCGGCCGCCTCATCGATCGCCGCGGCGGGCAGCTCACGATGGCGGTGGGCTCGGTTCTGGTGGCTGTCGGGCTGGTGCTGCTGGCCCTGGTGGTCGGCCCCGCGACCTATCTCATGGCCTGGGCCTTTCTCGGCCTGGCCATGCGCATGACGCTCTATGACGCGGCGTTTGCCGCCCTGGTGCAGGTGACGCCCTCGCGCGGGCGACGGGCCATCTCCTACCTGACGCTGTTCGGCGGCTTGGCCTCGAGCGTGTTCTGGCCCATCGGCCATGCGCTCAACGGCGCCTACGGCTGGCGCACGACGCTCATCGTCTTTGCCCTCATCAATCTGCTGGTGTGCCTGCCGCTGCACTGGCTCGGGTTGGCGCGGCGCGAAACGGCGGAGCAAGCCGAGCAGGCGAGGTCGGCGGAGGCCGCCGCCGTGCCCGCCGCGCCGCCGCTCGAAGGCCCCCACCGCATGGTTGCCATGGCTCTCTTCAGCGTCATCATCGCCGCAAGCGCCCTGGTCTTCGGTGCGCTGGCGGTGCACTTGGTTCCCATCCTGGAGGCCGCGGGGCTCTCGGCGGCCGCGGCGGTGTTGATTGCCTCGCTCAAGGGGCCGGCGCAGGTGGCGGGTCGCGTCTGGGATCTCACGCTGGCGCGCAGGTGGCATCCCATCGATGTCGGCCGCGTGTCGGTGGCCTTCATGCCTCTGTCGTTTCTGGTGCTCATGTTCGGCGGCGCGAGCCTGGCCACGGCGCTTGCCTTCACCTTGATCTTCGGCATCTCCAACGGGCTCGTCACCATCATGCGCGGCGCCGTCCCGCTGGCGCTGTTCGGCGCCAAGGGCTACGGCGCGGTGTTGGGCATCCTGGCCACGCCCTACCTGCTGCTGGCCGCCGTTGCCCCGGCCCTATTCGCGCTCGTCGTCGAGCACTACGGCTACCGCGTGGGCGAAGCGATCCTGTTCATCGCCGGCCTGTTCTCGTGTCTCGGCATGGAGCTGATGGCGCTGTGGTACCGGCGCCGCGTCCGCTGACCAGACGGCCCCGCGCAGCGGGGTGTCGTTCAGGGCTTCCACGACGCGTCGTTGCGCGGCAGGCGCCGGTCCGGATCGAACAGGGTCACCTTGTGCGGCAGCGCCTCGCTCCAGCGCCAGAGCACCAGGTTGGTGGCTGTGGCAGCCGCGCCGGGGGCGAAGCTCGGCACCAGGATGCCGGCGGCGCCCTCGGCCTTCAGCCGGTCCGCAACGATCCAGGAGGGAACCTTCTCGCCGGTCTCTGCCAGCCGCTTCCACGCACAGGCAAGCGCGCTGCGGGTTGCGCCGTGCTTCTTAAGGCCGCCCGGCGTGGAGAGGTCTGCGACATCCGCGCAGTCCACATCATAGGAGACGATGGTGAGCGGAGGGATGCGGAAGGCGAAGCCCTGGCTCGCCTCCACGACCGCGGTCTCCCAGTCGAGCGACAGGTAGAGCGCTGCGGTGCCCTTGGAGTTGAAGCGGCCCCCGTTGCTTTTCGCGCCCTCGCCCGAGAGCGGCGACCACGACCATCTGAGATGGTGAGCACGGTAGGCCGTGCCCCGGAACCTCACGCATAGCTCCCGGCCGCGAAGCCGTCGAGATAGGCGCGCACCATGTTGGCCTGGTCGTTCTTGATGAGCGCCTCTGCCGTCTGATCCCCGAGCGCCGGGATGGATTGCCCGCGGTACCAGCCCATCGCCTGCGCCATGCCGCCGGCCCAGGGCTCGACGCGGGTCAGGATGTCCAGCATGTCCCGCAGCCGCTGCTGGGTCTTGGGCGCATTCACCCGCGAGAATCGCTGCAGCGTTTCCTCGGCCAGCCCCAGCATGCGGGCCAGCGCGACCTTGGTCATGCCGAGCTCGCGGGCGACCGCATCGATGTCCACCAGCCCGTCCGCGACGTATCGGGCCGCCACCGTGAAGCCGCCACCCCGCGCGGTTGCAGCCGCCCTCGGGCTCCCGCCCGGTCTGTTGTCGCCGGCCGCCAACGGTGCCGCGCGCGCGGGCAGCCTCGCCCGCTTGCGCACCGCCTTGGCCCCGCGCTTGTGTCGGGCGCCGCTCTTTGCCGTCGTCTTGCCCATGCTGACGCTGATTTGCCAGTAAAGACTGGCAATATAGCGTGCATGCGCCCAAATCTCCACTTCTGTCCTCATCGATCCAGGGGCTCCGTGGCAATCGCCGTCGAGCCTCGGCCCTGGGTACCGGCACGTCGCGGCCCAGGGGCTGTGCCGGAAACCATCGGACATGCTAGGCCAGGGGTTGGGATCTGAGCCCATGGGGTGGCGCATGCCTCGCAGGCACATCGGGTTGCTCACCCTCACGACGGCCGTGCTGCTGGGCCTGCTGGTGCCGCCGCTGAGGGCGCAGGCGCCCGGCGCCGAGGCGCTCTGGCGGCAGATGTTCGCACGTCCCGAGGTGCCGCCCGCACCCACCGACAATCCGCTGACGCCCGAGACGATCGCGCTCGGCGCCGCGCTGTTTGCCGATCCGCGCCTCTCCAGCACCGGGCGGCACGCGTGCACGAGCTGCCACCAGCCCGCGCGATCCTTCACGGACGGCCGCCGGGCCGCGCAAGCCCCGTCAAGCGGCGCGCCGCTGGCGCGCAATACACCCGCGCTCTGGAATCTGGCCTGGAGCCCGCAGCTCTTCTGGGACGGCCGTGCCCCCTCGCTCGAGGAACAGGTGAAGGGCCCGATCGAGGCGCCAAACGAGATGGGCGGCGACTGGCCGACCATCCTGCGCCGGCTCGAGGCGGATGCCGGCCTTCTCGCCCAGGTCCGCATCGCCTTTCCCCTGGAGCCCGCCGTCTCCGAGGCGACGGTCGTCAAGGCGCTCGCCTCCTATGTGCGCTCGCTCGTCTCGCCACCGACCCGTTTCGACGCCTGGATCGCCGGCGATGCGCGCGCGCTCAAGCCTGCCGAGGCTGCCGGCTTTCGCCTGTTCACCGGCAAGGCGGGGTGCCTGCTCTGTCACGCCGGCTGGCGCTTCACCGACGACCGCTTCCACGACATCGGCCTGGGCGGCAAAGATCCCGGCCGCGCGGCCGTGCCGGACGGCACGCCGGGGCGCAGGGCCTTCAAGACGCCGAGCCTGCGCGAGGCCATGCACACGGCGCCCTACATGCACGACGGCTCGCTGCCGACGCTGGCGGCCGTGCTGCGGCATTATGCCAGCGGCTTCCGCTCCAGGCCCACGCTGGCGCCCCACATGAACCGCCGCCTGCGGCTGACGCTCAAGGAGAGGGCCGACCTGATCGCGTTCCTGCGCACGCTGTCGAGCGAACAGGCGGCGCCCCGCTCAAAGCCAGGCGCCGCCCCGCGATAGCCGGGCCGCGGCAGGATCAGCCCGCGGCGCTCTCGTACCGGGCGATGGCCTCGGCCAGCAGTTGATAGTCCTCGCATGCCGTGCCGCAGCGTTTGCCGATCTCGGCCAGTTGCTCGCGCGCCCGGGCCGGATCCCCGATCTGCAGGAACGCCTCGCCCAGATATTGCCGCGTGGTGGTGCGGCCGGGATGGGTCGCGAGCACGCGCTGATAGTAGGTCATGGCCTCCTCCACGCGGCCGAGCTTGCGCAGGGCGAAGCCGGTCATGGTCGCAATGCGCGGGTCGCTCTGGTCGCTGGCCGTCTGCAGCGTTGCGAGCGCCGTGGCGTAGTCGCCGCCCTTCGCCTGCCAATAGCCCACGCTGTAGATCTGGTCCTGAGTGAGGGCGCCCTCCTTCTGCTTGGGCTTGGGTTTCGGCTTGGGCTTTGGCTTGGGTTTCGGCTTCGGTGTGGGCTTGGGTTCCGGCGATGGCGTGTCGCCCACGGCGAGACTGCTCTGCGGCGTAAAGGCAAACAGCGCCAGGGCCGCACCTGCGATCACGAGCCATTTCGAGGCGGCAATCTTGGGCATGCAGTCTCTCCCCTTCAAACTGTCCGTTGTCCGCCGGACGACGGCGTGAAGATTATACGAGATTGGGGCGGCGCTGGTCTCACGGCGGCGTGAACGCTCCTTGCCCTCGCGCCTCCGGCAGAAATTCTGCCCACATGTCTGCCGTGTTGTCTCTTGCGGGCCACGCGGCGACCGCCTGAATGCGCGTCATCCACAAGCCCGTCCGCATGCGGTGGTTGTGCTGCCTTGTGTGCGTTCGGCGCGTTTGCCACAGTGCGTGCGGCCATGGAAGATGAAGGCGGTCGGCGATCGACCGTGCGGTGATGGCGCGCAAGATTCTCATCATGGGGCTTCCCGGGGCGGGGAAGACGACGTTGGCGCTGGCACTGGCGCCGCGCCTCAACGCTGTCCACTTCAATGCCGATGATGTGCGCGCCAACGTCAACAAGGACCTTGGGTTCTCCGAGGCCGATCGCATCGAGCAGGCCCGCCGCATGGGCTGGTTGTGCGACCAGGTCGTCAAGACCGGATGTTTCGCAGTCGCTGATTTCATCTGTCCCACGCCCATGACCCGCGCGGCCTTTCTCGAAGGCGGCGAGGCGATGATCGTGTGGGTCGATCGCATCAAGCGGTCGGCATACGATGACACCAACCGCCTGTTCACCCCGCCCGCGCACTACGATCTGCGTGTTCCGCCGGGCGAGTCGCCGGAATACTGGGCCGAGCAGGTTGCCCTCAAGGTTCGCCCCGTCTTCGACCCCAAGCAGCCGACCGCCTTGTTCATCGGCCGGTTTCAGCCCTTCCACGCGGGGCACAAGTCGCTCATCGAGAAGGGGCTGCAGCGCGTCGGCCAGGCCTGCATTGCGGTGCGCGACACCGCTGGCACCGACGCCAAGAACCCGTTTCCGTTCGAGTATGTCCGCGCCCGCATCGAGCATGGCCTGCGCGCCTACGAGGGGCGCTTCGTTGTGGTTGCGCTGCCCAACATCAGCCACGTCTTCTACGGCCGCGATGTCGGCTATGCGGTGGAGCGGATCGAACTGGACCGGCAGACGGAGGCGGTCTCGGCCACCGCCGTGCGCCGGGCGCTGCTCGGCACGGGCGGATAGGCGCAGGCCGGCCTCACACCATCACCTGCGTCCCCACCTCCACCACGCGGTCGCTCGGGATGCGGAAATACTCGGTCGCGTCCTCGGCCCGGCCCGCCAGCCAGATGAACAGCCGCTCCTGCCAGCGCGGCAACTCCGACTTCACGGATGTCTTGAGCGAGCGGCGCGACAGGAAGAACGAGGTCGCCGAGATGTCGATATTGAGGTCCTTGCGCCGGCAGTGCTCGATGATCTTCGGCACGCTCGGGGTCTCCATGAAGCCGTAGTGCGCGATGACCCGGATGAACGTATCCGCCACGCGCTCGATCTCGATGCGCTCGTGGCGCGGCACGCGCGGCGTGTCCTCGGTCTTGATCGTCAGAATGATGTTGCGCTCGTGCAGCACGCGGTTGTGCTTGAGATTGTGCATGAGCGAGGTGGGGGCGAACGTGGGGTCGCCGGTCAGGAACACCGCTGTTCCCGGCACGCGGTGCGGCGGCTTGGCATCGAGCTTGCGCACCAGCCAATCGAGCTCGGCTTCGGTCTTGCGGGTTGCGCGCACCAGGCTTTTGGAGCCGCGCACCCAGGTCAGCACGAGCAGGCAGAGCATGGCCGCAATGGTCAGCGGCAGCCAGCCGCCTTCGGGAATTTTCAGCACGTTGGCGACCAGGAACGCCTGCTCGATGAGCAGCAGCGGCACCATCAGCAAAGCGGCTTTCCACAGTGGCCAGTTCCAGCACCGCCAGACCACGAAAAAGGCCATCAGGCTGTCGATCACCATGGTCGCCGTGACGGACAGGCCATAGGCGGCGGCAAGGTCGCTCGAGCTGCGGAAGATGAGTGTGACGATCAGCACGCCGGCCAGCAGGATCTGGTTGACGCGTGGCAGGTAGATCTGGCCGGCGACGCTCTCGGACGTGTGGCGAATCTCCAGGCGCGGCACCAGTCCGAGCTGGATGGCCTGGCGCGTGAACGAGAACGCGCCGGTGATCACGGCTTGGCTGGCAATCACGGTCGCCGCCGTCGCCAGGATCACCATGGGGATCAGCGCCCAGCTCGGGTAGAGGCGATAGAACGGGTTCTCGATGGCTTCGGGGTGCGCCAGCAGCAGGGCGCCCTGGCCGAAGTAGTTGAGGATGAGCGCGGGCTGGACGATCCACAGCCATGCCATCTGGATCGGCTTGCGCCCGAAATGCCCCAGATCGGCATAGAGCGCCTCGGCGCCGGTGACGACCAGGAAGATGAGGCCCATCACGGCCAGGCCGATGACGCCGTGCGTCAGCACGAAGTGCACACCGAGCCAGGGATTGAGCGCCTGGAAGACGCGCACGTCGTCGATGCTGTGGATCAGCCCGCCGATTGCCAGCGCGATGAACCAGATGAGCATGATCGGCCCGAAGAAGCGGGCCACCTTCCCAGTGCCGCGCGACTGCACCATGAACAGTGCAACCAGGATCACGATCGTGACCGGCACCACCGCCGCCGCCATCTGCGGGGCCACGAGCTTCAGGCCCTCGACGGCCGACAGCACCGAGATCGCCGGCGTGATGACGGCATCGCCGTAGAAGAAGGCGGCGCCCAGAACACCCAGCGCCAGGATCAGCGGCGAGCTGCGCTTGGCCACGGACTGGCCAAGCGCCATCAGCGCGAACGTTCCCCCCTCGCCCTTGTTGTCGGCATTGAGCAGCACCAGGACGTACTTGAGCGTGACGATGAGCAGCATCGTCCATACGATGAGCGAGAGAATGCCCAGGACCGCGTCGGGGCCGGCGGTGCCGTGGTGGGTGGCCGCCGTTACCGCTTCGCGCAGCGCATAGAGGGGGCTGGTGCCGATGTCGCCATAGACGACACCGATCGAGCCCAGCGCCAGCGCCCAGAACTGCTTGTCCTGCGTATGCCCGTTTTCGGCGCTAGGCGCCGCGGCGGTCGATTGTGCCATGTCGGCAGTATCTCGAGTCGAGTGCGCGCGCGCGGTGCATCAAAGGCCAGGGTGGGCGCGGCTTATACACGTCCGCCGGCCGCAGTCAAAGTCCTACCGCTCGGCGCGGGGCGCCACCCGCCTGCGTTGCAATCTGCGATGGTAAACGCGGATGAGGGCGCGCGGTTTATGAACCGTGTTCAAATTATATGCCTTCCCAGGAAGGGGTGTCTCCCATGCCACAACGCGAGAATGGAGGCGGCGCTACAGCCGCTCCAGTTCGTCGATCATGCTCTCGATCACCTGCAGGCCCTTGTCCCAGAAGGCGCGCTGCGACGCGTCGAGGCCGAAGGGCTTGAGTAGCTCGGAATGGTGCTTGGAGCCGCCGGCTTCCAGCATGGCGAAGTATTTCTCCACAAAGCCCGGATGGGCGTCCTGGTAGAGGCCGTAGAGCGAGTTCACCAGGCAGTCGCCGAACGCATAGGCGTACACATAGAACGGCGAGTGGATGAAATGGGGCACGTACGACCAGTAGCTCTCATAGCCCTCGGCAAGCTCAATCGCCGGTCCCAGGCTTTCGCTCTGCACGTCGAGCCAGATCTCGCCGAGCTTCTCGGACGTGAGCTCACCCGCCTTGCGCGCCTCGTGCACGCGCCGCTCGAAGGTATAGAACGCGATCTGGCGCACGACCGTATTGATCATGTCCTCCACCTTCTGCGCCAGCAGCGCCTTCTTCTCGGCGGCATTGGCGGTCGTGGCCAGCAGCGCCTTGAAGGTGAGCATTTCGCCGAACACGGAGGCGGTCTCCGCCAGCGTCAGCGGCGTGGGCGCCAGCAGGGGTCCAAGCGGCGCCGCCAGCACCTGGTGCACGCCGTGGCCCAGCTCGTGCGCCAGCGTCATCACATCGCGCGCCTTGCCCTGGTAGTTCATCAGAATGTAGGGGTGCACGGAGGGCACCGTCGGGTGCGAGAACGCGCCCGGCGATTTGCCCTCGCGCACGGGCGCATCGATCCAGGCGCCGTCGAAGAAGCGCTTGGCGATGCTGGCCATGCGCGGCGCGAACGCGCCGTAGGCCCCGAGCACCATGCCTTCCGCCTCGCTCCAGGTCACGATGCGCTCGGGCCTGTCGGGCAGCGGCGCGTTGCGGTCCCAATAGGCGAGCTTCGGTTGGCCGAGCCATTTGGCCTTCATGGCGTAGTAGCGGTGCGAGGTGCGCGGATAGGCGGCGCGCACCGACGTTACCAGCGCCTCCACCACCTCGCGCTCGACGCGGTTGGCCAGATGGCGGCTGTCGGCCACGTCCTTGAAGCCGCGCCAGCGGTCCGAGATCTCCTTGTCCTTGGCCAGCGTGTTGGTGATCAGCGTGAAGAGGCGGATATTCTCCTTGAACACTTTCGCCAGGGCCTCCGCCGCGGCCCGCCGCTTGCGCGCGTCGGGGTGCATCAGGAAGTTGAGCGTTGGCTCCAGCGCCAGCGGCTCCTTCTCGCCGTCCATGTCGAAGCGCAGCGCCGTCATGGTCTCGTTGAAGAGGCGATTCCAGGAGTTGCGCGCGGTGGTCGATTTCTCGTGGAACAGCCGCTCGAGCTGCTCGTCGAGCTGGTAGGGCTTCTCCTTGCGCAGGTCGTCGAACCAGGGCTGGTAGCGGGCAAGGGCCGGCGCCTCGAGCGCACGGGCCAGCACCTGATCGTCGATCTTGTTGATCTCCAGCTCGAAGAAGATCAGATCGGTGGTGATGGCGGTGATCTTCTCCTGGATGTCGCCGTAGAACTTGGCGTACTCGGGGTTGGCGGTGTCGGCGGCGTAGAGCAGCCCCGCGTAGGAGCCGAGCTTGCCCAGCGTGTCGCTCAGCGCCTCATACCTGATGACGGCCTCCGCCAGCCGCGCCCCGTCCTTGGCCAGCTCGCCGAGCTTGCCTTGATAGCGCTCCAGAATGGCGCGGGCCTCGGCGCCGGCCGCCCTCAGGTCGGCCGCGACCGCTTCCGAATGGGGGCCGGGATAGAGATCGTCGAGGTTCCACACGGGCATGGCCCCCAAATCGGGCGTCGGGCGAGGGAGCTGTCTGACTGCCGTTGGCGTTTGGGTTTTTCCGCCCTTGGTGTGCATCGCGCCTCGCTCGTCTCGATTAGGCGTTGGTTAATGTCTGGCCCCGATCGGAGATTGCATTGATTCTCGCGGTCCTACATCACGCCGCGCCGGGTGGGAATGCGATCCGTGGCCGCCGATCCACTCTCGATGCAAAAAGGCGCCAACTCAAGGCGAAGAGAAACGATGCATTTACCCAATTGCGGCACTGTTGATCTCCAAGTGTAAGCCGTGCGTGGTCATCCGTATCGATCTTGGATTCGGCGCCACGCGGCAAGGTAGCAGTCCGGTTCGAGTTGAGTACCTCTTCCAATGGCCAAGCTTGTCCTGATCGTCGACGACGATCCTACCCAGCGCCGCATCCTCGAAGAAACCATCAAGCGCCTCGGCTACGACACCAAGACGGCTCAGGGTGGCGAGCAGGCCTTGCAGATCCTGGAAGCCTCCAAGGGCGCCATTGCCCTCGTGCTCCTCGACCTCGTCATGCCGGACGTGGACGGCATGGAGGTCTTGCGCCGCATCGCGCCCAACCCCGCAAGTCCGCCGGTCATCGTGCAGACCGCGCACGGATCGATCGACACCGCCATCACGGCGATGCGCGCCGGTGCTGTTGACTTCGTCGTCAAGCCGACATCGGCGGAGCGTCTGGAGGTCTCCATCAAGAGCGCGCTGAAGATCGAGGCGCTGCAGGGTGAGATCTCGCGCATCAAGAAGAAGGCGGAAGGTACGCTGACCTTCTCCGATCTCGTGCTCCGCGGCGACGCCATGCAGCGTGTGATCACGCTCGGCCGCCGGGCTGCCGCGTCGAACATTCCCGTCCTCATCGAGGGTGAAAGCGGCGTCGGCAAGGAGCTGATCGCGCGCGCCATTCAGGGCGAGAGCGATCGCAAGGCTGCGCCGTTCGTCGTCGTCAACTGCGGTGCGATTCCCGAGAACCTGGTCGAAAGCACCCTGTTCGGCCACGAGAAGGGCTCGTTCACCGGCGCGGTCGACAAGCGCATCGGCAAGTTCCAGGAGGCCGACGGCGGTACGCTGTTCCTCGACGAGATCGGCGAGCTGCCGCTCGACGCCCAGGTCAAGCTGCTCAGGGCCCTGCAGAACGGCCAGATCGATCCGGTCGGCTCCAAGCGCCCGGTGCACGTCAATTTCCGCCTGATCTCGGCCACCAACCGCGACATGATCCAGCAGGTCAAGGACGGCAAGTTCCGCGAGGACCTGTACTACCGTCTCAACGTCTTCCCGATCTGGGTGCCGCCCCTGCGCGAGCGTCTGGAGGATGTGCCGGAGCTGGCGCTGCACTTCCTGGCGCGCTTCGCCGCCGAGGAGGGCCGTCGCGTCACGTCCATCGGTGCGCAGGCGCTGCAGCTGCTCACCAGCTACTCCTGGCCGGGCAACGTGCGTCAGCTCGAGAACGCAATGTTCCGTGCCGTGGTTCTCTGCGACGGCAACGAGCTCACGGTCACCGAGTTCCCGCAGATTGCGGCGCACGTGGAGGGTTTCAGCACCGCCATCCCGTCCGCGCCGGCGCCGGTGGAGCGGCGGCCCGTGATTTCCGGTCCCGTGATGCTCGGTGCCGAGCATACCGTGCCGCAAACGGTGGAGGTCGGCAAAGGCGAGCTTGGCATCCCGGCCGTGACCGACAAGGGCGAGATCCGCTCGCTGGAGGCGATGGAAGCCGACATGATCCGTCTGGCGCTCGGCCGCTACCGCGGACACATGACCGAGGTGGCCAAGCGGCTCGGCATCGGGCGCTCCACCCTCTATCGCAAGATGCGCGAGTTCGGCCTGGAGGAGCGTGTCAGTTGAGCGGTTCGGCCGTCGCACACATGTGAATGCCAGACTGGGTTTTTCCCTAGGTCGGCACCGCAAAACTACCCATTTTGCCTGCCAATCCCTCCTGCTATAGCTCGATGCCAGCTCTAGGAGGTAGGAATGCCGCGTCGCCGACTGCTCGCCTTGACAGTCTCTCTGTGTCTATGGGGCGGTGCGGTTTCGGCAAGCGAGCAGGTCGGACCCGGGCAGGAGCAGCCTGCCGGGCCAGCGATCGGCGCGCCGCAGGCCGGAAGCATCCCTGCGCCCATGCCGCCGGAGCCGCTGGCGGCCGAGCTGACGCCGCCTCCGCCGGGGCTCGCCTCCGAATTTGCGCAACGCCTCCTCACCGAGGGCAGGCTGCGCAGCGCCGAGAAGGCGGATCGCCTCGCTCTCAGGCAGTTCTACGAGGACCGCCGCAACGAGCCGGTCTGGATGACGCCCGACGGCTTCAGTCCCGCCGCCCGTGCCGTGCTCGCCGAGATCGGCCGCGCCGGCGACTGGGGTCTCGATGCCACCGCTTTCCGCCTGCCCGCCGCTATCAAGCCAGGGGCAGAGCTCGCGCGCGAAGCGCGTGCCGACGCCGAGATAGCGCTCAGCCTGGCCGTGCTCGAGTATGCCCGTCACGCGCGCGGCGGCCGCACCGATCCTCTCAGTCTCAGCAAGAATTTGGATCGCAAGCCGCAGCTTCTCGAGCCGCGCGGCGTGATCGAGGCGGCGGCCGGGTCGGGAAGCCCGGATGCCTACCTGCGCTCCCTGCATCCCCAGCACCCCCAGTTCGAGCGCCTGCGCCAGGCCTATCTCGCGTTGCAGCGCGCTGAGCCCGTGCGGACCGCCGAGGTCGCCCAGGCCGCGGGCAAGTCCTCCAAGAAGAAGCGCGTCGCCGCCGCACAGCCGGTCGCTCCAAGCCTGCGCACGCTGCTCGTCAACATGGAGCAGTGGCGCTGGATGCCCGAGGATCTCGGCAGCTTCCACGTCTGGGTGAACATTCCCGAGTACACCATCCGGGTCGTCAAGGCGGGACGCATCATTCACAGCGAGCGCGTCATCGTCGGCCGCTCCGCGACGCAGACGCCCGTGTTCTCGCACGAGATGGAGCAGGTCATCTTCCACCCCTATTGGGGCGTGCCGGACTCCATCAAGACCAATGAGCTGCTGCCGAGCCTGGCGCGCGGCAACACCGGCGTGCTCGAGCGCCAGAACTTGCGCGTTTCCTATCGCGGCCGCGACATCGATCCCGCCACCGTCGACTGGACCAAGGCGGACATGCGCAAGTTTCACGTCTACCAGCCGCCCAGCAGCAGCAACGCCCTGGGCATCGTCAAATTCCGCTTTCCCAACAAGCACGACGTCTACATGCACGACACGCCGAGCAAGGGTCTGTTCAACGCCAGCGAGCGCGCGTTTAGTCACGGATGCATGCGCGTGCGCGACCCGCTGAAGCTCGCCGAGCTGGTGCTCGCCGAGGACCGCGGCTGGACGGAGAGCCGCATCATGGCCGCCGTGAAGAAGGGTCCCAAGGACAACCAGATCAATTTGACGGCGAAGATCCCCGTGCACATGACCTACTTCACGGCCTGGGTCGATGACGAGGGCAAGCTCAAGACCTACAGCGACATCTATGGCCACGAGAGCCGCATCGCGCTCGGCATCGCCGGCAAGTCGCATCTGATCCAGCGCGAGCGGGAAACGCCGCCCCCGCGTGCTGCGGTCGCCAGGGCCAAGGAGGCGCCGCGTCCCCAGGCGGTCTCCACTGCCGGCAGCAGGGACTGGGTGCGCCGGGTGTTCGAGAACTAGCCGCACGGCGCCCGCGGATCGCCCAAGGTCTTGTGGCGCCCTGGGTTTCGCGTTGCCGCCGCCCCGATATTGCCGCATAGGCAGCATTCAATTGCGCCGGTCGGCAGTCATAACGCGTTCCTGTCAGCCTCCGGGACGATGGGACGGGTGGCTTGCCGCGTTGCCAGCAAAGGCCGGCAGCGGCGCACGATGGGCACTCGGCGCCGCGTGCGGCCGGCCCGATGGGGGATCAGCCGTTTGCAGGCTCGCCTTGCAGCCTCGATCGTTGCCGTCGCCGTGTTCGCGGCGGCGCTTGTCGTGGGCGCAACCGCCATCACCGCCGACGCAGGCCGCACCCTCTCGCTCTACAACATCCATACCAAGGAGACCCTGACCTCCACCTACAAGAAGAACGGCAAATACGTTCCCGCCGAGATGGAGAAGATCAATTGGATCCTGCGCGATTGGCGCAAGAACGAAGCCACCACCATGGACCCGCAGCTCATCGACCTGCTGTGGGAGGTGCACAGCGAGCTGGGCTCGGCCGAGCCGATCCACATCATCTCGGGCTATCGCTCGCGCGGCACCAACGCCATGCTGCGCAGGACCGTCGGCGGGCAGGCCAGCGAAAGCCGCCACATTCTCGGCAAGGCCGCCGACGTGCATTTCCCGGACGTGCCGGTGAAGAACCTGCGCTATTCGGCGCTCATTCGCGAGAAGGGCGGCGTCGGCTACTACCCGACCTCGGCCATCCCTTTCGTGCACATGGACATCGACCGCGTGCGCGCCTGGCCGCGACTGCCGCGCGCGGAGCTGGCGCTGCTCTTCCCCAGCGGCCGCACGCAGCACGTTCCTGCCGACGGCGTGCCGATCACCCGGGAGGATGTGCACCAGGCCCGGGCCGGCAACAGGGACCTCGCCACGCAGATCGCGCAGTTCTTCGACCAGCGCGGAAGGCCCAGGCCGCCCGTGCAGACGGCGTCGCTGAGCCCGTCGCTGCCCAAGCTGCTGCGCGAGCCGCAGCCGCTCGAGCGGCGCCCGGCTTCCGGTACGATGGCGAGCGAAGAGGATCGCGCCAGGCTTGCCGCGCTGGTGGCCAGCGATCCGCCGCCGCGGCTGCTCGCCCCGCCGACGCCCGTCAACCGCCGCGCGTCCGGCGCCGCCGGGATGCAGATGGCCGCCTACGATCCCGGTGACGGGCGCGGGCGGCGCCATGCGCCGCTCTATCGCGAGCCCAGCGTCATTCCGGCGCCCGAGTACGATGAGGAGCATCCCGAGGAGCTGTCCTACCGGCCGTTTCCGATCGCGCCGTTTCTCACCGTCACGGCGTCCGCGGATGATCCCGCCCTGGCGGGCATGGTGCACCCCAATCTCGGCAAGGTGCTCGAGACGCTGGACCAGGAGAACGTCGCGCCGCCCATGCGGCTGCGTCCGGGTGTCACCGCAGCCGAGCGCCTGTGGGCGCAGCAGTTCAAGGGCGAGGCCATCGACCTGTCGAGCCTGATCGATGCCGACGCGCCGCGCCCGGCGCCCCTGTCCAACCGCCGGGTCGCAACCCAGCCGCAATAGAGGGCTGGCCTGCGCCTGTTCGCAATGTTTCGAAGTGGGCGGACGCTGCCGGGGTGAGCGCCTACTCCGCCGCATCCATGATGTGCGACGGCGGCTCGGCCGGTGGCTCATCGAGCATGCCGAGCGCATGCAGATAGACGGCCAGAACCGCCTCTTCCTCCTGCCGGTCGGACTGGCTCTTCTTGCGCAGGCTGATGACCTTGCGCATGATTTTCACATCGAAGCCCAGGGCCTTGGCCTCGGCATACTTGTCGCGGATGTCGCCGGCGAGTGCCTTCTTCTCCTCCTCCAGCCGCTCGATCTGCTCAATGAGCTGGCGCAGCTGTTTCTGACTGGAGACCTGCAGCGTTGTCATGACCTACCCCACTGAAAACCGGCGCTTGACGCTTAGTGATTGACGGCGGGTCCCTCTCCCACCGCTTGGCGCGACGCTAGCGGCGCCCCTTCGCTCCTTCAAGTTGCGGGCCGCGACGATCCAGAGCTTTTTTCTGCAGGGATTCAACGGCGTTACGGAGACCCCGCGCCGCCGGTCGCGACCTGTGACGTTTCGGGCGCAGGTCGCGGCTCGATGGCTGCAGCATGTGCCCAGTTGCTGGGCAGTCTGCACGTCCCGACGGCAGCAGAGGTGCGCGGCCACCTGCCCATTGGAAGTGCATAATGCATTGATAATGCTGCCATGTTGATCGCCGTCAGGGGCTGGCACGGCGGTTGCTCTCTCCAATCCCGTCCATCACCGGTCGCCCGCAACTCGACGCGTGCGGCATTGGTCAATCGCGACCTGCGGAAGGGGAGCCTGCCCATGACGTTCGACGACCCGCTCGATGCCGAGCGCAGCCTGCCGGCGCGGGGTTGCGCCTGTGGAGGTCACGCCACGCAGGCCGATCACGATCGCGCCGTTGCAGCCTCGGGAGACGAGCGCCTCGCGCGCATCGTGCAATCCGCCGTCGTGCGGGCGCTGTTCCCCGAGGAGCGGAGCCGTCGCGCCTTTCTGCGTGCGGTCGGTGCTTCGACCGCCTTGGCGGTGATTGCGCAGGCCTTTCCGCTCGGGATGGCCACGGAAGTCTTCGCCCAGGCCGCCGCGCCGGAGAAGAAGGACTTGAAGGTCGGCTTCATCCCCATCACCTGCGCCACGCCCATCATCATGGCGCATCCCATGGGCTTCTACTCCAAGCACGGCCTCAATGTGGAGGTGGTGAAGACCGCCGGCTGGGCGGTGATCCGCGACAAGACGCTCAACAAGGAATACGACGCGGCTCACATGCTCTCGCCGATGCCGCTCGCCATCACGCTGGGTGCCGGCTCCAATCCGATCCCCTACACCATGCCGGCGGTGGAGAACATCAACGGCCAGGCCATCACGCTCGCCGTCAAGCACAAGGACAAGCGCGATCCCAAGCGCTGGAAGGGCTTCAAGTTCGCGGTGCCCTTCGACTATTCGATGCACAACTATCTGCTGCGCTACTACGTGGCCGAGCACGGCATCGATCCCGACACCGACATCCAGATCCGCGCCATCCCGCCGCCGGAGATGGTGGCCAACCTGCGCGCCGACAACATCGACGGCTTCCTGGCGCCCGATCCCGTCAACCAGCGTGCCGTCTACGACGGCGTCGGCTTCATTCATGTCCTGTCGAAGGAGATCTGGGACCGGCATCCCTGCTGCGCCTTCGCTGCGTCGAAGGCGTTCGTGACGCAGATGCCCAACACCTATGCCGCGCTGCTCAAATCCATCATCGATGCGACCGCCTTCGCCAGCAAGCCCGAGAACCGCAAGCAGATCGCGGAGGCGATTGCGCCCGCCAACTATCTGAACCAGCCCGTCACGGTGGTCGAGCAGGTGCTCACCGGCACCTTCGCCGACGGCCTCGGCAACGTGCGCACCGTGCCCGACCGCATCGATTTCGATCCCTTCCCCTGGCACTCCTTCGCCGTGTGGATCATGACGCAGATGAAGCGCTGGGGGCAGATCAAGGGCGATGTCGACTACGCCAAGATCGCGCGGGAGGTCTACCTTGCCACCGACACGGCGCGGCTGATGACGGAGGTGGGGCTCACGCCACCTGCGGCCACCAGCAAGAGCTTCGTCGTGATGGGCAAGACGTTCGATCCCGCCAAGCCCGAGGACTATGTCAGGAGCTTTGCCATCAAGCGTGCGGCGTGAGGACAGGGCGAGGGCGCATGCGAATCGGTCTCACACTGCGCGCAGGGCTGGTGTCGCTGCTGCTGTTCGGCCTGTTCGTCGGCGCCTGGCACATCGGCACGGCAGGCACCGGCCCGGCCGTGAAGATGGACCCCGAGTACGCCAAGCTCATGGGCGCCACGGCGACGCAGGGCAAGTCGGCAATGCCGGGACCGGCCGAGGTCGGGGCCAGAATCTGGCAGCATCTCAAAGACCCGTTCTACGACCGAGGCACCAACGACAAGGGGCTCGGCATCCAGCTCGCCTATTCGATCGCCCGCGTCCTGGCCGGCTATCTGATCGCGGTGGCCGTTGCCATTCCGATCGGCTTCCTGATCGGCATGTCGCCGCTCATGAGCCGGGCGCTCGATCCCTTCATCCAGATCCTCAAGCCCATCTCGCCGCTGGCTTGGATGCCGCTGGCGCTCTACACCATCCGCGATTCCGGCATCTCGGCCATCTTCGTGATCTTCATCTGCTCGGTGTGGCCGATGCTCATCAACACCGCCTTCGGCGTCGCCAGCGTGCGGCGCGAATGGCTCAACGTCGCCAAGACGCTGGAGATGAGCCCCGGCCGCACCGCCTGGCGCGTCATCCTGCCGGCGGCCGCGCCCACCATCCTGACCGGCATGCGCATCTCGATCGGTATCGCCTGGCTGGTGATCGTGGCGGCCGAGATGCTCGTCGGCGGCACCGGCATCGGCTACTTCGTCTGGAACGAGTGGAACAACCTCTCCATCACCAATGTCATCACGGCCATCCTGTTCATCGGTGTCGTCGGCATGGCCCTCGACCAGCTGATGGCGCGCTTGCAGCACATGGTGGCCTATGCGGATTGAGGGGCCAGCCGTTGTCATCCCGGAATTTCGCGATCAGCGAAATATCCGGGACCCAGGGCAACGCATTGCACCCTCGTTCTCTTCGACTCTGGGTCCCGGCTCCCGGGCGGATGCCCGAGGCCGGGATGACATGGAACGCCCATGAGCAAAGCCTTCATCAGCGTCGAGGGGCTCACGCGACGGTTCCCCGAGCCGTCGGGCAAGGCCGAGCTCACCGTGTTCGAGGACCTGTGGTTCGGCGTGGAGGAGGGCGAGTTCGCCTGCGTGATCGGGCACTCGGGCTGCGGCAAGTCGACGATCCTCAACATTCTGGCCGGCCTCGATGCGCCGACCGCGGGGCACATCATCGCGGCCGGCAAGCACGTGCAGGGCCCCAGCCTCGATCGCGCGGTGATCTTCCAGGGGCACGCGCTGATGCCCTGGCTGTCGGCGCTCGGCAATGTGGAGCTGGCCGTCTCCTCGCGGCATCCCGGCTGGTCACGCGCACAAATCCGCGCGCACGCCATGAAATACCTGGCGCTCGTGCATCTCGACGGCTCCGAGCTGAAGAAGCCGGCGCAGCTATCGGGCGGCATGCGGCAGCGCGTCGGCATCGCCCGGGCGCTCGCCATCGAGCCCCGCATGCTGCTGATGGACGAGCCGTTCTCCGCACTCGATGCGCTGACCCGCGGCTCCCTGCAGGACGAGGTGATCGCCATTCGCAACGCTACGCGTCAGACCGTGTTCATGATCACGCACGACGTCGATGAGGCGCTGCTGCTGGCCGACAAGATCCTGCTGATGACCAACGGCCCCAAGGCCTGGGTGGCGGAGATCGTCGCCAATACGCTGCCCAAGGAGCGCACCCGCGCGGAGCTGCACAAGCAGCCCAACTACTATCCGCTGCGCAATCATCTGATCGACTTTCTCGTCACCCGCTCGCGCGCGCTGGCGCTCGATCCTGAGGCGCGGCCGTCCAATCGCAATCCGCCCGTCATCCGCCCAACGGCAGCTCCACCCCATGCAGCGACGTCCCATCATCCCCAATCGGCCGGGCAAGCGCCGGCTCCCCACCTCGCGAGCGCGCGCATTGCCGCGACGCAAGCTGCTGGGTGAGGCCGGCATGCCGGCGCCCGAGTTGCCGCTGCGCTCCACGGCGCAGCGCCCGCCCCATCGTCTTGTCGTCACGCCAACCCCAACCCCAACCTCAACCTATGGAGCAACCCCCATGCGACGCGAAGAGCTGACCGAGAAGATCCTCGACATCAAGCGCGAGAAGGGCTGGACCTGGAAAGAGATCACCGCCGAGATCGGCGGCATGTCGCCCGTGCTGGTGGTGGGCGCCCTGCTCGGCCAGATGAAGCTCGTCAAGCCACTGGCCAAGAAGGCCGCCACCCTGTTTGGCCTGTCGGCCAGCGAGGAGCGCATGCTGAACGAGGTGCCCCATCGCGGCACGCCGATGCCCCCCACCGACCCGCTGATCTACCGCTTCTACGAGCTGGTGATGGTCAACGGGCCGGCCTGGAAGGCGCTGATCGAGGAGGAGTTCGGCGACGGCATCATGTCGGCCATCGACTTCAACATGGAGATGGAGCGCGAGCCCAACGCCAAGGGCGACCGCGTGAAGATCACCATGTCCGGCAAGTTCCTGCCCTACAAGTACTACGGCAACGAGCAGGGCATCCAGGACTACGGCCTGACGGAGGCATGAGCGGTGCAGCCGTGCGGCCGGCTGTGTGGGCCTCTACGCCTCTGGCGACCCGTCAGTGCCGCACGAGAAAGGCGCTCAATGGGCCGAGGTCTGGTTCGAGCCCCAGACCCGGGGTCGCTGCGAGCGTGGCGCGGCCCTCGGTGATATCGTGGAGCGGCCCCAAGAGGCAGGTGCGCAAGGGGTTCGGGTTGGCGTCGATCTCGAGCATCCCGCCGCTGCCGGCGGCCGCCAGCAGGTGCGCCGAGGCCAGCAGGCCGATGCCGCCGCCGAGGTAGTGCGGACAGAAGCGCACGCCGGCGGCGAGAATGCGCCGGGCGACCGGCAGGCAGCCCGTGAAGCCGCCCCATTTGGCGAGGTCGGGCTGGACGACGCCGAGCGCGCCCGCCTCCAGCGCCGCCGCGAACGCCGCCTCGCCGGCCAGGTTCTCCCCGGCCGCCAAGGCGATCGGCGTGTGCGATTGCAGCGTGCGCCAGTCCTCCCATGGCCGGTCGGCGCGCAGCGGCTCCTCCAGCCAATCCAGGCGGAAGGGCTCCAGCCGAGGAAGCATGTTGAGGGCCGCATCGAGGTCCCAGCCCTGGTTGGCGTCGATCATCAGCCGCGCCGCATCGCCCAGGGTGTCGCGCAGCGTACCCAGATTGGCGAGGTCCCGGTCGGTGCCGAAGCCGACCTTGAGCTTGAAGGCCGTGAAGCCCTCGCGCTGCTTCTGCGCCGCCAGTATCTCCGGTGCGTCGGGATTGAGGCCGCTGGCGTAGACGCGCACGCTTGGGCTCCCGCCGTCCTGCAAGACCCTCCACAGCGGCGTCCCGGCGCGGCGGGCCACCAGGTCCCACAGGGCGATGTCGACGCCGGCAATCGCCTGGGCAAAGGGGCCGGGCTCGCCGCTCTGGAGCGCCAGCACCGCCGTCTTGCGGGTCAGATGCCGGAACGCATCGGCGGGCGAGGCGAACGGTTGCGCGACCAGCAGCGGGCTCAGCACGCTGTCGATGAGCCGCGCGCGGTGCTCCGCGCCGACCGCCGGAAAATTGCACCACACCTCGCCCCAGCCGCGCGTCCCGTCGCCGTCCTCCGCCTCCACCAGCAGCATCGGCCGGTCGCGCATGACGCCGAACGAGGTGGTGACGGGCTGCTGCAGGGGGCTGCGGTAGACGCGCGCGGTGAGGCGGCGAATGGCAAGGTCGCGGCTCACGGCTTGAGGTCCATTTCGACGTGCACATAGTCGCCGCGGTAGGTGACCTCGGCGAGGCAGATGATGGTCTTGCCCGGTCCGCACAGGACGCGGCGCACTTCACCCACCGGCGCGCCGACCGATATGCCGAGCGCGCGAGCGGTCTCGACGTCCGCGGTCGAGATGGTCAGCGTCTGCCGTGCGGCCTCGATCGTGAGGCCCCGCAGCGATGCCAGCACCGGCAGCGCCAGCTCGCGGCGGAAACGGGCGGGCGCGCGCTTGAACAGGCGATAATCGATGTAGACGGCCACCAGGCAGTAGCGCTCGCCGTTGCGCGCATGCACCCGCCGCAGGTGGAAATACTTGGGCGCCGGAACGCCGTCCTTGTCGAACAGGATCGGCTTGGCGATGCCCTCGGCCAGCGTTGCATGATGCGGCCGATCGCCGCGATACATGGTGATGAGGTCCTGCAGCGTGGTCTCCACGCGCAGTTTGCGGCGGTCGCCCGCCTTGCCGGTGACGAACGTTCCCCGCCCGCGCTGCGGCGAGAGCAGCCCTTCCTCCGCCAGCAGGGCGATCGCCTGCCGCACGGTGACGCGCGCCACGTCGAATTCGGCCATCAGCTGCTCGATCGATGGCAGGATGCTGTCAGGCGGCCAGAGCCCCTTGTCCACCCGGTGGCGCAGCAGGTCCGCCAGCTGCACATAGCGCGGGATGGGTGTCGATCCGAAGATCCGATGCGTACCGGGGTGCGCCATGAGATCGCAAATCAAGCCTCTTGTCAGAAACATTCTATACATAGTACCTTTAAGACGTTTAGACCAGCCCAACATGTTGAAGGATTGGAAATCGACCGTGTGGCGAGCGGCCCTCATTCTTGCACCCTGGCTGCTGCTGCTGGCCGGCTGGTATGCGATTCACTACAGCGGCCTCATCAATCCGGCGCTGGTGCCGACGCCGCACGAGGTGGCGGTGCGCTTCGCCGAGCTGATGCGCGGCCGCCTGCCGCTCGACATTCTGATGTCGACGCAGCGCGTCTTTATCGGCGTGTTGTGCGGCATCGTGCTGGCGGTGCCGGTGGGCTTCGTGCTCGGCTGGTATCGCAATATTCGCACCTTCATCGATCCCTTGATCAACTTCTTCCGCGCGCTGCCACCGATCGCGCTGATCCCGCTCGTCATCGTCTACTTCGGCGTTGATGAAATCGCCAAGACGGTAATCCTCTTCTACGCCTCGTTCTTCGCCGGCGTGATCGTCATGTATGAGGGCATCTCGCAGATCAGCCCGATCTATGTGCGGGTGGCGCGCACCCTGGGTGCGCGGGATGGTGAGATCTTCCGCAAGGTCATCATTCCGCTTGCCGTGCCGCACATGCTGACGGCGCTGCGCGTGGCGCTGGGGGTTGCCTGGGCCACGCTGGTGGCGTCCGAGCTGATTGCCGCCCAGCAGGGTCTCGGCGCGCTGATCCAGAACGCGGGCTCGTTCTTCCAACTCGACATCATCTATGTCGGCATCATCTGCATCGGCTTCATTGCCCTGTTCATGGACCTGGGTCTGCGTGCCCTGGGACGCCGGTTTGTCAGCTGGCAGGAGCGCATCGCATGACGGCCAAGGTGCGCATCGCTTTCGACAACGTCTCCGTCCGGTTTCCGACCACTGGCGGCAGCATGCAGGTGGTGGACGATGTCAGCTATCGGGTCCATGACCGCGAGTTCGTGTCGGTGATCGGGCCGTCGGGCTGCGGCAAGACCACCATGATGAACATCGTCGCCGGCTTCATGCAGCCGTCGTCCGGCACCGTCATGCTCGACGGCAAGCCGATCGCCGGCCCGGGGCCGGACCGGGGCGTGATCTTCCAGGAGTACGGCATCTTCCCCTGGCTGACGGTGAAGGAGAACATCGCCTTCGGCCTCAATCTGCGTGCCAACCGTGTCGGCGCCGCCGAGCGCGAGGAGATCTGCCAGCGCTACATGCGTCTGATGGGGCTTGCGGACTTCGCCGGCGCCTGGCCGCGCATGCTGTCGGGCGGCATGCGCCAGCGCCTGGCTTTGGCGCGCGCCTACGCGGTCAAGCCGCAGTTCCTGCTGATGGACGAGCCCTTCGGCGCGCTCGACGCGCAGACGCGCTCGGCCATGCAGGACTTGCTTCTCCATGTGCTGGCCGAGGAGGGCAAGACGGTCATGCTCATCACGCATTCGGTCGAGGAGGCGGTGTACCTCTCCAACCGCATCATCGTCATGACGGCGCGGCCCACGCGTATCCGCGAGATCATCGAGGTGCCGTTCGCCTATCCGCGCACCGATGCCCTGCACAAGACGGCTGAGTTCGGCGAGCTGCGCGCGCATGTGCGCGATCTTGTCATGCAGGAATACGCCCAGCAGGCGCGCCAGCGGTCGACGGCTTCCACATAGACAAGGATCGACAGGAGGAGACGACGATGACCATCAATCGCAGAAAATTTCTTGCGGCCGCAGGCGCGGCGGCGGGCACGGCCACGATCGGCATGCCGGCCCTCGCGCAGGCCAAGACCAAGATCCGCATCGGCTACGTGCACACACTCGCCGTGGACGGCCAGATGTGGCTGGCCGACCATCTGGGCGCCTTCGACAAGAACGGCCTGGAGACCGAGTTCAAGCTGTTCCAGACCGGCCTCGAGCTCTTCCAGGCCATGATCGGCGGCAGCCTCGACGTGCTCGCAACCGGCGCCGTGATCTCCAACTTCCCCGCCCGCGGCCAGGGCAAGATGTTCCTCGCCAACGCGGTGGAATTTGCCACTGCGCAGTTGTGGGTGCGCGAGGACCAGGGCATCAAGAGCTTCGCCGACCTCAAGGGCAAGCGCATCGCCACCACGGTGGGAACGACGGCGCACGTGTTTCTCAATACGGCGCTGAAGGCCAACGGTTTGGGCGCTGGTGATGTCGAGATCATGAACCAGCGCATGCCGGATGCCGTCACCTCCTTCATCTCGGGTGCGGTTCCCGCCGTCGCGCTCTGGGTGCCTTTCAACATCACCGTGCGCGAGAAGGTGCCGGCTGCCAAGAAGCTGGTGGATGCCTCCGCCTACTATCCGCAGGCGGCGATCATGTCGGGCTGGGCGACCACGACGGAGTTCCACGGCAAGAACCGCGAGGTACTGGCGCGGATCATCCGCGCCTGGGCCGAGGGCAACGACTATCTGGTCGGCAAGACCGACGAGGCGCTCGCCATCGTGCAGAAGAAGCAGTATCCGCAGGTCCCGCTGGCCGATTTCAAGGAGCAGTACACCGCCGAGAAGGCATTTCCGGCCGCTGAATGGCGCAAGTTGTACGCCGACGGCACCGTCACGAAATGGCTGCAGCAGGTGACGGACTTCTTTGCCGCGACAGGCAACATCCCCAATCCGATTCCCGCGTCGAAGTATTTCGATCCCTCGATCTATCTCGACACCATCAAGGGGTGAGCGTTGCCGGAGGCCGTCTACGACTACATCATCGTCGGGGCTGGCTCGGCGGGTTGCGTGCTGGCCAACCGGCTATCGGCGGATCCGGCGTGTCGCGTGCTGCTCATCGAGGCCGGCGGCCGCGACCGCAACTTCTGGCTCAGGCTGCCGGTCGGCTATTTCCGCACCATCTACGATGAGCGGTTTTCCCGGCTGTTTCCGACCGAGCCCTCCGAGGGCACGGCCGGGCGCAGCATCGTGTGGCCGCGCGGCCGTGTGATCGGTGGCTCCAGCAGCATCAACGGCCTGATTTTCATCCGCGGGCAGCACGAGGATTTCGACGACTGGGAGCGCGCCGGCGCCGCCGGCTGGTCCTATCGCGACGTGCTGCCCTTCTTTCGCAAGATCGAACGCTACGACGGCCCCCCCAGCCAGTACCGGGGCGCGCATGGCGAGCTGTCCGTTGCGCGGCTGCGCAACGATCATCCGGCCTGCCGGGCGTGGGTCGATGCGGCGCGCGAGCTGGGCCTTCCCGGCAACGATGATTTCAACGGCGAGACCACGTTCGGCGTTGGCGCCTACCAGCTCAGCATCGGCAGCCGCTGGCGGGCAAGCTCCGCGGCTGCCTTCCTGCGGCCGGCGCTGGGGCGGCCCAATCTCACGATCCTCACCCGTGCGCAGGCGACGCGCGTTCTGCTGGAGCGGACGCGGGCGAGGGGCGTCGAATGGGCGGACGGTGGGGAGCGCCGGCAGGCGCGGGCGGAGCGGGAGGTGCTTCTCGCCGCCGGTGCGCTGCAGTCTCCGCAACTCCTGCAGCTCTCCGGCATCGGGCCGGCCGACCTGCTGCGGCAGCTCGGCATCGGCGTCGCCGTCGACCTGCCGGGCGTCGGCGAGAACCTGCAGGATCACTACCAGGCGCGGACCATCGTGCGCCTGTGTCAGCCGAACTCGCTCAACAACGATGTGCGCAACCCGTTGCGCCTCGCCCGCATGGGCTGGGACTGGCTGGTGCATGGGCGCGGGCCGCTGACGATCGGGGCCGGCCAGGTCGGGGGCGCCGCCTGCTCGGAGTTCGCGCACCACGGCCGGCCCGACATCCAGTTCAACGTCATGCCGCTGTCGGTCGACAAGCCGGGCGACCCTCTGCACCAGTATGCGGGCTTCACCGCCTCGTTGTGGCAGTGCCATCCGGCCTCGCGCGGTCGCGTGTCCGTCCGCAGCACCGATCCCTTCGCCGCGCCGCTGATCGAGCCGCGCTACCTCGCAGCCGAGATCGATCGCAAGGTGATGGTGGCCGGTGTCAGGATGCTGCGGGACATCTATCGCCAGCCTGCCTTCCGTCCGCTGTGGGCCGAGGAGATGCTGCCGGGCCCCGCCGCCGCCACCGACGCGGACATTTTGCGCTTCGTGCGCGAGCACGGCGGCACCGTCTTCCACGCCTGCGGCACCTGCCGCATGGGCACCGACGCCGGCGCGGTGGTCGATCCGAAGCTGCGCGTGCGCGGCATCGACCGGCTGCGCGTGATCGATGCCTCCGTCATGCCGACGGTCACCTCGGCCAACACCAATGCCGCCTCGATCATGATCGGCGAGAAGGGCGCAGCCCTGGTGTTGGAGGGAGTGTGAAGCGGATCAGGCCTGCCGGCGCGGGTCGGCCACGTCCTCGATGACGAGCTCGCGCCGGTCGCGGCCGTTCCAGGTGTCGCGGCGCAGATGGCCCACCACATGCAGCGGCATGCCGGCCGAGGCGAGCAGGGCCGCGCCGACGGGCTGATCCGCGGCGCGGAACGCCACCGCATCCAGGCGCGAGCCGTCGCCCGCCTCCAGCGTGCAGCGCACGTGAACCGTGCCGACGACCTTGGCGAATTTCACGCGGTGGGCCGGGAAGGCAAAGCGCGGCTCGGGGTTGCCCTGGCCGAAGGGGCCCGCGCGCTCGAGCAGCGCCATGAACTCGTCGGTGACGCTGGCCGGCGTCAGCGCGCCGTCGATCGGCAGCGCCATGACCGATCGCGCCGCATCGGTCTTGCTCGCCAGCCGCGCGTTGAGGAACGTGCGCACGGCCTCGAGGCGATCGCGCGCCACCGTGAGGCCGGCCGCCATGGCATGGCCGCCGCCCTTCCTGAGATGTCCGGCCGCCACCGCCGCGCGCACCGCCGCGCCGATGTCGACGCCCGCGATCGAGCGCAGCGAGCCCGTGCCCTCGTCCTTGCCGTCCCAGGCGATGACGCAGGCCGGGCGCTGGAAGCGCTCCACCAGCCGGCTCGCCACCAGTCCGACGATGCCCTTGTGAAAGGCGTCCGAGGCGACGATCAGCAGTGGCAGCCCGGCATCGGCCTCGATCAGGTGATCGGCGTGCGCCATGGCCTCGTCCAGCATCTCTTTCTCGAGGGCCTTGCGCTCGCGGTTGAGCTTGTCGAGCAGCACGGCGATGCGCGCCGCCTCGGTTGCATCGTCGATCGACAGCAGCCGCGCGCCGAGGCCGGCATCGCCGATGCGGCCGCCGGCGTTGATGCGCGGTCCCAGCACGAAGCCCAGGTGGTAGGTGGTCGGCGCGACGGCAAGCGCGGCAGCGTCGCTCAGCGCCTTGAGGCCGATGTTGCGGCGCTGGCGCATCGCCTGCAGGCCTTTGGTCACGTAGGCGCGGTTCAGTCCCTTGAGGGGCACCACATCGCACACCGTGGCCAGGCCCACGAGATCGATGAGCGCCAGCAGATCGGGCGGCGCTGCGGCCCCGGCATAGTGCCCGCGCCGGCGCAGCTCGCGCGTCGTCGCCACCAGCAGCATGAAGACGACGCCGGCCGCGCACAGGTGGCCGAGCCCGGAAATGTCGTCCAGCCGGTTGGGATTGACGAGCGCCGTCACGTCGGGCAGCCGCTCGTCGGCCTGGTGATGATCGACCACCACCACATCGCAGCCCAGCGGGCGGGCGGCGCCGAGCGCATCGACGCTGGTGGTGCCGCAATCGACGGTGACGATGAGCCGGGCGCCTGCGCCGACAAGCGCCTTGATCGCGTCCGCATTGGGCCCGTAGCCCTCGGTGAGCCGGTCGGGAATGTAGATGCGGGCGTCGAGCCCGTGGGCATATAGGAAGCGCTTGACGAGCGCGGAGGAGCAGGCGCCGTCGACGTCGTAGTCGCCGAAGACGGCGACCGTCTCGCGGCGCGCGATGGCATCGGCGAGCCGGGCTGCGGCCTTGTCCATGTCGCGCAAGGTGCTGGGATCGGGCATCAGCGCCCTGATGGTGGGATCGAGCGCCACCGGCACCTCGTCCAGGCCGACCTCGCGGGCGGCGAGCACGCGCCCCAGCAGCTCGGGCAGGTCATGGCGCTGGCTGATGGCCGTTGCAGTCTTGGCCGCGGCAGCATCAAGCCGTTCGCGCCAGGCCAGTCCGCGCGCCGATGCCGTGACGCCAAGGTAGGCGCCCTCGGCCTGGTCGACCGGCTTCAGCTTTGCAACGGCCCCCATTGTGCTCCTGCCGCTAGCCCGACGGCGACACTACGCCCGACTTCCGGTGCAGGAACAACGATTCGCTCGTCCATTCCACAGCCTGGTGCGGCTGTGGAAAAGCGCTCAGGGCGTCGCCTTGGTGCCGATCATGCGGAAGCTGGTCTTGATGCGCCGCACGGTTCCCGTCTTGGAGCGCAGCACCACGGTTTCCGTCTCGGCAAAGTCGCCGCGGAAATGCACGCCGTCCAGCAGCGAGCCGTCGGTCACGCCGGTGGCGGAAAAGATCACGTCGCCGGAGGCCATCTCCTCCATGCTGAACTTGCGCTTGATGTCCGCTATTCCCATGGCCGCCGCGCGCGCTTCCTCCTCCTTCTTGAGGGGATGCAGGCGCCCCTGCATCTGGCCGCCGATGCAGCGCAGCGCGGCCGCCGCCAGCACGCCCTCCGGTGCGCCGCCGATGCCGAAATAGATGTCGATGCCGGTTTCCTTGGGATCGGTGGTCCAGATCACGCCGGCAATGTCGCCGTCGGGAATGAGCTGAACGCCGGCGCCGGTCTTGCGCACGGCGGCAATCAGCTCGGCGTGGCGGGGCCGGTCGAGAATGCAGGCGGTGACCTCCGACACGCGCACGCCCTTGGCCTTGGCCAGCGCGCCGATCGTCTCGGCGGGAGGCGCATCCAGATCGATGATGCCGTCCGGGTAGCCGGGGCCGATGGCGATCTTGTTCATGTACATGTCGGGCGCATTGAGCAGGCCGCCGCGCTCGGCGATGGCGAGCACAGCCAGGGCATTGGGCATGGCCTTGGCGCAAATGGTGGTGCCTTCCAGCGGATCGACGGCAATGTCGACCTCGGGCCCATCGCCGGTGCCGACCTCCTCGCCGATGTAGAGCATCGGGCTCTCGTCCATCTCGCCTTCGCCGATGACGACCCGGCCCTTGATGTTGACCTTGGCCAGCTCTTTGCGCATGGCATCGACGGCGGCCCCGTCGGCGGCCTTCTCGTCGCCCCGGCCTCTGAGCCTGGCGGCGGCGATGGCGGCTGCTTCCGTGACGCGCGCCACCTCCAATACGAGCAGGCGATCGAGGCCTGCCTTTGGATCGATCCTGGACATGAACTCACTCCCTTGAGAGCCGCGAGCCTGCCGCTCTTATAGCGGCTCTATGCGAATCATTTGCGGTCTTTCCGACACGTTGCCGTCCCGGTGGATCGCCGTCAGGGCGCCGCGAATGGCCTCCTCGGTGGTCTCGTGCGTGATCAGGACCACCGGTGTCGGGGCCCCCGGCTTGGGCTTGGCGCCGATGCCGATCTGAGAGCCGCGCGGACGGCGCTGCACGATGCTCTCCAGCGACACGCCGCGCTCGCCCAGGCGCCCGGCAATGCCGGCCATGGCGCCTGGCCGGTCGAACACGGCGAGGCGCACGTAGTAGGCCCCCTGATGCTGGCCAAGCTTGGCGCGCTTGTAGGGTTTGAGCTTGGCCGCCGGCACGAGGAAGGGCGCGTGCCGGGTTCCACGCGCGATGTCGAGGACATCGCTGGCCACCGCCGACGCCGTGGCGCCGGCGCCGGCGCCACGGCCCACAAGCAGCACATTGCCGGCGAAGTCGCCGTCCACGGCAACGCAGTTGGTGACGCCGGAAACCTCCGCAATGGCGGAATCGGTTGATACCATGGCCGGGTGCACGCGCTGCTCGATGCCGCTCTCGGTCAGCAGCGCGACGCCCAGCAGCTTGATGCGGTAGCCGAGGTCGTCGGCGGCCTCGATGTCGGCCTGCGTGATCCGCTCGATGCCCTCGATGTGGATCTGCTCGAAGGCGACGCGCGTGCCGAAGGCGAGGCTGGTCAGCAGGGCGAGCTTGTGGGCCGTGTCGAAGCCGCCGATGTCGAAGGTGGGATCGGCCTCGGCGTAGCCCTTGAGCTGGGCCTCCTTCAGCACGTCGCCGAACGAGCGGTGCTCCTCCAGCATCTGCGTGAGGATGTAATTGCAGGTGCCGTTGAGGATGCCGTAGACGCGGCGGATCTGGTTGGCCGCCAGCGCTTCCCGCATGGTCTTGATGATCGGGATGCCCCCGGCCACGGCCGCTTCGAAGTTGAGCGCGACGCCGTTCTTCTCCGCAATGCGGGCGAGCTCCGTGCCGTGCTTCGCCAGCAGAGCCTTGTTGGCGGTGACGACGTGCTTGTGCGCCCGCAGCGCGGTTTCGACGGCGGCCTTGGCAGGGCCGTCGTCGCCTCCGATCAGCTCGACGAACACGTCGATGGAAGGATCGGCAGCGAGCCGGTCTGCGGTGTCGAACCAGGTCATGCCGTCCAGGCTGAGCCCGCGATCCTTGTGGGGGTCGCGCGCAGCGACGCCGGCAACGACAACCTCACGCCCGGCGATCTCGGCCAACCGCGGGCCGTGCGCCTGCAATAATCGCAGCAGCCCGACACCCACGGTGCCAAGACCGGCAACACCCAATCTCAACGGCTGGCTCATCTGCCTGCAGCTAACGTGACGCCTTTTGCGGAATTGGGATCACGTTATGCATGGTTTCCTGCGATCGGGCGAGGAACTTTTTGATGTTGCGCGCCGCCTGGCGGATGCGGTGCTCGTTCTCCACCAGAGCGATGCGCACGTAGCCCTCGCCGTATTCGCCAAACCCGAGCCCCGGGGAGACGGCCACGTCGGCCTTGTCGATGAGCAGCTTGGCAAATTCCACCGAGCCGATCTCGCGGAAGGCCTCCGGAATCGGCGCCCATGCGAACATGGAGGCGGGCGGCGCGGGGATGTCCCAGCCGGCACGGCCGAAGCTCTCGACCAGGCAGTCGCGCCGAGTCTTGTAGATCTTGCGAATTTCGTCCACGCAATCCTGCGGGCCGTTGAGGGCGGCCGAGGCGGCGACCTGGACGGGCGTGAAGGCGCCGTAGTCGAGATAGGACTTGACGCGGGCGAGCGCGGCGATCAGGCGCTCGTTGCCGACGGCAAAGCCCATGCGCCAGCCCGGCATGGCGTAGGTCTTGGAGAGCGAGGTGAACTCGACCGTGATGTCCATCGCACCCGGAACCTGCAGGATCGACGGGGGTGGATTGTTGTCATAATAGATCTCGGCGTAGGCGATATCCGAGAGGATGATGAGGTCGAGCTTCTTGGCGAGCTGCACCGCCTCTGTATAGAAGCTCAAGTCCGCGGTGGAGGCGGTCGGATTGGACGGGTAGCTGAGCACGACCGCAAGCGGCTTGGGAATCGAATGCTTGACCGCCCGCTCCACGCCGCGCAGGAACTCGGCGTGCGGGTCCTTCGCCGTCCCGCCCACCGTTGGAATGTGGCGGATGGCTGCGCCTGAGATGATGAAGCCGAACTCGTGAATGGGGTAGGTCGGGCTCGGCACCAGGATGACGTCGCCGGGGGCGGTGATCGCCTGGGCCATGTTGGCGAAGCCCTCCTTGGACCCGAGCGTCGCCACCACCTGGGTGTCGGGGTTGAGCTTCACGCCGAACCGGCGCGCGTAGTAGGCCGCCTGCGCCTTGCGCAGACCCGGGATGCCCTTGGATGCCGAATAACGATTGGTGCGCGGCTTGCTGACGGTCTCCACCAGCTTGTCGACGATGTGCTGAGGCGTGGGCATGTCCGGATTGCCCATGCCGAGATCGATGATGTCGGCCCCGCGGGCGCGCGCGGCCGCCTTCAGGCGGTTGACCTCGGCGAACACATAGGGGGGCAGGCGTTTGACGCGGTGGAATTCTTCTATCACGGGACTAACTGGCGGTTCGAACAGGCGTTACGCGAAGCAGGCACAAACGATGCGGGCTACTTGCCCTTGTCGATCTGCTTGGCGGCTTCGGCCTGCTGGGCTTGGCCTTTCTCGATCATCTGGTTCATTGCCTTCTGCTGATCGTCCTTGCTCAGGGCTCTCTCGGGCAGCTTCGTAATGTCTGGCAAATTGGCCAATGGCAAGGTCTCGGAGCAACCAGTGAGGGTTGCACCGGCGAGGAGACCAGCCACAATCAGACCGGATGCCAGTTTCCAATCTGCCATTTACGTCCTCACGGGTATGCTGCGCCGCGACATCTATCACCATCGCGCGGGCAAGTCTTGCCTTTGTAATCAAGGGCTAGCTGATTCGAGGGCTGGAGGCACCGCAGCCTGGACCTGGCTGGTGCAATCAGGCCACAGGTTCTAAATACAGTTTCTGAAGGGCTCTTCGCGTACAATTGACAGAGCTGGCCCTGATTCTGACGAGAGCGGTTATGCAGAAATTTGCCCCTGAGACCAAGAAGCCGGTACCGGCAGAGGTCGATTTGGGCGCCTACCGGATCGCCGATCCGGAGGCCTTTGGTCGCAATATGCTCCGCCTGATGGAAGAGGGCCAGAAGGTCATGAGCGGTTTTCTGGAGCGGGTCGATGCCAAGTCCGGCCCCTACAGTGCCGCCAGCGAGATGACCGATGCGGCGAAGCTCCTTTCCGAGATCGCGCAGCCGTGGATGGCCGACCCGACCAAGCTGGTCGAGGCGCAGGCGGCGCTCTTCACCAGCTATATGCAACTCTTCTCCGGCACGGCCCAGCGCGCCATGGGGGGCGCAGCCTTGCCGGTGGCCGAGCCGGAGCCCGGCGACAATCGCTTCACCGATTCCGATTGGAGCCGCAACCCCTACTTCGATTTCTGCAAGCAGTTCTATCTCATCACCACCCGCTGGCTCGAGGACATGCTCAAGAGGACGGAAGGCCTCGACGAGCGCACGCGCCAGCGCGCCGAGTTCTACCTGAAGCAGGTGGCGAGCGCGCTGTCGCCGTCCAACTTCCCTCTGACCAATCCCGTAGTGCTGCGCGAGACGTTTCAGTCGAGCGGGCAGAACCTGGTGCAGGGCATGGCCAACCTGGTGCACGATATTGAGCGATCCGGCGATCTGCTCAATATCAGCCAGACCGATGTGGAGGCGTTCGAGGTCGGCCGCAATGTCGCGACCGCGCCGGGCAAGGTGATCTTCCAGAACGACATCATCCAGCTCATCCAGTACGCGCCCGCCACGGACACGGTCTACGAGCGGCCGCTGCTGATCGTGCCGCCTTGGATCAACAAGTTCTACATTCTCGATCTCGGGCCGCAGAAATCCTTCATCCGCTTCGCGGTCTCGAAGGGCTTCACCGTGTTCGTGGTGAGCTGGGTCAACCCGGACGAGCGGCTGGCCCACAAGACCTTCGAGAACTACATGACCGAGGGCATTCTGGCGGCGACCAATGCGGTGAAGCGCGAGACGGGCGTCGATCAGATCAACGTCATCGGCTATTGCGTCGGCGGCACGCTGCTGGGGACGACGCTGGCCTATCTTGCCGCGCGCGGGGAGGAGCCGTTCTCCTCCGCCACCTTCTTCGCCGCCCAGGTCGATTTCACCAAGGCCGGCGATCTCATGCTGTTCATCGACGACGCCCAGCTCAAGTCGCTTGAGGAGATGATGGCGGAGCGGGGCTATCTCGACGGCGCGCGCATGGCCACCGTCTTCAACATGCTGCGGCCCAAGGACCTGATCTGGCCCTACATCGTCAACAACTACATGCTGGGCAAGAAGCCCTTCCCCTTCGATCTGCTGTTCTGGAACCAGGACTCGACGCGGCTGCCGGCCGCCAACCACAAGTTCTACCTGCGCGAGTTCTATCATGAGAACAAGCTGGCGCGCGGGCAGATGACCATCGGCAACGTCAAGCTCGACCTCGGCAAGGTGAAGCTGCCGATCTACGAGCTGTGCGCCAAGGAGGACCACATCGCCCCCGCGAAGTCGGTGTTCATCGGCTCGCGCCTGTTCGGCGGGCCGGTCACCTATGTCTTGGCGGGGTCCGGCCACATCGCCGGCGTCATCAATCCCCCCGGCGAGAAGGTCAAATATCAGTATTGGACCAACGACCGGAAGGTGGCGACGCTGGAGGCGTGGTTCGACAGCGCCGAGGAGCATCCCGGCTCGTGGTGGCCGCACTACGCCGAGTGGCTCGCCAGGTACTCCGGCGGCAAGGTGGACGCCCGCACGCCCGGCGCCAAGCTCGGCGTCATCGAGGATGCGCCCGGCAGCTACGTGAAGGTGAAGAGCTGAGGCGCTCGGGGCGGCCGTCGTCCGCACGCAGGAGCCGAGGCCCTTTGCCGGATCGGCTGACTGCTGAGAGAGTCGGCATTTCCATCGCATGGCAGGCGTGTAGCGAGATGCGCTGGGTGGGCGTGCCCTCCAAGCGTGATGGCCTTGCGGCGGCGGTGCAGTGAACGAGTGGTGAATGGTAAGTTCATCCTGCCGATGGTGTGGGCCTGCTAGGCTTCCTCAGGCTGGCAGGGTTGCCGGCGAGACGGTTCATGTAACCTCACGGAGGACTTCAGTGACACACGTTCGCAAGCTGTTGGCGGCCATGGTGTTGGCGCTGCCCGCGGCCGGGTTTGCGATGGCATCGGCTCAGGCAGAGCCCTCCTACGACCGCGGGCATCACCGCGCCTACGGCTACGAGCATTCCGGTGGTCACCGCGTGCACTCCGATCGGGGGCATGAGGTGGATCGTCGGCATGCGCGAGACGACCATCATGCCGTCCGGCGTCACCACTCGTGGTGGGACTTCGTGACGAGGCGTCATCACGATCGTCATCACTGAGCGCCGTCATGCTCAGAGGGACCACGGCAGTTGGCTGCAAGTGTTTTGACCAGCTGCTGTGGTGGCCCGTCCAACGGTCACAACCGCGCCGCATTCGCCGCGGAAAGGGTGAACCCTTCGCAACGTCAAAGGAGACTATGATGAAGTCGACCGTATTCGCAGCAATTGCGGCAATGATGCTGGCTGGGCCGGCACTTGCAGCCGGCGGCCACTGTGATGCAGATATCAAGGCCGTGGATGCGGCCCTGGCCAAAGCCAAGCTGAGCGAGGCCGATGTGGCCAAGGTCAAGGCGGCGCGCACGAAGGCCGAGCAGTTGCACAAGGCCAACAAGGAAGAAGAGTGCGAGAAGTCTTTGGCCGACGCGCAGAAATTGCTCGGCATCAAGGACTCTCATAAGCACTGAGGCATCGCGAGCGGGGGGGCCGCTTGCGCGGATCGGTCCCCATCTGCCCGGCACGCATCCGTTGCACGTCAGGTCCGCTTAAGTCGCAATACGGCCACAATCGCGTTCGATTGGGGCTGAGCTTCTAACCCTCCGTGCAAGGTCATCTTTTTGGCGACGCCAGCAGGATTTATGGTGCGCAGCAGACAGCACTCCGGTCGGGCGATGGTTTCCGTCTGGCGCCGCGTCGTCAGTTGTCTGATGCTCGCAGTCCTGGCCGCCGTCTTTGCATGTGCAGGCATAGCTGCGACGGTGTTCGCCCACGCGCACAGTGTGACTGTCGGGCTTGACCAGCCCACCGACGACGTCCCGCAGCTGGAGAACCCTGACATTTGCCCAGTGCCTGGGCATGGCAAGCACCAAGGGCATGGCAAGCATTGTGTCGGGCAGGGCATCCTGGGCACCACGCCGGAGGCCGTGCTGATTTTCGACACGTCGCGGCAAGTGAATCTGCCCGGATACGACAGGCTTGCAGAGCCTGAGAACCTCGATCCTCCCAGGCGACCGCCCCGCGCCTGAGTGGCGCTGCGCGGCGACATCCGGTCCACGTGACTGCGGGCTTGGCCGTCAGCATTCCGGCAACCTGGTCCCGACGCATCCGCAGCGAGAGCGAGCGCATCCGGCCCCCAAAACAGGCCGGCAGGCTCGCATGGGCGGAGACATCCAGCCGGATCCGTCGCGAACGGCCACGCGCAGGGGCTCAGCTGCCGCGCCCATGGTTGGGCCGCCGCGCCGGCCGTGGCGGAAGCGCAGCGCCTGACGACAGGGGCCTGACGACTGGGGCCTGACGACTGGCTTGTCTCTCCTCGGCGATATCGACAGCACAAGCGCCGATTGCGGCAGCCTTGATGCGCAAACTGAAGGACGCGATGCATGTCCCGACCCGTCATGGCGCTGGCCCCGCCCCGCCTGGGCCCACCGTCGCGGTTCCGCACGGTCGTGTGGGCGATGATGATATTCCTTTTCGTCAACACTGCAGTGCGGCTGGGACTGATAGCGTTCGAGGCGGATGTACTGAATGTCGTGCCGTGGCGAATGCTCCCGATCCTGACCATTGGTTTGCTCTACGACGCGGCTGCTGCAGCTTATGTGGTGGTCCCCTTCGCCCTGCTGGCGCTCGCCATGCCGGACGGCGCCGGGTGGCGCAGGGTGCATGCGCTGGCAGCCTGCGTCCTGTTCGCCATCGCCTTGTTCGGCCTGCTGTGCGTCGCGAGCGCCGAATTCCTGTTCTGGAACGAATTCTCCTCCCGCTTCAACTTCATCGCGGTCGATTATCTGATCTACACGCGGGAGGTGCTGGGCAACATCAAGGAGTCCTATCCGGTGGGGCTGCTCGTGGGCGCGGTGGCTGCCCTGGCGATGGTTCTGCTGCTCTCGATCAGGCGCAGGATCTGGGAGGCGGGCGTGGCCGATGGGGGCACCCCTGCCCGGCGTCTCGCCACGGGATTGGCCATCCTGGTGGCGCCGGTCGTCTCCTTCATCGCGGTCGGCGACGGGCCACGTGATGCCCTGGCCACGACAGCGGCGCGCGAGTTGGCTGGCAACGGGTACTACGAGTTCGCCCGCGCGTTTCGCTCCAACGATCTCGACTTTCACGCGTTCTACCGCACCATGCCAAGCGCCGACGCCGTTCGCCAAGTGCGCAGCAGTTTGATCAGGACGAGCACCGGCACGGCGTTCACGGAGGGAGCTCATCCCATCGAGCGCGCGATTGTGGCGACCGGTGCGCCGCGCGCATGGAATGTCGTGCTTGTGACCATGGAGAGCCTGGGGGCGGACTATGTGGGCTCGTTCGGCGGCAAAAAGGGACTGACGCCCAATCTCGACCGCTTGGCGCGGGGCGGGCTGCAGTTCAATCAAATTTATGCCACCGGCCTCAGAACGGTGCGCGGGCTTGAAGCGCTGGCGCTGTCCGTGCCGCCGACGCCGGGACACGCCGTGCTGATGCGGAAGAACAATAAGGGCCTGCAGACCATGGGAGGCGTGTTGAAGGGGGAGGGTTACGAGCCGATCTTCGTGTACGGAGGGTTCAGCTATTTCGACAACATGCAGGATTTCTTTGGCGGCAATGGGTATACGGTCGTAGATCGCACCTCCATTGCAAGAGCGAACATCTCGCACGAGACGATTTGGGGCGTTGCCGACGAGGATCTCTTTCGCCAGGTGATCCGGGAGATCGATGCGCGCGACGCGGCGGGGCGCAAGGTTTTCGTGCATGCGATGACGACGTCCAACCACCGTCCGTTCACCTACCCCGCCGGGCGGGTGGACGTTCCGTCCGGCTCGGGGCGCGACGGTGCCGTCAAGTATGCCGATTGGGCGATCGGCGATTTCATGCGCGAGGCGGCGACGCGGGGCTGGTTTGAGCGCACCGTGTTCGTCTTCGTTGCCGATCATACGTCGCACGGCCGTGGCCGAACGGATTTGCCACCGGAAAATTATCGCGTGCCTATGCTCGTCTACATGCCAGGCATGGTAAGCCCCCGCCAGGTTGAGACTGTGGGGTCCCTCATCGACGTCGCTCCGACGATGCTGTCGTTGCTGAATATCAGCTATTCGTCACGGTTCTTCGGTCACGACCTGCTGGCCGAGGCAAGCTCCAGCCAGCGCGCCTTCATGGCGAACTATCTGACGGTCGGGCGGATGGAGAATGGGATGGTGGTGGAGCTGCTGCCAAAGCGGGGGGTGCGTGTGTTGGACGTGACCACGGGGCGAGAGCTGCCGGTTGAGGACCCCAAAGCTGTGCGCGCCGTCAGGGAGACGATTGCCATCTATCAGGTGGCCGACGCGGTGCTGCGGAACAGGTGACGGCTTTTTTTTGGAGAGGGCTGGGTGAATGCCACCGGAGAATGAGACAATGCGCATGTCGCAAGGCGGCCCGTTCCCGGACAAGCTGCAGAAGATCCAGCGTCGCCGCAAGCTCATCCTTCGAGCTGTTTTCGGCCTCGCGCTTTTGCCGATCCTGGTGATCGGGTCGTTCTGGTGGCCGACGGCAAAGGTGATCAGCAAGACGATTGAATGGACCGGTATTGTTCTGATCTTCGTGTGCATCTTCGGGCGCACATGGTGCACCCTGTACATCGGCGGGAGAAAGAAGCGCCAGCTCGTGACGCTTGGTCCCTATTCCCTCTGCCGCAACCCGCTGTACACATTCACGGTGCTCGGCGTCCTCGGCATCGGCGCGCAGTTCGGCAGCATGGTCGTGGCCGGCACGATGGCCTTGGCCACATTCGCGGTGTTTGCCAGCGTGGTCCGTCGAGAGGAGGCGTTCCTGGCCGGTACCTTCGGCGCGGAGTTTGCGCGCTATGCCGAGCGCGTTCCCGCCTTCCTGCCTCGGTTCTCGGGCTGGAAGGATGTCGAGGAGCTGAGCGTCAGTCCGCACCTCATCTATCGCACGTTCTGGGACGCGACCCTGTTTCTGCTTGCGATCCCGGCGTCCGAGCTGATCGAGACTCTGCAGAGGCAGGGCACCCTGCCCGTCCTCCTGCGCCTGCCTTAGGTCAGGGCGATTCATGGTGAATCGGCAGGCCCTGCCTCGCACCCTGTCTCACACCTGTCATCCCTGAATTGCGCCCCGGCTCGGGGGCGGGGTAGGGTGCGCAATATCCGGGATACAGGGGCTGCAAGGGGATCGCCGTCGATCGTCGATCCTGGGTCCCCGCGCTGCGGGCGGAACTGTTTTCAGGTCTCAGCCGTTGAGACAACGCCGCCGCTAGAGGTCGGTTGCCCGCGCCCGCTCGCGCCCAGGGGTATTGCATGAGATATGTCGTCGGTATTGTCGTTGGAGCCCTTGCCGCAACCCTGGCAGGAGTGCTGTTTCTCATCAGTGGGGCCTACAACGTGGCGGCCACCGATCCGCATTGGCGGGTCTCGTCCTGGCTGCTCCAGACCGCCATGCAACGATCGATCGAGGTCCATGGCGGCGGCGACCGGGCGCCGGCTCAGTTCAGCAAGGAGCAGGTCGATCGGGGGCTTCGGCAGTTCGCCGAGATGTGCGTGACCTGCCACGGAGCGCCCGGCAAGGATGCCGGAGAGATCGGCAAGGGTTTATATCCAACGCCTCCGGACCTGGCCGATTCCGCGCGCCAGTGGGACAATCCGCATCTGTTCTGGATCATCAAGAACGGCATCAAGATGACGGGCATGCCCGCCTTCGGGCCAACTCACAGCGATGAGAAGATCTGGGACATCGTCGCCTTCGTGCGCCAGCTTCCGGACATGAGTGCGAGCACGTACGCCGAGCTTGAGCGCAGCCACGGCATCAAGGCGCGCGGCGGTCACTAGGGGTTGTGACTCCTCTCATCCTCGCTTGAATTCTGGGGCCTTCCTGCGAATCGCGAAGGGAAGGGTGGCGAAAGCATTCAGCCGTCATGACCGCCCCCAACGCCGCCCTTTGATGCCGCCACCCTCCATGAGCAACGTGGCCATCAGGTCACAGCAGCCTCAAATACGCTTCGGAAGGGTGAGATGCCAAAAAATGCGTCGATGCTCCGGGGTATGATGAACGTAATCGAATCACGAGGCTCTCGGAGGTCGGATGAAAGTGTCCGTAGCCGGTGTAGGCTTTCTTTCGCTGCTACTGGCGGCATGCGACCGCGGGCCTGACGCCGTCATCCCGCCGCCTTGGCATCCGGCCAGTGCCGCTGCCCCTGTTGCGCCGCCGATCAGGTCGCCAAGAATTCTGGACGAGCCGGCAGACACCAAGCCCGTCCCGGTTCGCGACGAGCCGTCGCCGGGAACGCCCGTACCCAAGCCGTCGCAGGCACCCGCCCCCAAGGGAGGAGGCGGTCATGGCCAGCATTGATTGCTTGGCGGGACGGTGCTGGCCTGGGGTGGCGTTGCTCGCGGTCGCCATGCTGCTGGGCGGCTGCGTGAAATTGTCCCCCGAGGAAGCCTTTGTGGACGTTCAAACCACAACCGAGCAGCGCATCGGCAAGCGCGTGAGCTGGGAACGCTCGCGCGGCGCCCCATCATCGGACTCCAGCGTTGAGCTTCGCGCGCTCCTGGCGCAGCCGTTGACGTGGGACAGGGCCGTCCAGATTGCGCTGCTGAACAATCGCGATCTGCAGGCGCTGTATGCGGACGTCGGCATCGCGCATGCCGATCTGGTGCAGGCGGGCCTCCTCAAGAATCCGACGCTGGGTGGATCGGTCACCTTCGTCGAGGCGGGCGGTCCCACCAACCTGGCCCTCACCCTGGCGATCAACATCATCGATTCGTTCTATCGGCGTTTGCGCGAGCGGGTGGCCGTGCATCAGCTCGAGGAAACGAAACTGCGCGTTGTCGGGCGCATTCTGGACGTGGCCGGCGAGACCATGTTTGCCTTCATCGAGTATCAAGCCCAGCTCCAGCTTGTCGAAGTGCTCGAGGGCGTCGTGCGTGCGCAGCGCGCGTCGGTGGATGCGGCAAAGGCGCTCAGGGAAGCGGGCAACATCATGGAGCTCGACCTGGAGACCCAGCGCACGCTTCTGGCGCAGGTCAGTCTCGATCTGGCAGCCGCGCAGGCTGCGGCAGCCGCTGCGCGCGAGAGCCTCAACGTCTTCATGGGGCTGTATGGCAATGACACGCAGTGGCACGCCAACAAGCGTTTGCCGCCGCTGCCCGCCCGGGAGCCCCCTCTGGCTGATGCTGAACGCCGTGCAATCCAAGCCAGCCTGGACCTCGCCAAGGCCGAGCAGGGTCTGCTGAAGCTCGCCCACCAGTACAATCTTGTCGACAAGAGAGCGATCATTCCGTCCCTCACTCTGGGCGTCGAGGCCGACCGCAGCGACCGCGTATGGGAAGTCGGCCCGTCCTACTCAATCGAGCTTCCGCTGTTTGATCGCGGCGATGCCAAGCGGGCAAAGGCCACTCTTGAGATCGAGCAGGCCCGCGACAAGTATACTGCGCTTGCAGTCCGCATTCGCTCGGAGGCGCGGCTTGCGCGTGTTCAGATCCTTACAACCCGCAAGGCGGCTTACTATATCCAGACTGTTGTCGTGCCGCAGAACGCCAAGGTCGTGCAGCTCACCCAAGCCAGCTACAACGCGATGCAGGTCGGTATCTTCCAGTTGCTGAATGCGAAGCGGCAGGAGATCGTCAGTGGCCAGCTCTACGTCAATTCGCTGGCCAACTACTGGCGCGCGCGGGCCCGCCATGGGCTTATCATGAGCGGGCGCCTGCCGCCGGCGGACATGCGCTTGACGCAGGTTGTCGCCACCGGAGCGGCTGCACCCAACCCCGGAGCCCAACCCGAATGAGCGACGATACGAACCTGACGCGCCGCGAAGCGCTCGCGGCATCGGCGGCGGTCCTGGCCGGGACGGCTTTGGCTGGCCCGCAGGCCACGGCCCAAGTCGATCACTCCCAGCACAAGGGCATGCCGGGCATGAAGAAGCCCGAAACCGCCCCGCCACCGCCGGCCGCGGGGAGTGGAGCATTCGTGCCTCCGACCGCCAACAGTTTCTACGCCCGCACGATCGACGCCGGCACGGCCGTGGCGCCCGGCGAGCCTGGCAAGGACTACACGCCAACCATCACGCCCAACGGGGTGACGCTGCCGTTCAAGATCGTGAACGGGGTCAAGGTTTTCCATCTGATAGCGGAAGAGGTGACGCACGAGTTGGCGCCCGGGCTGAAGGCCAAGCTGTGGGGCTACAACGGCCGCGTCCATGGGCCGACCATCGAGGCCGTCGAGGGCGACCGCGTTCGCATCTACGTCACCAACAAGCTGCAGGCGCCCACCTCAGTGCATTGGCACGGTCTGCACATCCCGAGCGGCATGGATGGGGTGGGTGGTCTCAACCAAAAGTCGATCGGGGTGGGCGAGACCTTCAAGTACGAATACTCGCTGTGGCAGCACGGCACGTTCATGTACCACTCCCACCACGACGAGATGACCCAGATGGCGATGGGCCTGATGGGCATGTTCATCATTCATCCGCGCCGCCCGAAGGGCCCGAGGGTCGATCGCGATTTCGTGCTGCTCCTGAGCCAGTGGGAGATCCGGCCCGGCACCTATCGGCCCGACATCACGGCGTTTGCCGGCTTCAACACCCTGACCATCAATGCGCGCTCCTATCCGGGCACCGAGCCCTTGGTCGCCAAGAAGGGTGACCGGGTTCGTTTACGCATCGGCAATCTCTCCGCCATCGATCACCATCCGATTCATATCCACGGCCACTCCTTCCAGATCACGGAAACCGATGGTGGTGTCGTTCCCGAGAGCGGACGCCAGCCCGAGACGACCGTGCTGGTCTCCGTCGGCCAGACCCGGTCCGTCGATTTCGTTGCCGACAATCCGGGCGATTGGGCGTTGCACTGCCACATGACGCATCACGTCATGAACCAGATGGGGCATGCGCAGCCGGTGATGATCGGCGTGCGCGAGAATGCCTTCAAAAATCAAGTCAAGAGCGTGCTGCCCGGCTATATGACGATGGGGCAGGCCGGCATGGCGGATATGGCCGAGCACGCAACCGCGATGGGAGTTCCCGACAACAGCATTCCCATGCTGGGCGCCGAAGGACCGCTCGACTACATCACCATGGGCGGTATGTTCACGATCCTCAAAGTGCGCGAGGGCCTCACGTCCTACGCGGACCCGGGCTGGTATCCCAACCCGCCAGGCACTCTGGCCTCGCTTGCCACCAGCGAGGATCTCAAGCGTGACGGCATCACCCTATAGGCACGCCGTCACTCTCGAGCATCTATCATCTATTGGCCGCCGGGGCGGCGGACCTTACTCGAACACGTGCACGATCCGGCGCGTCTCGTGGTCCACGACGACATGCCGCTGGTTGATGATGCCGTAGCGATAGGCATGCGGGGACTCGACCCGGAAGCCGTGCGGCAGGGCATGCAGCTCGACCGCATGGGGCAGGGTCGCGCCGACGTGCACCTGGAAGCCGTGGTGATCCGCTGACCTGTGGTGGTGGGTTGCCGCGTGCTGCCGCAGCATGGAGCCGTGCTCATGCGAGAAGCTGACATGGCCTCTGCTATGACCTCCGCCACCATGGCCTCTGTCGTGACCTCCGCCATGGCCCCTGTCATGGCCCCGATCGTGGCCCCTGCCATGATCTTGCGCATGCTCTGCCGAAGCGCTCGTTGCGCCGGCCAGTGCCAGCGCTGCGGCGAAAAGTATCGTCTGGAACCTCATTTAACGCTCCTTTTACATTGTTGATCCTGCTGGCGGGGTTGAGGGGGAAACTCATGCCCCCGCCCCGTGGTTCCGCATACGTACAGCTTACTGCAGCGCAAGTGCTGCGTACACGGCTTTATTCCGTGTCCACCCTGACCTGGAATTCCGGTGGCATTGTGTCGATCACGACCATCGCCGGCGCCAGCGCCCGTGGTCAATCCGTCACCCATGTGTCCGGAATGGACAAGCGAGCCGTGGCGACTCTTCCTGGACGCATATCGCAAACTTTGCGTTGTGCCCACCGCGGAATTCAGGCCATCGCCCCGCGTGAGGGCGGTGACACTCTAGGCCGGACGGGCGATGACAAATTCCTGGGCGCCAGGCTGTGGCGCCACAGGTCGAAGACTTGCTTCTGGCGCTGCCATCCCGCAGCCGACTCGTTGCTGACGGTGTGGGGGTGGAGGCAGATCGTCATGCCGCGCTGGACGGTGCCGGGTCGCGAGTCGTAGCGCTTGCGCTTTTTGGGCGGCGGCTTGTGGCCAGGCGGCGGTGCCGGAAGCGTGGGGGTTTTGCGCTTGCGTGGAGCAAGGGCGGGGAAGGTCATGCCGATCTCCCGGAGTGTATTCCGGGACTATTCCGAGAGCGCGTTGCCTGCGATGTCCTTTTGTTCCCGTCTTGTCCGTTTTCAGAATGGCGATGATGTGTTAGAAGCCCGCCATTCTCGGTATCGGGGCATAGCTCAGCCTGGTAGAGCACCTGCTTTGGGATTAGACGTTTTCCATCTTAAGCTACTGAACTTCCTAGGAAAATTTTACATGATCCGGCATTTCTACCGGTACATGTAAAACTGATCCGTTGACGCCCTTTTGAGCTGTCAAGGCCGTTCCCTGGCCCATCCTCGGCAGCGCGCTCCCAACCGAACACCTACCGGGGGCGCAGCTTGCAGCCTCACCCGTGCCGCACCACATTGCCGGCCACCCGGTGGCGGCAAGAATCACTAGACTAGTGCCTGAGCATGTGTGGTCGAAGGCCACCATCACTTCACCGCCGGCACCGAAACGGCGCGGTCGCCACCCAGGAAAGAAGAACGACGATCAAGACAACGGCCGATCACCGATGCATCACTCATCCCTCCAGACTAGACTAACATGCTCACCTGCATGGCTCGCCCCGTCAGAAGGCGGCATTTCTTCGACCCATTTTCTTGGGCAACGGGCGGCGCAGATCATAAGCAATAGCCGTCGCTCCCATCGCACCAAACGCCACTCATATTTGTGATCTGGCATTGCAATTTTGAGATGCGCCAGCGGCTTTGCTTGGAACGTAGCTACGGCCAGAGCAACAATTGCAGCGAAGTTCGTGATTGGCATGCCGGTTGCACTGGCAGATCGGATCGCATGCTTTTCGGATGCTTCGCAGATGATCTTCGATCCCGCATCAAGGCTCCTGCCGGATACGGCCGTCATGGCTGCCATCTCAGGGTTGATGGCAAACGCGTCCTTCGAGATGACGCCATTTGAAGTTGGCCACAAAAGTTCGATGCCGATCCGGCCCGCACCAAACACGGAGATCTATCTCACCAGTTTGCGAGGCGTCGCCATGGACGTCCTGGTGCAGGCGGCCGCTGATTTGCGCGCGGTCGGTGCACGGCCGGTTGTGCATATTGCAGCGCGTCGGCTCGGCTCGCGCGAGGATTTGCGCCTGCTGGCTGGACGCCTTGCCGACGTTGGCTGCGATGGGGCTCTTGTCATCGCCGGCGATGAGCCGAACCTGCGTGGCTCCTTCGCTTCGTCGATTGAGGTCCTGGAGACCGGCGAACTCGAGCGTGCGGGCTTCAAGACCATTAGTGTTGCCGGACATCCGGAGGGATCTCCGGCGATCGGGGGAGAAGCGCTCTGGGACGCATTGAGGCGCAAGAACGACTACGCACAGTCGAGCACGGCGACGTTTAGGCTGGTGACGCAATTCTGCTTCAGCGGCAACTCTGTCTTGACATGGGAGAAAGAGGCCCGGCGGCGCGGGAACAGGCTTCCCGTACATGTCGGGGTGCCCGGTCCCACAACGATTACCAAACTGATCAAGTTCGCCGCCATGTGCGGGGTCACTGTTTCGGCTGGCTTCCTGCGGCGCCAATCATGGAGTGCGCTTCAGCTGGCAAGACGATGGCGCCCGGATGAATTCGTGGCGTCGCTCGCAGCGGGCAAGCAGAGCGATCCTGCGTCCTTAATCGAGCGCCTGCATTTCTTCCCGTTCGGCGCGTTGCCGGAGGTCTTCGAGTATATTGAGCTCATGAGGGCGCAGGCGCTCGCTGCGAGCAGCCGGTGAGGCAACCGTGATGAGCGAACCTTCCGCAAGGCGTCGCAAGATTACCATCCAGGACCTGCGAGGGATGAAATCGCGCGGCGAGCGGATTGTCGCCATGGGTGTCTACGATGCGGTCATGGCAAGCCTTGCCGATGAGGCCGGCGTTCACGTCATGATGACCGGCCCGTCTGGACCAATGTCCTTGTTCGGGCACACCAATCCGACGCAAATCACATTTGAGGAACAGCTGGTCACGCTCAAAGCCGTGACCCGTGTTGCCCGCTTTGCCCTGATCAACGCGCATCTTCCGTATTTGAGCTATCACGCGTCCGCGCGCGATGCCGTTCTCAGCGCGGCGCGCGTCGTCATCGAGGGCCAAGCCGAAACCGTAAAGTGCGATGCGAACCGCGAGCTGGCGAGCAACATTCGCGCCATCGTTGCTTCCGGCATCCCCGTGATTGCGCATATTGGCCTGCAGGCATCCCGCAAGGTCGAGCAGAGCGGATACGGTCTCAAAGGGCAGACGGCCGAGGAAGCGCGGCGCATCGTCGATGATGCTTGCGCACTGGTTGATGCCGGCGTTTTCGCCTTCGTTGTCGAGAATGTCACCTCAGACCTGATGGGGCACCTAACGGAGAAACTGCCGGTGCCGACGATCAGTCTCGGATCGGGGGGTAACGCCGACGGCGTGTGCATCATCAGCGGCGATGCCGTCAACTACAGTGTGTTTTCCCGCCCTCGCCATGCCGGCCAGTTTGCCGACCTACGTGCGGAGATTGACCGCGCTCTCCGCGCTTACGCGCAATGCGTTCGCCAGGAGGCCTATCCGAGCGGGGCCGATGCCATGCATATGACGGCTGAGGAGCATGCTGCATTTCTTGCGCAGGTAGCCCGAGTGGCTAAGCCATGAACGCCCCAATAAGAGTGCATGCGATCGGGAGGATTGAGCCATGACCGACAAACGTTGCTTCACACGGCGACAGGCGTTGAAGATTGCCGGATCAACCGGCTTGGCGCTTGCGGCGCCAAGCATCGTGCACGCCCAATCGTCCAGCGCCACAGGGTGGGGCTGGCCGCAACCCTATGACAGGGTCTCGCGGAAATCGCTGGATTGGCTGAGCAGCAAGGGATGGCTTCCGCTCTCGGTCGGGTTCTTCGCCGACCTGCCAGGTTATTCAGGCGCATATGCCGTCGTGCGCGATCTGGACCTTCTTGGAAAGCGCGGATTGCAAGCCAAGTTCACGAGCTTCCTGTCGGGTCCTCCGATTCTGGAGGCATTCATCGGCGGGCAAACGCAGGCGACCGGGTATGGCGACCTTCCCTTCTGGACCACGGTTGCACGCGGAAATCCTGCCATTGCGTATGGCATGACCGCCGTCAACTACGAAGCGGCGACGCTCGTGCGCCACGACAGCAAGCTCAACTCGATGGCGGATATCAAGCAGCAGTCCGAACCCGTCGTGATCGGCACGCTGTTGGGCTCGTTTCTTGAGTTCTATATCTCCGCTGCGGCAGAGCAACTGGGGCTCGAACAGGGAAAGCACTACCGACTGGCCGGCATGACATTGCGTGAGGCCCAGTTCCTGCCCAAAGGGGTCGATGCGGTGGTTAGCTATGACCCGTTCGTAAGCGTCATGCTGGATCGCAAAGTCGGGCGCAAGATCGACGATGCGTTCCCGTACTATTTCAACAAGGGCTATGATTTCGTGCGAAAGGAAATCCACGAGAATGCGCCTGACGTCGTTCAAGCGCTGGCGGATGCCTTGCTTGAAGCCACACTCTATACGCGGCTGGAGGTCGACAAGGCGGTGGCGATGTACCATAGCGACACCCGCGTCGCGACGGCCTATTCGCGCGAATTGTTTCTTGATCAGACGCGCAAGTACGTCACGCTCTACAAGCCAACCTACCGCTACATGCATGGTGAGTTTTGGGCCAAACAGGACGTTGTGGTTGCCAAGTCGCAGTTTCAGAAGAACCGCATGCCGCGCGAGCTGACCGAGGCAGAAATGCGCTCCGCATTCGCGCCCGACTACATGAAGACGGCGTTGGGCAAGGCAGGCTTCGCAATCCCTGCGCAACCGGTGTTCTTGCCCGCGCAATGGGCTGGGACCGTGGGACGCCCATCCTATCCGCCCTACATGAATTTCTCGAGCATGAAGGCCCCGCAGGTATTTCCCGAGAGCGGCGACCTCGTGCGGCCTTGGACGTTTGGTGGGAAAACCTATCAGCCCTCCTGAGCCAATGCGAAGATTCCTTAGCGTTCGGGTCTGGGATCTGACGACAACCGTTCTGGTTGTCGTGTTGTGGGAGATTGTCGCCGACTATATCTATCCAGCCTTCAACGCGAACTCGCGCAACATCTTTCCGCCGCCGTGGGCCGTCGTGCAAACGGCGGGGAATCTGATCAGCAATGGAGAGCTGTTTCACCACATTGGGGTAAGCCTGTTGCGGGTCGTCGTGGGTTTTTCGGCCGCGGCCCTGATAGCCATCCCGCTCGGGTTATCGATGGGCGCATGGCCAGGCTGGCGTCGCCAGATGTCTGTGGTTGTGGAGGTGTTGCGACCAATCCCTCCATTCGCCTGGATCCCGATCGGCCTGCTTTGGTTCGGTGTCGGCGACACGCAGAGCATCTTTGTGATCTTCATCGCCTCGGTATTCTCGATCCTCCTCAATACGGTTGCCGGGATCGATGCCGTGGAACCGATCTTGCGGCGCTCTGCTCTGTCACTGGGTGCCGATCGGAGGAAGTTATTCTATCACGTCATCCTGCCCGCCGCCCTTCCGCAGATTGTCGTTGGTCTTCGGATCGGGCTGGCGTTCGCTTGGATGGTTCTCGTCGCGTCTGAGTTGATCGGGTCAACGTCTGGTCTCGGTTATCTCATTTTGGATTCCCGTAATCTGGGGCTGCCAAGCCTGGCCTTCATGGGCATGCTGATCATCGGGTTGATCGGCTACATCCTCGACATCGGTCTGCGGACACTGGAACGGATGCTGATGCCATGGCGGTAATGAGCCTCATGGGACGGTTGTCCGCCGGCTTGCTACTGCTCGGCATACTAATCGTTTGGGAGCTGTTTTCTCGCTTTATCTTCCCGCACTACGAGGCTTCGGCAACTCTGATTCTTCCGCCGCCGTCCGCGGGCTTGCGCGATGCGCTGGCTCTTCTACAGCATGGCGCGCTCACCGAACATGCGCTGGCGAGCATGCGGCGGGTCTACGTTGGCGTGGCTGCTGCTGCAGTGTTCGCCATCCCGCTCGGGGTTGTGATGGGGCTATCGTCGCTTGTGTTCCGGCAGCTCGGACCGTTGCTCGGCATCCTGCGTCCAATCCCACCCGTCGCATGGATTCCGATCACCCTGCTGTGGTTCGGCGTCACCGATGCCCAACAGTACTTCATCATCTTTATCGGCACGTTCTTTCCAATGCTCCTCAACACGATTGCAGGTGTGCACGCACTGGATCCGTTGTTGCAGCGGGCAGCCCTCAGTCTTGGCGCCGATCGACCTGCGCTCTTCGAACAGATGCTTCGGGGAGCGTTGCCACACATTTGCCTCGGGGTGCGCACGAGCCTTGGGCTTGGATGGTTCATCATTGTCGCGTCCGAGATGGTGTCGGCTTCAACGGGTCTTGGGTTCCTCATTACGGAAGCGCGGACCGCGATGATAACGGAAAGGCTCTACGTCGGAATGTTTGCCATTGGGCTCATCGGCTTCCTGCAGGACAGGCTGTTGTCGCGGTTGCAAAGGCGGATGCTGCCATGGATTTGAGCGGTACACCGGCCGTCGAGTTGCGCAATGTCTCCAAGACCTTCACCAGCGCCAAGCTGGGCGAGACCTTGCTGGCCTTGGACAATGTCAGCTTCAGTATCCAGCGCGGCCAATTCTTCGTCATCCTAGGGCCGAGCGGCAGCGGGAAGACGACAATCTTGAATTTGGTCGCTGGGTTCGAGCCGCCGACACATGGCCAGGTGTTGGCCATGGGGAAACCGATACGCGGACCCAGTTGGCAACGCGCAGTCGTGTTTCAGGAGCACGCGCTTTTCCCCTGGCTGACGGTGGCCGACAACATCGCCTTTGGCCTGCGCATGAAGGAAATTCCGAAGCGGACGCGGCGCGACAAAGTGGCTGAATACATCGATGTCGTGGGGCTCTCTGGTTTTGCCGACAAATACCCAAAAGAGCTCTCCGGCGGGATGAAGCAGCGCGTGGGGATTGCGCGGGCATTGGCCGTCGATTCCGACATCGTCATCATGGATGAGCCGCTGGGCGCTCTCGACGCCCAGACGCGCGCGGAAATGCAAGGCGAGCTCTTGCGCATCCTGCAGCACGAAAAGCGCAAGACCGTGCTTTTCGTCACGCACAGCATCGAGGAAGCGCTGAAGCTGGGAGACGAGATCCTGGTCATGAGTGCAAGGCCTGGCCGCGTCAAGCAAGTGTTCCACCTCAGTCAGGCACGCCCGCGCAGCATTCTGACCGATCCAGAAATCTTGCAGATGAATGTGGAACTTCACCGCCTCCTTCACAGGGACACGTAGCGCGGAGGACGCCATGAGCGAAACGGCACGCAGGAAGGTCACGCTTCGGCAGCTCAAGCAAATGAAAGCGGAGCGTCGCCGCATTACGGCGCTCGGCGTGTACGATGCGCCAATGGCGTCGGTGGCCGACGAGATAGGCTTCGAGCTGTTCATCATTGGCAATTCCGGGCCGATGTCGCTGTTCGGGTATCGCGACTCCGTTCGTGTTCCGCCCGAGGACCTCTTCTACATGACGCGGGCCGTTAGTCGCGTGACGCGCTATGCTCTGATCACCGCGACGCTTCCCTACATGAGCTATCTGATTTCGAAACAAGAGGGTGTGCGCACGGCTGCACGCTTTGTCAGCGAAGCCGGCGCCGATTGTGTTCAGTGTCACGGCGACCGACATTCGGCCGACAACATCGCCGCCATCGTTCGCGCGGGCGTCCCGGTGCTTGCGCATCTTGGATTGCAATCGGTGCGCAAGGTCGAGCAAAGCGGTTTTCGTGTGCAGGGCCGCACCGCAAGCGAGGCCGCTTACATCGTCGAAGACGCTCTGCGCCTCGTCGATGCCGGCGTCTTCGCGGTGATGCTCGAACTGGTACCCTGTCAGCTTGCCGCCTATTTGCGGGAGGCGCTGCCGGTTCCCGTCCTCAGCCTCGGTTCGGGACCGGATGCCGACGGCATCTACCAGGTCAGTGCCGATGTGGTTGGGTTCAGTGTTTTCCCGCGTCCCAAGACCGCGAGCAACTTTGCCGACTGCCGCGCGCTTGCCGACAAGGGCATTCGCGCATTTGTCGAAGGTGCGCGTGCGAAGTCCTATCCACCTCCCGCAGAGCAACGAAACATGACGGAATCCGAACGAAGGCGCTTTGCCGAGATGACAAGGGTCACCTGACCGCTAGCTAACCCGCTCACTGCCGAGACGTATGCAACTCCGGCCATCGACAGTGGCGGAGAGACCGGAGCTTTTTGTCTCGGCGTGGCCGCCGTATGCCAACCTGTGAAGGCGACTGTGGATACGTTCGTTCTGGCGATTGTTGCGACATTGGCCGCTGGGATCCTGCGCACCTCGGTCGGCATCGGCTCGGGAATTTTTCTCACGGCGTGTCTGTCGTTGCTGTTCGAGCCGAAGATGACGCTGGCAATCATGGCGTTTCTGCAGATTGGATTGGGCGCATCTGCGCTGGGCCATTACTGGGGCAAATGGAGCACGCCCCTCGTCCTTCGACTGGCAGGAGCGGTGTTCGTGGGTGTGGTGCTAGGCAGTTGGCTAGTTACGGTGCTGCCTGCGCATTGGTTCCGGCGCTTGTTCGGTCTTGGGCTCGCTGGCCTCGGATTGTTTGAGCTCATCCGCAGGCCGGACGCCGCCCTGGGCCGGACGTCCGGCAACGCTATGGTTTCGGGCTTCCTGGCGGGCGTGGGAGGGTCGATGGTGAACGCGGCGGGCGCCATACTTGCGCTGCATCTGAAGCGCCTCCAGCTGAGCTATGATACGTTCCTTGGCACGCTCTCAGCAGTCGTGATGTGCACAGATGTATTGCGCCTCGGGCTATACTGGCAGTTCGGTCTATTGAACGGAGCGGCTCTCTATCACTCCATCCTGCTGTTGCCATTGGCCTTCGTGGGTGGATGGATAGGCGTGTTCGTGCGATCCCACGTTCCCGAAAGGATACTGCGCCAGGCAACCTTGAGCTTGGTGATCGTGATCGGCATTATGCTCTTGATGTAGGCGCGGGCGCGAGACAGGTCGGGGGTCTTCGCTGCTCCGACCTGGAGAGCATGTCATGCAGTTGTATCGTTTTGCGTTCGTCTCGAACTCAGCTGAGATTGGAAAGTCGGTTGCCAACTGCGCCGACCCGGCCAGCGAAGAGGTTCTCTTGAAATACGCGAGTATGGAGGCCGCGATCCCAGTGGCGCGACGTCTGCTGGCTGATGGTGTCGATGTCATCATCGGCGGCGGTGGGACCGGGGCGCTGCTTGCCGAGCGGATCGGCGCGCCGGTCGTCAATGTGGCGCGAAACCCGTTGGATCTCCTTCAGGCTCTGCTGCGGGCGCGCAAGAAGACCAAGGATGTCGCGGTCACCAGCTACGCAAAATCGCTGCAAGGTATCGATTTCTATGAGCGGCTGCTGGCGATGCGGTTGTTTCCGGTCGTTTTCTCGACAACCGAAGAGCTGGAGACTGGCATTGGCGAGGCGCTCAACAGCGGGTTGCGCGTCGTCGTTGGTGCGGGCGTTTGCTGCCAGATTGCACGCAATCACAAGGCCGAAGGCGTCATAGTGGTCCCTCGAAAGGACAATGTCCTGCAGGCTTTGCATAGCGCGCGCACGATCGCGCGAGCACGCAGAGCTGGCCAGCGTGAGAGCGAGATTGCTGCCTCGACGGTTGATAGTGCGGATGCGGGCCTGATACTGCTCGACGAACGAGGCCTGATCGGAATCATGAATGAGGGGGCAGCCAAGATCCTGCGGACGCTCCTGCCCGGTGTCGAGCCAAGCACGCTCATTGGGCAGCCGCTGCCGCCCAAGTTGGACACGCCAGGTGTGATCGCTGCGTTGCGCAGCGGACGTAGGCGGGAGGACGCAATAACCACGGGCGATGGTGTCGGTTATGTTGGGAGCGTTCAACCGCTGCTGGTCGATGGAGTAGTGGTCGGGGCCGCACTGAGCCTTCGCGCGCCGCGGGTTCGTCAAGAGAAGGACGATGGACGTGGGCGTTGGGCCAAAGGGTTCGTTGCCAAACATTCGTTTGATGATGTTTGCGGCGGTCCGAAAATGGCGGCTGTCATCGCGCAGGCCCGGCGGTACGCCGCCAGCGGCGGCGCGGTCCTTATCGAGGGTGCGACCGGGACCGGCAAGGAGCTCGTTGCGCAGAGCATCCACAATGCGAGCGCGCGGCGGCAGCGGCCCTTTGTGGCGGTAAATTGCTCGGCGCTGCCGGAGTCACTGCTCGAAAGTGAGCTGTTTGGCTATGAGGATGGGGCGTTCACCGGTGCCCGGCGAGGTGGGAAGGCCGGGCTATTCGAATTGGCGGACAGAGGCACGCTATTCCTTGACGAGATCGCTGATATCTCGCCCAATCTTCAGGTGCGTCTGCTACGCGCCCTAGAAGAAAAGGAGATCATGCGCATCGGTGGAGATTGCATGATCCCTTTGAACGTCCGCATCATTAGCTCGGCGCAATGCGATCTGTTCGAGCTGGCCAGATCGAATGGTTTCCGACTTGATCTTTACTTTCGCCTGGCCACGTTGCGCCTCAAGATACCGCCGTTGCGCGATCGCATCGAGGATGCGCCGCTGTTGCTCAACGTCATGCTGCGCAAACATGGGTTTCGAGAGGACGTTCGCTCCAGGGATCTCGGCAATGCGATGGGTCGGTATACGTGGCCTGGCAACGTTCGCGAACTCGATGGGCTCGTCCAGACATATGCGGCCCTGAGCGAAAGTGCTCAATTTGACGAGGGGCTTTTTCTAAAGCTGTTTGAGGAGATGCTATTGGCACGCGCTCCGAGTGCCAGGTCCGCTGCGCCAACCTGCCCCGGCGCAACGCTGAAGGAGCAGTTGCGTCGCCACGAAGAGGCAATCATCAAGCGTACCCTGCGGGAGTGCGGGTTTGATCGTGGCGAGACAGCGCGTGTCCTTGGGATAAGCGCAAATTCGCTGTGGAGGAAATCCAAGCGCCGCGCCTAACGGCTAGTCTAGCATCCACGACTCGGATCCTTAAGGTTTAAATGGCCGAAACGTGACAATCACGTTTGTCTGGCGCTGAGGGCAGGTCTCATCAGCATGGTGACAGCGTAAGCGTCGGTCAACGACTGCGGTCAGGCGGCCTTGCGTGCGCGCTTGGGTCGCGACCAGCGCCTGGCGAGCTTGGCCAGCTCCTTTTCGATGCTGGCGACGTCAACGACATTTGGGTCGAAGTCGGGGCCGCGCCATTCGATCATTTCGGCATGGCGCTCGTGGTTGGGGTCGGCCATCGCCTCCAGATACTCGGCATAGCCCCATGGGCCGCCGACGTCTTCAGGCGGGCAGCGGCCGCGGGCCTCGGTGAGCCGCGGGTAGATGGCGCCGGGCGCCGGCTCGCAGGTCTTTTCGATCTTGACCTTGTGCTCCCAATCGTCGCCGAAGTCGTAGATGTAGGTGAACGTCTTGGCCCCCGTCGTGGCGATGAGCCCGGCGAGCGAGGTGCCCTTGGCCGGCAGCACGCGCGGCATGCCGGGCCAGTGAGAGCCGGGATCGGGCAGGCCCCAGCGATGGTTGCGCGCACGGAACTCGTAGAGGTGATAGTTCCACCAGGGCATGACGGCCTGGATCACCAGATGCAGGTCCGACAGCTTGATGTCGAACGGCACCTCGAGACGCCGCACGACGGCAGGCTCCACGTGATCGAGAGTGACCTTGAGGCGAGCAATGATCATGCCGCCACATTAGCAGCGGCTGAGCGTGTCGCCCAAGCCCAGGGCAGCAGTTCGTCCACACGATTTGATGGGATGCTCGCCGATACACGTGAGGACATCGCGCAGCCAGATCTCGATCCGGGGCGGCTGGTCTTCATCGACGAGACCGATGCATCGACCAAGATGGCCCGACTGCGCGCCTGCTCGTGATCTGCTCGATTCAATCGACGTCGGGCAAGCGCCTGGTGGCCGCTGCGGAGCATTTGCCTTGAGCGGCACAGTGCGCTAAGCAAAGCTCAAGGGGCTGGAACAAAGCGCCAACGCGGCGGAACATGTAAAACTTTCTGGAGAACATGTAAAACTGTGATGTGTGCGGAGTTCATAATTCCTTGATTCTAAAAGTGTCGGGGCATAGCTCAGCCTGGTAGAGCACCTGCTTTGGGAGCAGGGGGTCGCGAGTTCGAATCCCGCTGCCCCGACCACCACTTTGCCTTTCCGTTCTGAAATTCCAGAACGGGCCTCATTCTGAAATTCGCCCCCGGTCTGTTCCTCGATCCACGCGCGGCGTTTGCGTGCGGCAGCGAAGCTGCTGGGTCTCGGTCTTTTTCACGTAGCGCCATTTCGCTTCCGGCGTCGAATGACCCGACAACGACATCTCGCCACCCTCGGACAAGTCCGCATCGCCCAGCCCGGTCATTCCGCCTGCTCCGCAATCCGGGCGGGCGCGCTCAAGGCCAGGGGCGCCAGAGCAGGAGTGCCGGCACGGCGGCGCCGGCGCTGAACGCGAGCAATCCCAGCCGGCCGTTGACGAAGCTGTCGGGCAGGGGGCGCAGCAGAAGCGGTGCAAACAGCAGCATGGCGCCGGCGCCGATCACCGCAGCATGCCAAGGCAGGGTGTCCCAGCCGCGCAGCAGCGTCAGTCCGGCGGCGATGCCGGCGATGGTGGCGCTGCCCCACAGCGCGGCGGCCCCCGAGCCCCCCTTCAGGGCCTGGCTGCGAACCTCGGCCGGAAAATGGCCGCTGGCTGTCAGGCCGTAGAGCGCGAGAAGCATCACGGCACTCATGAACAGCAGCAGCTGTGGCCAGTAGGGCAGCATGGATATTCCTTCTCTTGCAGTCCGCCTCGCCTGCGATCGGCTTGACCGCCGATGCGCCGGCTCACTAGCATACGCCAGATATATCAGATAGCGATGGCGTTAGGGGAGGATGACGGATGGCCCAGAACACGTCGGCGGCGAGCGCTCCGGCACAGAAGCGGCGCGAGAAGCGCGCCATCGCGGAGATCCGCGAGTCCAAGACCACCGGCGAGAAGATGGTCTACATGTCGGTGCCCGACTACACGAGCGCCAAGTGGGCCGAGATGGCCGGCGTGGACGTGGCGGTGGTGGGCGACAGCCTGGCGATGATCGCGCACGGCCACCCGTCCACGATACCCGCCACCATGGACATGATGGTGCTGCACGCGCAGGCGATCCGCCGCGGCGCGCCCAATACGTTCGTGCTCGGCTGCATGCCGTATCAGAGCTACAACACGATCGACCGCGCGCTGGTGAATGCCACACGCTTCATGCAGGAGGCGGCGTGCGATGCCGTGAAGCCGCAGGGCGGCAGGAGTCAGGCGCACATCCTGAAGGCCCTGGTGGACGCCGGCATCCCGACGGCGTCGCATATCGGCCTGACGCCGCACACCATCGCCATGTTCGGCGGCTTCAAGATCCAGGGCCGCACGGCCGAGGCCGCCATGAGGATCCTGGAAGATGCGCTGGCGATTGAGGATGCCGGCTGCTTCATGCTGGAGTTCGAGGCGGTGCCGGCCAGGATCGCCACGCTGATCTCCGAGCAGTTGAGCATCCCCACCATCGGCATCGGGGCGGGCGCAGGCACCGATGGACAGATCCTGCTCTGCCACGACCTGCTCGGCGTGTTCACCGACTTCAAGCCGAAATTCACCAAGCGCTTCGCCAAGCTGACGGAGGTCGCGGTGAGCGGCATCAAGCAGTATATCAAGGAGGTGAAGGAAGGCTCGTTCCCAGACGAGGACCACTCCTATACGGTCAAGGAAGAAGAGTACGAAAAGTTCGCAAAGATGGTACAGAAACGCCGGCAGATGTGAAGGCGACAGGATGGTTCGGCTGCAGTGATGAGGCGCGCAGGCAGCAAGGATGCGAAGGCAGACCAGGCCAAGGCGGAGACGCTGACCGAGCAGGCATACTATCGCCTGGAGGAAATGATCGTCACGCTGAAGCTGGCGCCGGGGGCCATCCTGTCCGAGCAGGCCCTGTCGGCCGAGCTCGGCATCGGCCGCACGCCTATCCGCGAGGCGCTGCAGCGGCTGGCCCGCGAGGGGCTGGTGCTCGTGCTGCCGCGCAAGGCGATCCTGGTCACCGACACGGACCCCAGAAAGCAGCTCCTGGTGCTGGAGGTGCGCCGCGAGCTGGAGAGGCTGCTGGCGCGCGCCAGCGCCGAGCGGGCGTCCGTGGCCGAGCGGGCGCGGTTCCAGGCGATTGCCGACGGCATGGAGGCCGCGGCCGACTCCAACGACGATATTGCCTTCATGCGTCTCGACCGTGAGCTCAATGCCCTGCTGGTCGAGGCTGCGCACAACGAGTACGCGGCCCGCACCATGCGCTTCCTCGACGGCCATTCCCGGCGCTTCTGGTATTTGCACTACAAGCAGGCCGCCGATTTGCCGAAGATTGCACGGCTGCACGCGGATGAGGCGCGTGCCGTCGCCAAAGGCAGGCCCGACCGTGCCATGGCGGCTTGCGACAAGCTGATCGATTACGTGGAGAGCTTCACCCGGGCGACCGTCGGCGCGGAGGTCCGGGCCCAGCGCCAGACGGGCCGGGTGCGAGCGGCGGGCGCATAGGCTGATTTACAGGCGCGGCGATCATCGATAGCATGCTCGTGATATATCACCGTGCGGCGTGATGTAGGCACAGGCGGCGTCCGCGGCCGTCCTTCGACGGGCCCGGGATGAGCGTGAGACGTGTGGCGAGATGCCAATCGGGATGGCGGCGATGAAAACCTACGAGGGCAAGCGCAGCATCGATGGGCTCGTCGTCACCGTCGATGGTCGTCCGCTGCCGGAGCACTACGAGGTGCAGAGGTTCACCAATTGGGGCTTCGAGTGGACCTATGAAGGGGCGAGCCCGCAGCAGTTGGCGCTGGCCATCCTCTATGATCACCTGGGCGACAAGGATCGCGCCATCCGGCTCTCCGAGCGCTTCATGCAAAAAGTTGTTGCCGACATGGACAACGACTGGGCGTTGACGGCCGATCAGGTCGATCGCGCCGTTGCGGAGATCGAGACGCGCTGAATGCCGGCCCGACGCCGTGGCGCCTCGCCGGCGTGCTTCCGTCTGCGGAGTTGAGGCTTGGCTCGGGGCCAAGCCCGGGATGACAATCTGACATGCTGCTGATATATCATATGCCACAGAGCCGGTGAGCGGCCGCACAACGACCTCGCCGAAGGCGCGCTCGCGCAGTACGTTGCCGGCAAGTTTTCCTGTTTTGCGCAGCCCGGTCGCCGTGTGCGCCGGCTCGACGCTGCATGAGATGCCGGCCGGCCGCACCAACATTGACGGCCAGCGCCGCTTTAGTGTATCCGTGATATATCAGATGCCGTGGCGAGGCTTGATCCTGTGGGGTTGCCCAACCGGCATCCGTCCAAACCGGCTCGAAGCCGTGCTGAAGGGTTGCAGGCCATGGTTACCGAACGGCAAAAAGCGTTCCGCCAGGAATACCGCTCCCGCATCATGGGCTGGTACGACGGCTATCTGCACATCGTCATCATCTACGCCATGGGCGCGGCGGCGTTCTTCATCTACCTCCAGCACATTCATGACGTGAAGCCGCTGGAGTGGCTGACCATTCCCATCACCTTCCTGTTCACCAATATCTTCGAATGGGCCGTGCACCGCTTCGTTATGCACCGGCCGGTGCCGTTCAAGGGATTGCGCGCCATCTACGAGCGCCACACGCTCAACCACCACCAGTTCTTCACCGACGAGGAGATGCGGTTTCGCGACCACAAGGATTGGCGGGTCACGGTGTTTCCGCCCTATGCGCTGGTCGTGTTCATCCTGATGTCCATGCCGGGCGGCATCATCCTCGGCAACCTGCTCACACCCAACGTCGGCTGGCTGTTCATGTGCGTGACGACGGGCATGTATCTCATCTATGAGTTCATGCACTTCTGCTGCCACGTGGACGAGAACTGGTTCGTGCGCACCTGCCCGTTCGTCAACACGCTGCGCCGCCATCACACGGCGCACCACAACGCGCGGCTGATGATGGAAACCAACATGAACCTGACGTTTCCCATCGCGGATTGGCTGTTCGGCACCTCGGATCTCAACCGCGGGCTGTTCGGACATCTCTTCAACGGCTACGACGAGAGCCACCTCAAAAAGACTTTGCGCGGCAGGCCCAAGCGTCCCGATCGTGCAGCCGCCGAGCCGCTCGGGAACTACTGAGGCCGCCCGATGCCGAACGACGTCAAGGCCATCGTCTCGATCATTGCGCTTGCGGTGGCGATCGGATTTGCCTTCTGGGAGCAGTCGGTCGGCAACGGCCATCTGTTCTGGCTCATCATCGGCTTTGGTATCTTTGCCGTGGTTGCCATGTGGGTGTTTCCGGAAGCCGTGGGCAGGAAGGGCGTCAGGAACGACCGATAGCCCTCCGCCTTGTGCCCCCTGCCCGTAGATGCAGGGCGCCGTCGGCTTCCGCACGAGAGGGTGTGGCGCTGGCGTGTTCGTGGCAGACGGAAACCTTGGGCGGCCGGGCCGCGGCCTGCGGATGAGCGCTGTTTCCCCGAACGCGGGGATGCTCGACCGGCCTTTCCCGCCCCGGTTATCAAGGAGAAAAATTCTAACAAGCTGATATGGCGAGAACGAATTTCTTATTCTATTCGCAAATCCGGCATTCAATTGGAATATTTTGCCACTATACTCGCGCCAACTCGGAGCGTGCACGGGAGTTGGCACCATGAATTTTCAGCAGCTTCGGATCGTCCGCGAGACGGTGCGACGGAGCTTCAATCTGACCGAAGTGGCAAGCACCCTGTTCACCTCGCAATCGGGGGTGAGCAAGCACATCAAGGACCTGGAGGACGAGCTGGGCGTCGAGCTGTTCGTGCGCAGGGGCAAGCGCCTGCTCGGTCTCACCGACCCCGGCAAGGAGTTGATCGAGATCGTCGAGCGCATTCTTGTCGACACCACCAACATCAAGCGGCTGAGCGAGCAGTTCAGCAATCGCGAGCAGGGCCAGCTCGTGATCGCCACCACACACACCCAGGCCCGCTACGTGCTGCCGCACGTGGTGGCCGCCTTCCGCGTGGCCTACCCGAAAGTGCGCCTGACGCTGCACCAGGGCAGCCCGACCGAAATCGCCTCCATGCTCAGCGACGGCGAGGCCGATATCGGCATATGCACCGAGACGCTGCGAGAGGCAGCCTCCCTCACAACGTTCCCATTCTACAACTGGCATCACGGCGTGGTGGTGCCGCGCGGCCACCCGCTCGAGAAGGCCAAGCCGCTGACGCTGGAGGCGATTTCGGAATGGCCGATCATCACCTACCACGAAGGCTTCACAGGCCGGGGCAATATCGATCAGACGTTCGCCAGAGCGGGCCTTGCGCCCGACATCGTCATGTCGGCGATGGATACAGATGTGCTTAAGGCCTATGTCGAGCTGGGTCTGGGGGTCGGGATCATCGCCGCGATGGCGTTCGATCCCAGGCGGGATGCCGGCTTGAAGCTGATCGACGCCGACACCCTCTTTGAGGCCAATACGTCGCTGATCGCCGTGCGGAGGGGCAGCTATCTGCGCAACTATGCCTACCGCTTCATCGAGCTGTGCTCACCGGCACTGCCGGAGGCGACCGTGCGCGCGGCCGTGCTGGCCGAGCAGAGCCGCAGCGAGGGCGCCTTGCGGCGATTGCCGGAGCCTCACTCGCGCGCGGCCGGAAACACCCTCAGCCGGGCGGAGGTCAAGCGCACGGGTTGACCGGGTTGCAGGTCGAGATCGGAGAGCTGCTGGCGCGTCAGCTCCACCTCGAAGTGCTGCGGCTCGGCATGCCCGTTGGAGCCGGCGCTGCCAGTCAGCTCCACCCGCGCGGTGGCACCGCCCAGCAGGACGCGACTGACCGTGACGGGAATGCCTTGCTGCGCCTCGCCGGTGAGAATGTGGAGCTCGTGCGGCCGCGCGAACGCGATCACCTCCTCGCCGTCGGCGGCGTTGCTTTCGCACAGCGGCACTGCGCCTCCGCCGATCCGCAGGCTGTGCCCGTCGACGCGGCCGGCGAACCTGTTGACCGCCCCCAGGAAGCTGTAGGCGAAGGCCGTCGCGGGGTGCTCGTAGACGGCCTGGGCGGTGCCCGACTGCTCGATCCTGCCCTTGTTCATCAGCACCACGCGGTCGGCGACTTCGAGTGCCTCGTCCTGGTCGTGCGTGACAAAGATCGACGTGATGTGCAACTCGTCGTGCAGGCGGCGCAGCCACCGGCGTAGCTCCTTGCGCACCTTGGCATCGAGCGCACCGAACGGCTCGTCGAGCAGCAGCACGCGCGGCTCCACGGCGAGCGCGCGTGCCAGAGCTATGCGCTGGCGCTGTCCGCCTGAGAGTTGCGCGGGATAGCGATGTGCGAGCCAGCCGAGCTGCACGAGCTCCAGCAGATCTCCTACGCGCCGCTGGATATCGGCCTCCGAGGGGCGCGAGCCCTGCGGCTTGACGCGCAGGCCGAAGGCGATGTTCTCAAGCACCGTCATGTGCCGGAACAGGGCGTAGTGCTGGAAGACGAAGCCGACCTGGCGCTCGCGCACATCCCGATGGGAGGCGTCGTGGCCATCGAACAGCACGCGGCCCTTGTCCGGCCATTCAAGACCGGCGATGATTCGGAGCAGCGTGGTCTTGCCGCAGCCCGACGGCCCGAGCAGGGCGATCAGCTCGCCCGTCGGGAAGTCCAGCGAGACGCCGTCGAGCGCGACGAAGCGGCCGAACGTCTTGCGGATGTCCTGGACTTCGATGCTCACGGCACCTCACCCGGTTGTGCGGTCTGCGATGCCCTCCATTCCACGTAGGTCTTCACGGCAAGGGTCACAAGGGCCAGGAGCGCGAGCAGCGAGGCGACGGCGAAGGCGGCGGCAAACTGGTATTCGTTATACAGAATCTCAACATGCAGCGGCATGGTGTTGGTGACACCGCGGATATGGCCCGATACCACCGACACCGCGCCGAACTCGCCCATGGCGCGCGCGTTGCACAGGATCACGCCGTAGAGCAGCGCCCACTTGATGTTGGGCAGGGTTATCTTTCTGAACATCTGCCAGCCGGAGGCGCCGAGCACGAGGGCGGCCTCCTCCTCGTCGCGGCCCTGAGCCTGCATCAGTGGGATCAGCTCGCGGGCAACGAACGGGAAGGTGACGAACACGGTGGCCAGCACGATGCCGGGCACGGCGAAGATGATCTTGATGCCGTGCTCGCCGAGCCACGGGCCGAACCAGCCCTGCGCGCCGAACACCAGCACATAGATGAGGCCCGCGATCACGGGTGAGACCGAGAACGGCAGATCGATGAACGTGATGAGCATCTGCTTGCCGCGGAAGTCGAACTTGGTGATGGTCCAGGCGGCGGCAATGCCGAACACCAGGTTGAGCGGCACCGCGATGGCGGCCGTGAGCAGCGTCAGCCGTATGGCGGATACCGCGTCGGGCTCGATGAGGGCCGCAAGATAGACGCTCCAGCCCCGGCGCAAGGCCTCGACGAACACCGCAATCAGCGGCAGCAGCAGGAAGAGCAGGAAGAAGCCGAGCGACAGAGAGAGAACGAGGCCCTTCACCCACGCGGGATCGCGGGTGGCGGTGTTGGCTTCGAAGCGCGCCGCCCCGCGCAGCCCGCCCAGCGCTGTCGCCGCTCCCGCCATCAGCCGTTCCTTGCTGCGCGCCGGTCGGTCCAGCCCTGCAGCCCGTTGATGGTGAGGAGCAGCACGAACGAGGCCACCAGCATCACGGCGGCAACAGCGGTTGCGCCTGTGTAGTCGTATTGCTCGAGCTTGGTGATGATGATGAGCGGCGTAATCTCCGACACCATTGGCAGGTTGCCGGCGATGAAGATCACCGAGCCGTATTCGCCGACGGCCCGCGCGAACGCAAGGGCGAAGCCCGTCAGCAGGGCCGGCAGCAGCGTCGGCAGCACGACGCGCCATACCGTCTGCCACCGCCCGGCGCCGAGGCTCGCCGCCGCCTCCTCGATCTCGGTGTCGAGGTCCTCCAGCACCGGCTGCACGGTGCGCACGACGAATGGCAGGCCGATGAAGATGAGCGCCACCAGCACGCCGAGCGGCGTGAACGCTACCTTGATCCCCAGCGGCTCCAGGTATTGCCCGAGCCAGCCGTTCTTGGCGTAGAGGGCGGTCAGTGAGATGCCGGCGACGGCGGTAGGCAGGGCGAAGGGGAGATCGACAAGGGCGTCGACCAGGCGCTTGCCCGGGAACCGATAGCGCACCAGCGACCAGGCCAGCAGCAGCCCGAAGACGACGTTGATGGCGGCTGCCAGCAGCGAGGTTCCGAACGTGAGCCGGTAGGAGGCGACCACGCGTGGCGCGGACACGGTTTGCCAGAACGCCTCGGGCGTGAGGGTAATGGTCTTCAGGAAGACGGCCGCCAGAGGCACGAGCACGATCAGAGACAGGTACGCCAGGGTGAACCCCAGCGACAGCCCGAACCCGGGCAGAACCCTGTGAGCGCGTATGTGGGCCATCAGCGCTTCACGATGATCTGGTCGTAGATGGCGCCGTCGGCGAAATGCTTGGCCTGAACCTCCCGCCAACTGCCGAAGGCCTGCACTACACTGAACGTCTTTATGGCAGGAAAGCGGCTGGCGAACTTGCGCAGCACGGCTTCGTCGCGCGGCCGGAAGGCATGCCCGGCGATGATCTCCTGTGCGGCCGGCGAGAACAGGAACTCAAGATAGGCCGTGGCGGCCTTGCGGGTTCCCTTCTTGTCGACCACCTTCTCGACCATGGCCACGGGCGCCGCCGCCTCTACGCTCAGCGAGGGATAGACGATCTCGAACTTGTCGGTCCCAAGCTCGGAGCCGATGGCGATCGCCTCGTTTTCGAATGTGACGAGCACGTCGCCGGTGTCGCGCTGCGTGAAGGTGGTGGTGGCGCCGCGGCCGCCGCCGTCGAGCACGGGAACGTTGGCGAACAGCTTGGCCACGAAGTCGCGCGCTGCTGTCTCGCTCTTGGACCGGTCGAGCGCGTAGCCCCAGGCGGCGAGGTAGGTATAGCGGCCGTTCCCTGACGTTTTTGGATTGGGCAGGATCACCTGGAAGCCTGGTCTCGTCAGGTCGTCCCAGTCCTTGATGCCTTTCGGATTGCCCTTGCGCACCAGGAAGACGGTGGTCGTCGTGTAGGGGGTCGCATCGTGCGGCAGGCGCTTGCGCCAATCGGCGGCAACGTAGCCGCCCCGCTCCACCAGGATGTCGATGTCCGGGGCTTGGTTCATGGTGACCACGTCAGCGTCGAGCCCGGCGGCGACGGACAGTGCCTGCTTGCTCGAGCCGCCGTGCGATTGATTGACGGTGATGGTCTCGCCCGTCTTGGCCTTCCAGTCGGCGATGAAGGCAGGATTGATGTCTTTGTAGAGCTCGCGCGAAACGTCGTAGGAGACGTTCAAGATCGAGGTCTGCGCCAGGGCGACCACCGACATGAGGAACAGATAGGAGGCGCCCAGGACGGCGTAGGCCAGCAGTCGCCCCCAGCCCTCGAATCCGGACTGCATGATATGCTCCCCAACAGCGAAAACGGAGCCCCACCCTAAGGCGGCGGCCGGGTAGCGCTAACCAATTAGTTCTGCATTCGATATGCTCGGCTCTGCAAAGAACCGGCAGACCCCGGTGCGGGTTCCTGATGCGCGTTATTTGGCATAAATCTGGTCGAAGATGGCGCCATCGGCGAAATGCATCCTCTGCGCCTTGTCCCAACCGCCGAACACAGTGTCGATAGTGACGAGCCTCACGTTAACGAACTGCTTGGCGTATTTGGCCGCCACAACCGGGTCGCGCGGCCTGTAGAAGTTGCGTGCGGCGATCTCCTGGCCTTCGGTTGTGTACCAGTAGTGCAGATACTCGGTTGCGACGCTGCGCGTCTTGCGCTTGTCGACCATCTTGTCGACCACGGCGACGGGCGGTTCGGCGAGGATCGACAGGCTGGGTATGAGGATCTCGAATTTGTCGGCCCCCAGCTCCTTGATGGCCAGGAAGGCTTCGCTCTCCCAGGAGATGAAGACGTCGCCAATGCCGCGCTCGACGAATGTCGTAGTCGATCCCCGGGCGCCGGAGTCGAGCACCTTCACGTTCTTGTAAATCCTGGCGACGAGGTCGCGGGCGCTTGCGTCGCTGCCGCTGGGCTGGTCCAACGCGTAGGCCCAGGCGGCGAGGTAGTTCCAGCGCGCGCCGCCCGAGGTCTTGGGGTTCGGCGTGATGACGTCGATGCCGGGCTTGGCCAGGTCGGCCCAGTCCCTGATCTGCTTGGGGTTGCCCCTGCGCACCAGGAACACGATGGTTGACGTGTAGGGGGCCGAGTTGTGCGGCAGACGCTGCTGCCAATCGGCGGGAATGAGGCCGCCGTTCCTGTTGAGCGCGTCGACATCGAAGGCCAGCGCCAGAGTCACCACATCGGCTTGCAGGCCGTCGATGACGCTGCGCGCCTGCTTGCCCGAGCCGCCATGCGATTGCTTGATCGACACCGTTTCGCCGGTCTTGGCCTTCCAGTGCCTGGCAAACGCGGCGTTGAAGTCCTGATAGAGCTCGCGCGTGGGGTCGTAGGATACGTTGAGCAGCGTAGTCTGCGCATGCGTGCCAGGGGCGGTGGTGCACAGGAGGTACAGGGCCGCGAGCAGAGCGAGCGTGCGGCGCGACATGCGGGCGATCATGCTTCGACCTCGTGGTCTGTTCAGTGCTGGTCGGCAGCCGCGGCTGCCAGCATTCACTCCGAACAAAGAATCCGAACGAAGAAGATGTCATGAGCCATCCAGCGCCAAGGCAATGCACGGCACGCACGTTCGGTTCCTTCGGGAACGCGCGAGAGGGCCGCGTCTCGGAAGTTCGGGGGGCGCCTGATCCGAAGACGTCGCGGCTGGCCCCTAGTGTGATCGAGAAATTCGCCTTCCTCGCAGCACGCCTGTTGAGCGAATTTCTCGATCTGAATCACACTAGAACCATGAGCTTGCTAGTGTCCTTTCGATCGCGAAGTTCGTTCAGCGCCTGCTGCAAGTTCCGGCGAACTTCGCGATCATCACACTAGGATGTGCCGATCAACACCACCGGGCGTCCGCCGCAGGGCGACGGGCGGGCCGCACAGCATGGCAGCACAAGGAACGATGGGTCTGTGTCATCAGTCGCTCCTTTCCAGAGCCATGCCACCTTTCCAGAGCCATGCCACCTTTCCAGAGCCATGCCACGAAGCCACTTCGTGGCACCTTGGCGTTTGATCTCGCGGCGCGAGCTGCTGCTGAAATCACCGCGGTCGTGTGCATGGCAGCGGGGGACGGCAGCACCTTAGCGGACGCCACCGGGAGCGGCGAACCAAGAATTTCGGCTTTGCTTATGCACGGGCGCAAGACAGCGGCCGGTGCCGCCGCCTTACAGGGGCGCAAGCGCTACGATGAAGAGAATAAGAAAAGTGGCGGTGGCCGTTGCCACCAGCAGCCAACCGCTGGACTCTGGACCGATCATGTTGCGTTCCAAACGCATACGAAGCTGGCTGATCTTCAAGTAGCACACGGATCGATGTCGCGGAGTGGCTTTCCGGTGACAGCGCGGGGTGGAAGTGCGCCAATCCAATGACGGGTCAGCAGGCGATCCGGTCGATGCGTTCAGCTCCCAATTTGGGCTGCCACGTCACGCGGTTTCTGATGGTGCGTCCGCCCCGGATTGATCTTGGCCCGCCGATGGACGCCTGGAGCTGTCCTGATCGGGTCGCACGGGGGACGCGGATTGACTGGCGGCGCCGCGTTCGGCTACGCCCTCGCTTGACGCGCCGATGGTGGCTCTGCCTGCGCCTGCAAAGAGTGGAGAAGGATCGATGCAATTGGCGAACGTCGTTCTTCGGCCGGTGCTTGCGATCTGCTTTGCACTCAACATCACGTGCAGCGGCGTGCTGGCGCAGGTGCAGGCACCGGCAAAGGACTTCGAACCGCAGATCGGGCAGCGTGGCAAGGACGTCATCTGGGTGCCGACGCCGCAGGCCCTTGTCGACCGGATGATGGACATGGCCAAGGTCACGCCGCAGGACTACGTGATCGACCTGGGCTCGGGCGACGGCCGCACCGTCATCACCGCAGCCAAGCTCGGCGCCAAGGCGCTCGGCATCGAGTACAACCCCGATATGGTCGAGCTGTCGAAGCGCAATGCGATCAAGGAAGGCCTCGGCGGTAAGGCAAACTTCGTCCAGGGCGACATTTTCCAGAGCGATTTCTCGCAGGCCACCGTGGTCACCATGTTTCTGCTCTCCCAGCTCAATCTCAAGCTGCGGCCCATCCTGCTCGACATGAAGCCCGGCACGCGCGTGGTGTCCAACACCTTCGACATGGGCGATTGGCAGGCCGATCAGATCGTGGAAGCGACCGGCGAGTGCACCTCGTACTGCCGCGCCTATCTGTGGATCATACCGGCCAAGGTGGACGGCACGTGGCAGATGGGGCAGAGCGAGCTGACGCTGGAGCAGACCTATCAGATGGTCAAGGGCACGCTGAAGACCGGCAACGTGATCGCGCCGATCATGGATGGCAGGCTCGCTGCGGATCGCATCACCTTCACGGCGGGCGGCACCCGGTATGCGGGGGTCGTCAGGGGCACGGCGATGGATGGCACGGCCGGCGGCGGCACCGCCTGGCAGGCGACCAGGCGATAGGCGCAGCCGCGCCGGAGCCCGTTCGGCCGGGATGGCTGCTGCGGCCTGCGCTTCCCCTGCAGCGGCAGCGACCAGCAGAACCTCAAGCAAAAGAATGCCGGCGCTGCGAAATTGAGGGGGAGAGCGCATAATCCAACTTGTGCTAAAGATAGGATAAGTTAGGAATTGACCCGGACCGGACCGGGCCGGCAAGGCGGGTCGAGGCGCAGCCGACGCGGTGCGCAGGTGGTGGTTTAGGGAGCAGGAGCGGCATGACGGCGGGGCAGGGCATCGGCGCGCGGCTGTTGCGCAAGGAGGACGACCGCTACATGCGTGGCCGGGGCCAGTATGTGGGCGATATCCGGCTGCCCGGCATGCAGGAAGTTGCCTTTTTGCGCAGCCCCCTGGCGCACGCACGCATCAGGGCGATTCAAATCCCGGCTGGCATCCGCGACCGCGTCTTCATCGCCGAGGATCTCAGCGGCGTCGCGCCGATCAGAGCCGATACCTCGCTGCCGGGCTTCAAGTCCTCCGTGCAGCCGGCGCTGGCGACGGGCAAGGTTCGCCATGTGGGCGAGCTCATCGCCATGTGCGTTGCACCGACGCGGGCCGAGGCCGAGGACCTGGTGGCCGAGATCGACGTGGATTTCGAGCCCTTGCCGGCGGTGCACGACATGCTCGCGGCGCGGCAGCCCGGTGCGCCGCTCGTGCACGAGCACTGGGGCGACAACCTGTATCTGACGACCGCCATCGACGTCGATTTCGAGGCCGCGGTGGCCAAGGCGGCCAAGTCCGTCACCCGCGAGCTGCGCACGGCCCGCCAGGCGATGTGCCCGCTCGAGGGCCGCGGCGTGATCGCGAGCTGGAACACGAGGCTCGACCAGTTGATCGTCACCAGCTCCACCCAGCAGCCCCACATCGTGCGCACGGGCCTTGCCGAATGCCTGGGGCTGGACGAGGGGCGGGTGCGCGTGGTGGCGCCCGATGTGGGGGGCGGCTTCGGCTACAAGGGCATCCTGCTGCCCGAGGAGGTTGCGCTCTCCTGGGCGACGCGCAAGCTGGGCGTCCCGCTCCGGTGGCTGGAGGACCGGCGCGAGAACCTGATCGCGGGCGCCGATTGCCGCGAGCACCACTACATCCTCACCGCCTATGCGGATGCCGACGGCCGGCTGCTGGCGCTCGATTGCGAGGCCACCGTCGATTCCGGCGCCTACTCGGCCTATCCCTTCTCGGCCTGCCTGGAGGCGGGTCAGATCGGCTCCATACTGCCGGGGCTCTACGACTTCCCCCATTACCGGTGCCGGACCCATTCGGTTGCCACCAACAAGCCGCCGATCCTGCCGTATCGCGGCGTGGCCCGCACGGGCGTGTGCTTCGCACTCGAGGTGACACTTGACGCGCTGGCGCGCGAGCTTGGCATCGAGCCGAAGGATTTGCGCTTCAAGAGCCTCGTGCGCCCCGAGCAGATGCCGTTCGACAACATCGCCAAGCGGCATTTCGATTCGGGCGACTATCCCGAGGCGTTGCGGCAGGCGATCGAGGAAATCGGCTTCGCCGAAGTGCGGGAGCGGCAGCGGCGGGCCGAGCCCGACGGGCGGCGCATCGGCATCGGCTTTGCCATGTACGCCGAGCAGGCGGGGCATGGCACCAGCGTCTACGCCGCCTGGGGCATCCCGTTCGTGCCGGGCTACGAGCAGTGCCAGGCCCGGTTCACGCCCGACGGCGGGCTGGAGCTGAGGATCGGCGCGCACAGCCACGGGCAGGGCCTCGAGACGACGCTGTCGCAGGTGGCGCATTCGATCCTCGGCGTGCCGCACGAGCGCATCAAGCTGGTGCACGGCGATACCGCCGAGACGCCGTACTCGACGGGCACGTGGGGCTCGCGCTGCATGATCATGTCGGGCGGTGCCGTGGCGGCCGCCTGCGACGAGCTGGCCGACCGCATCCTGCGCATTGCCGCCGGCCTGCTGCAGGCCCGCCGCGAGGACGTGCGCATCGAAGGCGGCGACGTGGTCGGCCCCTCGGGCCGCATGGCCGTGGCGGAGGTGGCGCGCACCTGGTACCGGCGGCCGCAGGACCTCCCGGGCGACCTCAATCCGGGCGGACTTGAGCTGACCGGCGGATACAAGGCCAAGCGCGATACGGGGACCTTCAGCTATGCGACCCACGCCGCCGTCGTTGCCGTCGACCCCGAGACGGGAGAAGTGGAGATCCTCGACTATGCCATCGTCGAGGACGGCGGTGTTCTGGTGAACCCCATGATCGTCGACGGCCAGGTGTACGGCGGCGTGGCGCAGGGCATCGGCACGGCGCTTTATGAGGAGATGCGCTACGACGGCCAGGGCCAGCCGCTCGCCTCGACGCTCTCCGACTACATCCTGCCAGGGCCGACCGAGGTGCCCGATGTTCGCATCCTGCACATGGAGACGCCCTCGCCCTATACGCGCTTCGGCCAGAAGGGAATCGGCGAAGGCGGCGCCATCGCCCCGCCCGCAGCCATCACCAATGCCATCAACGACGCGCTGAAGGACTTGGGTGCCGAGTTGCTCGTGTCGCCCATCACGCCGCGGCGGATCGTGGAGGCCATCGGGAGCGCACGTCAGCGCGCGGCCGCCGCATGAAGCCCGCCCCGTTCGACTATTTGCGGCCGCAGACGGTGGAGGAGGCCGTGCGCCTGCTGGCCACGACGCCCGACGCGAAAGTTCTGGCCGGCGGCCAGACGCTGGGGCCCATGCTCAACCTGCGCCTGGCGCAGCCGGCCGTCCTCGTCGACATCGGCCGCATCGCCGAGCTGGCGGCGGTCACGGACGACAAGGACGCGGTCATGATCGGCGCCACGGTCACGCATGCCGCCATCGAGGACGGCCGCACGCCCGATCCGACCGGCGGCTTCCTGCCGCAGGTGGCCCGCGGCATCGCCTATCGCGCCGTGCGCACGCGCGGCACCATCGGCGGCAGCCTCGCGCATGCCGATCCGGCGGCCGACTGGCTCTCGGCCCTGACGGCGCTGGGGGCCGAGATCGCCATTGCCGGCGTCCGGTCCAGCCGGCGGGTGCCCCTGTCGGCATTCGTGCGGGGCGCGATGGAAACGGAGCTTGGCGCGGACGAGCTCATTACCGGCATCCGCATCCGCAAGCTCTCCTCGCGGGCGCGCTTCGGCTACCACAAGATCTGCCGCAAGACGGGCGAGTTCGCCGAGGCGATCGGCGTCGTCGTCGACGATCCGGAGCGCGCCTATTTTTGCGCGGTGGCCGGGGCCACCGGCGGTCGGCCGCTCGTCATGGAGACGCGGGCAGCGCCGGGATCGGGCAGCGTGACGGTCGAGGATGCGCGCCAGCTCCTCAAAGGCGCGCACTTCACCGGCGACGACTACGAGCTCACTCTGCACGCCGCCGCCTTGCACCGCGCCTACCAAAGGGCCTACGCCGCATGAAAATAGCGCTTACCGTCAACGGCCGGCCCGTTGCAGGCGACGTGACCCCGCGCACGAATCTGGCGGATTTCTTGCGCGAGCAATTGCTGCTCACCGGCACGCATGTGGGCTGCGAGCACGGCATCTGCGGCGCGTGCACGGTCGAGATCGACGGCGAGATCGCGCGCTCGTGCATCACCTATGCGGTGGCCTGCGACGGCAGCGGTATCCGCACGATCGAGGGCTTCGACGAGGATGCACTGATGAGCCGGTTGCGCCAGACCTTCACGGAGGAGCACGCGCTGCAGTGCGGGTATTGCACGCCCGGCATGCTGATTGCGGCCCGCGATCTCGTGCGCAGAAAGGGCGGGCTCTCGCGTGCCGAGATCCGCACCGAGATGAGCGGCAACCTGTGCCGCTGCACGGGCTACATGGGGATCGTCAACGCGGTTGCACGCGTCATGGACGAGCGGGCCGGTTTCGCGCCATCCACCGCCCCCACCGCGAACGGTTGGCTGGGGCCGGCGCCGGGACCCGGCGCCTCAGTCGCCTTCCCCGACCCTACCCCGGCCGGCGGGCGCGAGGTCAGCCGGGCTGCCCCGCCTCCTCCCGCGCGGCCGGCCGTGGCCCGCAAGCCCGTCCGCGTCACCGTTGGCGACATCGAGGACGTGGACGGCACGGTGCGCCTGGCCCAATCGTTCGTGCTCGAGCATCCGCGCCAGGTGGTCTGGCAGCTCATGTCGGACCCGCAGGCGGTTGCGCGCTGCATGCCGGGTGCCAGCCTCGACGGTCCGCCGCGCGACGGCAATATTTCCGGGCGCATCGAGGTCAAGCTCGGGCCCATTGCGGCCAGCTTTGCCGGGGAGGGCAGCGTCAAGCCGTTTCCGGGAGAGTATCGACAGCTCATCGAGGGGCGCGGGGGCGACCGCAGGAGCGGATCGCAGGTCAGCGGCAGCGTCGACTACCGGCTGTCGGCCACGACGGGGGAAGCGGGCGGAGAGGCAACGCGCGTTGCGGTGACCATCAGCTACGCGCTCACCGGGCTGTTGGCGCAGCTCGGCCGCTCGGCGATTGCGCGGGACCTGGCGCGCCGCATCGGCGAAACGTTCGCGCAGAACATCGACGCGCAGTTGTCCGGCGCCGCCGTGGCCCAGGTGCCTGTCGGCGGGCTGTCGCTGGTGCTTCAGGTGCTTGCAGCGCGCCTGCGCGCGATGTTGGCCAGGATTTTCGCGCGCTAGGCCGGCGATCGATCGTCGTGAGGGTGCAGCTGTCTTCCAAGGTCAATCCGCAGACCGGGCGAAGCGGTGCGCCGACCGCGCCCGCGCCTTCGCAGCCTCCGCCTCGCGGTCCCGCGGCGGGGCCGTCGTGACGAGCGAGGCGAGAAGCTCGTGTGCCGCCTCGGTCACCTGATCGACGGCCCGATCGAAGACCTGCTGGTTGGCCTGGGACGGCCGCGTGAATCCGCTCAGCTTGCGCACGAACTGGAGCGCGGAGGCGCGAATCTCATCGGTTGTGGCCGGCGGCGCGAAGTTGTGCAGGGTTTTGATGTTGCGACACATGCGGCATCCTCGTGGCAGCGCAGGAGAAACCTGAGCGACGTTGGCACACGACGGCCGTCGCGATCAACCCGTGCAGCAAGCAGGGCATCCAGCGCCTTTCCGGTTGAGGTTGCCTCGCGGACGGCTTCGCCGACCCCGTGGTGAGCTTGTCGAACCACGACCGTTGGTGGGCGCAGCCCGTCCTTCGACGCGCTCAGGACGCGGGCGAGCCCGCGGCTTGGTCAATCCACCAAGAACGCTAGCCCAGGATCGAATAGGCGGCAGCAAACGCAAGGCCGGTGACGATGGTCGCCAGCATCGTTCCGAGGAACGTCCACCGCGCATGGGAGAGATTGCGTCTGCGGTCCCCCTTCAGCCAATCGCGCACCAGGTCCATCGGCGGCGAGAGGCTCTCGCGTTCAAGACCCCGGAAGGTGACCGCGTCCGCGTCGGCCCGCAGTTGTTCCGCATAGGCAGCCCTGACCTGCCTGTAGCCGACGCGCGCCAGGGCCGCGCGGCATTGCGCGTCCTCGCGGGCCCTTTCCACGAAGGCGGGAAGCGAGCCGCCGGTGTCACGCATGTCCTCGCTTGGGCTCGCAACGCTCATGTCACCACTTGCCGACTATGACCTGGGGCCTCGCGACCATGCCCCGTTCGATGCTCCGACAGTTTCAGTGCGAGCCGATAACACAAACCATCCGGCCGGAATTATGGCCGTTGGGTCACGAACTCTTGCGGGGCGTGTCAAAGAGGATGGGCATGGGCGTCAGATGCTTGGATCCTCCGTGTCGTGCGCATGGCCGATGGCGCGCCTGAGGCGAGGATCCAGCTTGCCGCAGTCCAGGATCACCTTTTGCCCGTGGACGGCCTTCACGGCCGCGAGGGGAACGAAGAAATCACCCGCGTTCTCTACGTAGACGACCAGTTCCGGCCGCCCGTGCGGGGCCACCTGGCGGACGGCGCCGAAGGCATGGTCTCCGTCGGAGACGAACACTTCGAAACCTTCCCGGATCTGTTCGCGCATCGCATGCACTCGCTGTCCTGGCGGCACTGGTGCTGCACCATAGAATGCCGGCTAAACCCTGGCGATACAACCTGCCGTTGATGGTCAGGGAGAAAGGGCGCCGACGGAGCTGTGCAGTTGCTGCAATGCAGCGTACACAATTGCGTGACATTCCGTTTGCGGGTCCCCATATAGCGTCCTGTCAAACGGCTTCATCAAAATCGAACGTGAGGAAAAAATGTCATTAGCGCGCTCGGGCAGTCTAGTGCTGGCGCTCGCGGCCACGTTGGCTTTCATGATCGATGCGGCGGATGCCCGCGTCGGAGGCGGAGGCAGTTCCGGCAGCCGTGGCAGCCGCACCTACACTGCGCCCCCGTCCACCAATACGGCGCCGAAGCCGGCTGCGCCCATCGAGCGCTCGATGACCCAGCCCGGCACGGCCACGGCCGCGCAGGGCGTGAAGACCCCCTCGACCGCAACCGCGCCTTCCCGCTTCGGCAGCGGCTTCGGCGGATTGCTGATGGGCGGCTTGCTCGGCGCCGGCCTGTTCGGACTGCTGTCGGGCTCGGGCTTGTTCGGCGGGCTTAGCGGGTTGGCGTCGTTCCTGGGCCTCTTGCTGCAGGCCGCGCTGATTGCCGGTGTGATTTTCCTGGTCATGAGCTACTTCCGCAATCGCAACCAGCCAGCGCTGGCGCGCGCCTCGACTGGTCCCGGACCATCGCCGTCGCTGCGTGACATGCTGAGCAACCGGCAGGGCCTGGGTGGGATTGGCGGCGGCGCGACACCAGGCTCCGATCTCACCATCGGTCAGGACGACTACGATGCCTTCGAGAAGCTTCTGGGCAAGGTGCAAACCGCCTACGCCCGCGAGGACACCAACGCGCTCGGCAACATGACGACACCGGAGATGTTGTCCTACTTCAGCCAGGATCTGGCCGAGGAACAGCGCAAGGGTGTTCGCTTCGAGGTGTCCGACGTGAAGCTTCTGCAGGGTGATCTGGCCGAGGCCTGGCAGGAGCCCGGCACCGACTATGCCACCGTCGCCATGCGCTTCTCGATGATCGACGTGACGTTGGACCGGAACACCGGCCGTGTGATCGCGGGCAATCGCGACGTTCCCACGGAGGCCACCGAGCTGTGGACCTTCCGGCGGGATCATCGCGAGCTGGCGGAAGGCTGGAAGCTGTCGGCCATTCAGCAAGCTTGATAGGGGCGGCGCCGACAGGTGCCGTTCGCCTCGATCCGTTGCGGCCGCCCGGGGGGACCTGGGCGGCCTTCGTCTTCGCGCTGTATACGCACTTTGCCGGTTGCGCCGTGCCCTAAACCCGTTGTTAAGCGCCGCGTGTGAAAATTGCATCGTCCTATGAGGCCCAACGCCGCATCAGGAGTGAAAGCATGCCAACGCGGCACCGATTGCATGCAGCCCCCGCCCGCTCGGCGGCCGGCCTGCCCGACAGTCCCAGCGAAGCCCAACCCCGCGACGACGCGCGTCTGCCGGTGTTCACGGTGGCCGCCATGCTCTTCATGGACGGCCAGGCCGAGCCGTGGTGGTGCACCGTGCGGGACCTGTCGCACGGCGGTGCGCGGCTCGAGCTGGATCGCACGCAGCCGCCCAGGGTTTCCGAGCAGCTCCCCGATGCCCTCCTCCTCTATTTCTGCCCCGACCGGACCGAGGTGCAGTGCCGGGTTGCCTGGCGTGACGGTCGTCATTTCGGCGTGCAGTTCACCGCCGAGATCGTCGCCTCGACGCGGCGCCCAGTGTAGGCGCCCAGTGTAGGCATCCAGTGTAGGCGCGCTGCCCAAGCTCAAGAAATCCCGATGCACGGGCCGCACGGCGCTTGATTGCCCCGTTCGGGAGCACGTAGCCGGCGGGGCGCGGCTGACGCTTTCCGGCTGCGGTTGGCTCGCCGACGGCCCCCGTGGTGAGCGTGCCCAGTTACGGCGTTGGTGGGCGCAGCCCGTCCTCGACAAGCTCAGGACGAGGGCGGCCCCGCGCTTGGTCGTTCCACCAAGGATGGAAGGATTCTAGTGTGATGATCGAGAAATTCGCCCTTCCTCGCAGCCCGCCTACTGAGCGAATTTCTCGATCTGAATCACACTAGAACCATGAGCTTGCTAGTGTCCTTTCGATCGCGAAGTTCGTTCAGCGCCTGCTGCAAGATCGGCGAACTTCGCGATCGGGACACTAGGATCAGCGCTGTGCAAGAGGCGCAGGGATCGTGTGCATGCCGGCGAGCGATGGACCTTTACCTGCGGTCGTGTTCATCCACGGCATCGGTGGAGCGGCCAGCATCTGGGCGCCGCAGATGCAAAGCTTCGCAGCCGCCGGCTATATGCCGGTGGCGCTGGACCTGCCGGGATACGGCGGGCGGCCGCCGGTCGAAGCTATGGATTTCGACGGCCTGGCCGCCGATGTCGAGGCGGCGATCGATCGGCTCGGTGTGCACAAGCCCGTGCTGGCGGGGCATTCGATGGGCGGCATGATTGCGCAGACGGCGCTGCGGCGCCGGCCGGACGGGTATCGCGCGGCCGTGCTCGCCTGCACCAGCCCCGCATTCGGCAACGCGGACGGAGCGTTCCAACGGACATTCATCGCCGACAGGCTGGGGCCGCTCGATGCCGGAAAGACCATGGCGGACCTGGCGCCTGCATTGGTCGAGCGCATGATCGGCCCATCGGCGGACCGGGCCGGGCGTGCGCATGCCGTCGCGGTCATGGCTGCGGTTCCGGCCGAGACCTACCGCGCCGCGGTCAGGTGCCTGGTCGGCTTCGACGAGCGCGCCAACCTGGGCAAGATCGCCGTCCCTGTGCTGTGCGTGGCGGGCGCGCAGGATCCGAATGCGCCGGCATCGGTTGTGGAGCGCATGGCGCGCAAGATTGCGGGTGCCCGCTACGTGTGTCTCGCCGGCATCGGACACCTGCCGAATCTCGAGGCGGCAGACGCCTTCGATGCTGCTATCCTGAGCTTCCTGCGCGAAGCGCTCGCGCCCGCCGCACCTTGAATGGCCCCCGATGAACCCTCGCGATCTCGACCAGCACGCCGCCGACGCACCGATCTTCGATCCCGCTGCGTTCCGTCTCGCCCCGCACGAGGCGGCGCTGATCGACAAGGCGCGTGCCTTCGGTCTCCGCGTGCTGATGCCGCGGGCGGCCCGGCACGATCGCGACGCGACCTTTCCGATCGAGACCTTCCGCGACATGCACGGCGAAGGTCTGCTCGGCATCTGCGTGCCGAAGGCCGAGGGCGGCGCCGGCGCCAGCTTCCGCACCTATTGCCTGGCGGCGGCGGAGCTCGGCCGCTATTGCGGTGCCACCGCGCTCTCCTGGAACATGCACGTGTGCTCGACGCTGTGGACCGGTGCGCTGGCCGACGATCTGGACATGAGCGCCGCGGAGCGGGCCGAGCACGCAGCACGCCGCAGCCTGCACTACCGGCGCATCGTCGCGGACGGGGCCGTCTATTCGCAGCCGTTCTCCGAAGGCGGTGCGGCGGCGGCCGGAGCCGCCGCGTTCGGCACCGAGGCCAAGCCCGTGGACGGCGGGTTTGTGGTCAACGGCAAGAAGATCTTCGCCTCGCTGTCGGGCGCTGCCGACTACTATGGCGTGCTGTGCACGGAGCGCGCGGAAGGCGACGTCGCCAGCCGGCGCAACACCCTCTATCTGGCGCTGCCCGCCAACACGCAGGGCGTGTCCGTGGTGGGGGACTGGGACCCCCTCGGCATGCGCGGCACGGTCTCGCGCACGCTCCTCTTCAAGGACGTGTTCGTGGCCGAGGACGAGATGCTGATGCCGCGCGGGGTCTATTTCCGCGCCGCGACGTCCTGGCCGCACATGTTCCTCACGCTGTCGCCCACCTACATGGGGCTGGCGCAGGCGGCCTATGATTTCACGGTCGCCTATCTGCGCGGCGAGCTGCCGGGCACGCCCCCCGTCAAGCGGCGCATGTTTCCGACCAAGCAGATCGCGGTCGCCGAGATGCGCATCACGCTGGAGCAGACCAAGGCGCTGTGGTTCCAGGCGGTGAGCGAGGCGCGCGCCGATCCCACCAGCGAGCAGGTGCTGCGCGCCTACGCCGCCCAGTTCACGGTGATGGAGAACGCCAATGCGCTGGCCGCCAAGGCCATTCGCACCTGCGGCGGGCAGGCCATGCTCAAGAACCTGAGCCTGGAGCGCATCTATCGCGACAGCCGCTGCGGCTCGCTGATGCTGCCGTGGACCGCGGAAATCTGTCTCGATCGCCTCGGCCGCGAGAGCCTGTACGCGCCGGGCGAGACGGACGCGTAGCCCCGCCGCCGCGGCCGAGAAAAACGCCGGATCGGCAAGACGTTGCCGCTATCGCATGTGCCGCCCGTCGGCCTTTCGACAGACATCGCCAAAATTGGTATGGTGTATGCCAGCCGGGAGCCGAATGGCACGCCCGGCCCCGCCGTTTGGCAACTCCACGGGCCACAAGAGCCCGAGCTTCAGGGAGAGACACATGACCGAAATCGATCGCCGCAGCGTATTGGCCGGTGCTCTCGCCACCGGCGCTGGCCTCCTCGCCCCCCGGGCGACGTCACCCGCCAAGGCCGCCGCGCCGCCGGCCGGAACACAGAACCCGGGCTGGTATCGCTACAAGGTGGGCACCCATGAGGTGACAGTCGTCACCGATGGCGTCAACCGCTTCAAGTTCCCGGACGGCTTCGTCGCTAACAAGAGCCGGGACGAGGTGAACAAGGGCTTGGTCGACGCCTTCCTCTCGCCGGGCCCGGACATGGTCGCCGTTCCCTATTCGCCGATCGTCGTCAACACGGGCACCAAGCTCGTGGTGATCGATACCGGCACGGGCGAGGCCAACTTCGAGCGCAGCAAGGGTGCTGCCGGCCAGTTCCACGGCAACCTCAAGGCCGCGGGCATCGACCGCAACCAGGTCGACACCGTCATCATCTCGCACTTCCACGCCGACCACATCAACGGCCTGCTGACGCCCGACAACAAGCCCTCGTTCCCCAATGCCGAGATCCTGGTGCCGGCCGCGGAGTGGAAATACTTCATGGACGACGCCGAGATGGGCAAGCAGACGAGCGACCGCATGAAGGGCGTGTTCACAGGGCTGCGCCGCGTGTTCGATGGGCTTGGCCGCAAGGTCACGCCCTACGAGCCGGACAAGGAGCTGGCACCGGGCATCACCTCGGTCGCCAGCTACGGCCACACGCCGGGCCACAACTCGCACATCATCGCGTCGGGCAACGACAAGGTGTTCGTGCAGGCCGACATCACCAACCTGCCGCTGTTCGTGCGCAACCCGGGCTGGCACCTGATGTTCGACCAGGATGCGGCCGCGGCGGAGGCGACGCGGCGCAAGGTCTACGACATGCTGGCGGCCGACAAGATGATGGTGCAGGCCTTCCACTATCCGTTCCCGGCGCGGGCCTACATCGAGAAGACCGCGACGGGCTATCGCGAGACCATGGTGCCCTGGAGCCCGACGCTGTGAGCCTGCCCTCTCCCCAGCAAAGAATGGGAGAGGGACTCACACCGGCTTCGCCGCTTCGCGCCCTGCCGTCGCGCCCGTAGGCCGGAAGCCGTTCGCGCTGGCGGCACCCCAACCCCCATGCAGAATGGGGAGAGGGAACGACACCCTGTGCGAGCCGGGGGGTCGATCGTCGCCCACCGTGAAATTCCGGCATGACAGCGGCCCGGGTTTCGGAGCAAGGTTGCGAGGCCAGTCTGCGCGCGCCCTTAGTCTCATGAACCTCGCCGACCTGATCGACCGCAACGCCGCCTTTGCGCCCGACAAGGCGGCCATCCGCTTCGGCGGCGGCACGCTGACCTATGCCGCGCTGGCGCAGCGCATTGGCGAGACGGCGCGCGCGCTGAAATCGCAGCTCGGCATTGTGCGGGGCGATCGCGTTGCCATCCTCGCCGCCAATTGCCCCGACTATCTGGTGCTGCTCTACGCCTGCGCGCGGCTCGGCGCGATGCTGGTGCCGGTCAACTGGCGCCTTGCCGTGCCGGAGCAGCTCTACATCCTGCGCGATGCCGGCGTGAAGGCGCTGCTGCTGGAGCAGGCGTTCGCGCCGATCGTGGAGCCGCTCGCTGCAGCGCTGCCCCAGGTGCACGCCATCGGCCTCGACTTCACGCCGGCCGGCGGTCTTGCGCACACGGCCCTGCTGCAGGCGGCAAGCGGCGATGGGCACGGCGACAACGTCGATACAGGCTGTCCGCTGCTCATCGTCTACACCTCGGGCACGACGGGCCATCCCAAGGGCGCGGTGCTGCGGCAGGAGGCGCTGGTGTGGAACGCCGTCATGAGCCAGCACATGCACGACATGACCGCGCAAGATCATGTGCTCACCGTGCTGCCGCTGTTCCACGTGGGTGGGCTCAACATCCAGACCACGCCGGCGCTGCAGCTGGGCGCTACCGTGACGCTGCACGCGCGCTTCGCACCGGAGGCCGCGCTCGAGGCCATCGGGCGCGACCGGCCGACGCTGACCGTGCTCGTGCCGGCCACCATCCAGGCCATGATCGAGCATCCGCGCTGGGCGACAACCAAGCTCGACAGCCTGCGCGCCATGACCACGGGCTCCACGCAGGTGCCGCAGCGCCTGGTCGAGGCCTTCACCAGCCGCGGCACGCCGGTGCTGCAGGTGTACGGCTCCACCGAGACGTGCCCCGTGGCGGTCTATACCAGGCTGTCGGGTGACTGGCGCCGGCCGGGCTCCACCGGACTGCCGGGCCTGGTGTGCGAGGCGCGCGTGGTCGACGATGCCGGATGCGAGGTGGCAGCCGGCACGGCGGGCGAGGTGGTGGTGCGGGGGCCCAACGTGCTCTGCGCCTACTGGGGCAACCCGCAGGCGACGGCGGAGACGCTGCGCGAGGGCTGGTACTACAGCGGCGACATCGGCGTGCGCGACAAGGACGGTCACTTCTACATCCACGACCGCAAGAAGAACCTGATCATCTCCGGCGGCGAGAACATCTATCCGGCCGAGGTGGAGCGCGTGCTCTGCCGGCATCCGGCCGTGGCCGATGCGGCGGTCATCGGCCGCGCAGACGAGAAATGGCAGGAGGTGCCGGTCGCCTACGTCGTGGCTCGGCCGGGCGTTGCCGCGGAGCCGGCGGAGATCGAGCGCTTTTGCCTCGCCCAGCTGGCGCGCTACAAGGTGCCGCGCGAATACGTGTTCGTGGATGACCTGCCGCGCAACGCCATGGGCAAGGTGCAGCATTTCCGGCTCAAGGAACGGGTTGGGGAACGGGCTGGGGAGCTTGGTGGCGACGGGACTGTCAGCGCGGGCGGGCAAACGCCGGCGACGGAGCAGAAGAGAGATGAAACTCGCCGTTCTGGGCGGTGGCAATGGCTCGTTGGCGGCAGCCGGTGATCTGGCGCTGGCCGGCCACGAGGTGCGCCTGTGGCGGCGCGATCGGGCGGCGGTCCTGGCCCACAATGCCGCCGGCGGGCTGATCACGGTCAAGGATTTCCGCGGGCAGCACATGGCGCGTCCGGCGCTGGTCACATCCGACATGGCCGAGGCCGTGCGCGGTGCCGACCTCGTTCTGTGCCCGGCTCCGGCGACGGCGCAGGCCGATATCGCCCGCGCGCTCGCGCCGCATCTGGCCGACGGCCAGGTGGTGTTCCTGCCGCCCGGGACGTTCGGCTCCGTTCTGTTTGCCAAGACGGCGCGGGATGCGGGCAACCGCGCCGAGGTGGCCTTCGCGGAAACCGGCACGCTGCCATGGCTCACGCGCAAGCATGGGCCCTTCGAGGCGGCGATCACCATCCGCGCCAAGCGATTGCCCACGGGCGTGTTTCCACTCACGCGGCAAACCCATGCGTTGGCTGTGATCGGCCGCGCGTTTCCCGGTGTGATCGAGCCCTGCGGCGACGCGCTGTCGGGGGCCTTGATGAATGCCGGGCCGATCATCCACCCGCCGCTCATCACCATGAACGCCGCGCCGCTGGAGCATTTCGAGCGCTGGGACATCCACAAGGAGGGCACGCAGCCGGCTGCCCGCCGCGTCACCGATGCGCTGGATCGGGAGCGGATCGCGATCCGCCAAGCGCTGGGCTACGGCGCACCGCACTTCCCGCTCGCCAACCACTACGCGCGCGAGGGCGAGGAGTGGATGTACGGCCGCGGCTCGCACGACAAGCTGACCGACTCCGGCGACTGGCGGGAGAGGATCGTGCTGACCGAGCATCGCTACATGCTGGAGGACGTGCGTATCGGCCTGTCGTTCCTGGCCTCGGTCGGAGCCTTGGCCGGCGTGGAGACGCCGCTGGTGCGTGCGTTTCTCGCCATCGGCTCGGCCGTATGCGGGGAGGATTTCATGCGCACGGGGCGAACGCTTGCGCGCCTGGGGCTCGGCCATCTCGATGCGGCGGGCCTCAAATCGCTGCTCGCCACGGGGTTCCGATGAGCGCCCGCCCGCCCGTTGTCTGCCTCGGCACGGGCCGCATGGCGCGCGGCATCGCCATCGTGTTCGCCTATGCCGGGCACCGCATGACCATCGTCGATGTCAAGGCACGCGACGAGGCGGGCTATGCCCGTGCCGCGGATGAAGCCCTGGGCGAAGTGCGTGCCACTCTCGCCACGCTCGCCGGCTTCGGCCTGTTCGCGCCGTCCGCCGTCGATGGCATTGCGGCGCGCGTATCGGTGCAGCGGGAGGCGGAGGCGGACGGTGCGTTGCGCGCGGCCGCCGTCATTTTCGAGGGTGTGCCTGAGCGGCTTGACCTCAAGCGCCAGGTGTTCGCCCGCATTTCCAGGGTCGCGGGCGCGGCGCCCATCATCGCGTCCACCACCTCCACCATCCTGGTCGACGACCTGTCTCCCGCGGTCGAGCGGCCGGAGCGCTTTCTCAACGCGCACTGGCTCAATCCCGCATTCGTCATCCCGCTCGTGGAGCTGTCGCCCGGCGCCCGCACCGCGCCTGCAACAACGGAGCGCCTGAAATCCCTGCTCGAAGGCATCGGCAAGGTGCCCGTCGTGTGCGCGGCGCGGCCGGGCTACATCGTGCCGCGCATCCAGGCGCTCGCCATGAACGAGGCCGCGCGCCTGGTGGAGGAGGGTGTCGCCTCGCCCGAGGACATCGACAAGGCCATCAAGTACGGCTTCGGCATTCGCTATGCCAACCTGGGGATGCTGGAGTTCATCGATTACGGCGGCGGCGATATTCTCTACTACGCCAGCCGCTATCTCGCCGAGGCGCTGGGCGATCAGCGCTATGCCGCGCCCGAGATCATCGAGCGCAACATGCGCGAGGGTCGCATCGGCCTCAAGACCGGCAAGGGCTTTCTCGACTATGGCAAGCTCGACATCGAGGCCTATCGCGCGGAACGCCTCAACGCGCTTGTCAATATGCTGGGCGTCATGGGCCTGTCGCGTCCGCCCGTGCTGCCGGAGTAGAGTGTTTCGCCGTCGGCAGCATGCCATCGCTCGGCGAACCTGTTTGAACCCGCGCGTTGTCTTTCGAATGCACCTATGATAGGCGGGGGCACCATGATGATGATCCGCACGTTCCATATCGCTTCGGTCTTCTTCCCCAGCCACTAAGCTGCGTAGCCCGCAGTGCGGGCGGAAGATGGGGGTGCGCCGTGCAGCCATCACGGGCTGCGGCATGCCCGCGGACCCATGTGAGCCTCGCCAATCCCGCATCGCACGGGCGATGCCCCGGGGCTCAGCGATATGAGGACAATCATGCCTGCCCTTGAACAGCAGCCGGCGTGCGCGCTCAGCGACGCGCAGGTGCAGCAATTCATTCACGACGGATTTGTGCGGATAGACCGGGCCTTTCCCAGGGCCCTGGCCGATGAATGCCGCGCCATCCTCTGGCGCGACATGCCGTGCGAAGCCGATGACCCGGCAACCTGGACGCAGCCGGTCATCCGGCTCGGCTACTACGGCCAGGAGCCCTTCCGCAAAGCCGTCAATACCCCAGTGCTCCACGCCGCGTTCGATCGGCTTGTGGGAAAGGGCCGCTGGTATCCGCGCGCCGACCTCGGCACCTTTCCCGTGCGGTTTCCGAGGCCTGAGGATCCGGGTGATGCCGGCTGGCATGTCGATCTCAGCTTCCCCGACGCGTCGGGCACGGCGGACGCCAATGATTTCCTCTCGTGGCGGGTGAACGTGACCTCCCGTGGCCGCGCACTGCTGATGCTGCTCCTGTTCTCGGATGTGGGGGAACAAGATGCGCCGACCCGGATCCGGATCGGCTCGCACCGGGACATGGCACGGCTTCTGGAACCCGCCGGCGAGGCGGGGATGTCGCACCTGGTGCTCGATGAAGTGGCTGCCGACCAGCCGCAGGCTCTGGCGACCGGGGAGGCCGGCACCGTCTATCTCTGCCATCCCTTCGTCATCCACGCCGCCCAGCCGCACCATGGATCGGCGCCGCGGTTCATGGCGCAGCCGCCGCTGCATCCCCGCGAGCCCTTTCGGCTCGAGCGGGAGGACGGCGACTACTCGCCCGTTGAAATCGCCATCCGGCTCGCCTTGCAGGGCGGGCGTCCGCAGCGATGACGGCTTCCAAGCCAAAGAGGCCGGCCACAGGGCCGGCCTCAAATCGCGTGGCCGGCGGCGGTTCGCACCACCCCGCCGGCAGAGCCGCATCAGCGCTTACTTGGTGGACGATGGCGTTGGTTGTCGCGCCACAGAAGCACCCATTTGAAATCGGGCTTGGGTCGCAGCGTGAGGCTGGCCCTTGGGCTCAGCGAACGTGGAGACACGCCACACCGGTGACAGAGGCGCTTCATGTGCCACTCCATCGATAGGTAGAGCTGAACGGTCGCCATGCCGCGCGCGCCGCCCGGCGCCAGCAGGCGCTGAAGCATCGCTTGCGGCAGCAAAGATCGGCTTGATCCAGCGGTTCGGGACGGGACCACGGAAACCCCGCGGCTTACCAAATCCGAGAGCTGGTGACGGCGGCCCCATCCATGTCCGCCTCGCTCTCGGTAATTCTTGTATGCGTGCTCTCACGCATCCTCTCAGTTTCAGGCGTGCCCGACCCGGAGCTTGCGAGTCTCGAGCCTCTAGATACGCCTTAGGTCCGGAAGCTTGTCCCTGGCTTGCGGTGCGCCTGCTTCCAGCGTCGAAAGGCACCGGCTGACAGGCTTGGATGATTTGGTTAACAATTAGTTAACGCGCCTCGGCAGCGGCGCGAAGCGACGGGTCCGGCAGGATGAGTTGCAGGTGTGCCGGGCCCGCTTCGATCTGCAGCGGCGTGGAGCCGAAGGCGTCGCCGTCGATCTGGGCCGGCACCGGGTGGTGCGCGGTGATGGTCACGCGGGCGCACGGCAGCATCGCCACGTCGCCGCGGCCTTGCGCGCGCGCATCGAGCCGGCCGGTGGCGAGGCTCAGGAGCTGGCCGATCAGCACCGCACGATTGGTGGCTTTGAACAGCACGGCCTGCAGCCCGCGCTCCTGGATGCCGGTGCGCGGCGCCAGCACGAAGCGCCCGCCATAGTGGCGGGCGTTGGCGACGACGACCCAGCTCGCCTCGTGGCGGTGGCCGTCGACGGTGACCGTCAATGCATCGATGGGGCGAACCAGGGCGCCGAGCAGCGGCCCGGCGTAGGCGGCCTTTCCCACGTAGCTCTTGAACCGGTGGTCCAGGGCGGCGACCACGCGGCCGTCGAAGCCGGCACCGGCCATGAGCAGGAACGGCTCGTTGTTCGCCTGGGCGCACATGACGGCCGCCGTCGGGCCGTGCATCAACGTCCGGGCGATGGCGCCGGCATTGGGGACGAGGCCGATCTCGTGGGCGAGCACGTTGCCCGTGCCGACCGGCACGATACCGAGCGGCACGTCCGTCCCGAGCAGGGCGGCAGCCACCTGGCGAATGGTGCCGTCGCCACCCGCGGCGACCAGGGCATCGTAGTGCCCGCACGAGGCAGCCGCACGTGCGGCCTGCCGGGTGGCTTCGACATCTGCCGGATGCCTGCACGTCACCGATGCGCCGGCCTGGCGGAGGACCGTCGTCACCTGGTCGACGAGCGGCGAGCCGCGCAAGCCGGCACCGGGATTGGCGATGATGAGGAAATGGCGACGCATGCGTCACCTATCCGTCAACTCGATGGCCGGCGCAAGCGCGAGGTCGGGCCTTGGCGGCCTCCTTGCGGGACGTGCATAATCGGCTCAAGACTGAAGGGGATGCGACGGCTATCCGCCCCCCGGGGTGGATGCGTCCGTTCAAGGTGGCTGCATTGCAGCGAGGGGGACGCATGCTTCGCAAGTTGTTCGCTGCCGTACTCGGCCTGGCGCTATCCGCGCCATTGAGCGCGCAGGGCTGGCCGGAGCGGGCGGTGACCATCGTCGTGCCGTTCATTGCCGGCTCCACCCCCGACATGATCGCCCGCATTGTCGCGGAGCGGCTGCAGGCGAAGCTCAACCAGCCTTTCGTGATCGAGAACAAGGCCGGCGCCAGCGGCAACACCGGCACGGCGGCTGTCGCCAAGGCCGCTCCCGACGGGCACACCCTGGGCGTCAGCATCGTTGGGCCGCTGGTGATCAATGCCCTGCTGTTCGCCAAGATGCCCTATGAGACAGCCAGGGACATCGCGCCCATCACGATCCTGGCGGCGCAGCCGAGCATTCTTGTCACCAACCGCGAGGTCGGTGCCAGGAGCGTCACCGACCTGCTGGGGCGGATGGCCCGCGATCCCGACAACTTCACGTATGGCTCCATCGGCCGCGGCTCGCTCTCGCATCTGGCCATGGAATCGCTGGCCGCCAAGGCCGGGGCCAAGGTGGTGCATCTGCCCTTTGCCGGATCGCCGGCAACCGTGACCGCGCTGTTGCGCGGCGACGTGCAAATGGCCGTGCTGCCGGCGGCTGCCGTGGTGTCACTGGGTCGCGACGGCAAGCTGACGATGCTGGCTGTGACATCGCCACAGCGCTCGCCCCTGCTGCCCGACCTGCCGACCCTGCGCGAAGCCGGCATCGCCGGCGTCGAAGCCGATGCCTGGGTCGGCCTGATCGCCCCGGCCGGCACGCCGGAGGCGACGCTCGCCAAGATCCACGCCGATGTCATCGCCGTTCTGGCCGAGGCGGCGGTGGTGGACAGGCTCAAGCCGCAGTTCATGGTGCCGGTCGCCAACACGCCGGCCCAGTTCCGTGCCGTGCTCAAGGCGGAGCACGATCGCTGGGCCCCGATCATCCAGGCGGCCGGCATCAAGGCCGAATAGCCCCGGCCCGGAGAATCGCACGCTGGAGAGGACAGCCGCTGCGCCTCCTCCTCCTCTTGCGTTCCCGGAAGCCGAGCCCGGCTCATGAGCCGGGGCGAGGCTCTCCGGGATCCTCACCCCTGCAAGGGGAAAGACCCCGGCTCTGCGCGCTCGACCTTGATCTCCGATCAAGCTCGCGCTCCGGCCGGGGACGCAAACCTTGCGCGCGCCGGCCGGGGACGCATCCTTTGGGCGCTGCGGCCGGGGAGGCAAAGGGCGGGCGCTGCGGCCGGGGACGCATTCCCTCGCGCATCCTTAATCCCAAGCCGTCGATCTTCCTCCTGGCCTTCCGGCCGCAGTTCGTGAGCGCGGATGAGGCGCATCCACCGCGCATGCCCGAGCCGAGGGCCGGTGCTGGCTTCGCCCGTCAACTCTGCTCTACAATGGCGCATGGCAAAGCAGGGCAAGATCAGGGTCGGCATCGGGGGATGGACGTTCGAGCCGTGGCGCGGGGTGTTCTATCCCAAGGGCCTGAGCCAGGCCAAGGAGCTCGGCTACGCCAGCCGGCACCTCACCTCCATCGAGATCAACGGCACGTTCTACCGCACGCAGACGCCGTCGACCTTCGCCAAGTGGCGTGAGGAGGTGCCCGAGGGCTTCGTGTTCTCGGTGAAGGGCGTGCGCTACGCCGTGAACCGCAGCGTGCTGGCGGAGGCGGGCGATTCCATCAAGCGCTTTCTCGAGTCCGGCGTGACCGAGCTCGGCTCGCGGCTCGGTCCCATCCTGTGGCAGTTCGCGGCGACGAAGACGTTCGACGAGGCGGATTTCGGCAAATTCCTGGAGCTGCTGCCGCCCAAGCTCGACGGCACCAAGCTGCGGCATGTGGTGGAGCCGCGCCACGCCTCGTTCTGCACGCCGGCGTTCATCGCGCTCATCCGGCAATTCTCGATCCCCGCGGTGTTCGCGGAGCACGCCACCTATCCCGCCATTCCCGATCCGGTGGGCGACGTCGTCTATCTGCGGCTGCAGAAGGGCCGGGACGATATTGCGACCGGCTATCCGCGAGACGCGCTTAACGCGTGGGCCGAGCGCGCCAAGGCCTGGGCCAAGGGCGGTGTGCCCAGGGACCTCAAGCTCATCGATCCCAAGCGCCAGGCGAAGGTGCAGCCGCGCGACGTGTTCGTGTATTTCATTCACGAGGGCAAGGTGCGTGCCCCGGCGGCGGCGATGGAGCTGATCGCGCGGGTGGGCAAATAGGCGCCCTTCCCATCCCGGAATCGTGCGCCCGCGACCCTCACGCCGTCACGGGCTCGCTGCGGACGCGACGGCTCGCCGGCTCGATGACGAGCTGGCGCTCGTGAAAGGCCGCAACCGACTGGCGGTGCGCCACGCTGACCAGCGTCGTCGCCGGCAGGCGCCGCTTGACGAGCTCATACATCTTGCGCTCCGCCGCTTCGTCCAGGGCCGAGGACGCCTCGTCGAGGAACAGCCACTCCGGCCGGTAGAGCAGTGCGCGCGCGAAGGCGATGCGCTGCTGCTCGCCCCCCGACAGGACGAGAGACCAGTTGGCCGCCTCGGCGAGACGCGACACCAGGTGCGAGAGCCCGCACGCGTCAAGCACCTCGGCGCACTGCGCATCGGTGTGCGTGTCGGGCTGGTCGGGATAGCACAGCACGTCCTTCAGCGTGCCGATCGGCAGATAGGGCTTCTGCGGCAGGAACAGCACGCGGGCGTCCTGCGGCGTGGCGATGCGGCCCCGGCCGAACGGCCACAGGCCGGCGAGCACGCGAAACAGTGTGGTCTTGCCGCTTCCCGAGGGTCCGCGCACGACCGTGGACTGGCCGCGCTGCAGCGTGACGTTGACATCCTCCAGCAGCGGAGCCCCGTTCGGAAGCTGCACCTCAACGGCCTGGAGCGACACGTCGGGTTGCGGTCGCGGCTGCACCTGGAAAGCGCTGTCGCGCTGGGCCGCCTTGGCCTTGGCCATGGCCTCGCCGAAGGTGGTCAGCCGATCGACCACGGCCTTCCAGGCGGCGAGCCTTGGATAGGTATCGACGAACCAGGACAGCGACTGCTGCACCTGGGCGAACGCGTCGGCGGTCTGCGTCAGCGTGCCGAGCTGGATGCGGCCGGCAAAGTATTGCGGGGCTGCGACGAGGATAGGAAAGATGGCGGCCGCCTGCCCATAGAACGATGTGAGCCAGGACAGCCGCTTGGTGTATTTCATGAAGCTCCACCACGTGCCGTAGATCCTGGCAAAGGCCCCGCGCAGACTGCGTTGCTCGTCCGGCTCGCCGCGATAGAGGGCAATGCTTTCGGCATTCTCGCGGATGCGCACCATGCGGTAGCGGAAGTCGGCGTTGTAGCGCTCCAGCGCGAAGTTGATGCCGACCAGCGGCCGGCCGATGAGATAGGTGGCGAGCGAGCCGATCAGCGCATACAGGAGCGCCGCCCACATCATGTAGCCGGGGATCGAAAGCCCGCCGAAAATGGGCAGCACGAAGCTGCCGGACAGATTCCACAGCACGACGGCAAAGGTGGCGAACGTCAGCACCTGGAGGAGCAGTCCGAGGGTGATTTCGAGCGTCTGGGTGGCGAACGTGTTGACGTCCTGCTCGATGCGCTGCTCGGGATTGTCGGTGCCCTGGCCGGTAAGCTCCATGCGGTAGTAGGTGCGTTCGGCCAGCCAGTCGCGGAAATAGACCTCGCTCAGCCAGCGGCGCCAGCGGATGGTCAAAAGCTGCATCAGCCACGCCCGGTAGACGAGCGCGATGATGAAGAAGGCGGCCAGCACGGCCCAGTAGATCAGCTCCAACTGGAAGGCATCGACATTCTTGTCCTGCAGCGCATTGAAGAAGCGGGCGTTCCAGGCATTGATCTCCTTGGAGATGTAGACGACGAGCAGGCTCAACACGATGATCACCGCCAGCACGCTGCGCGCGATCCAGGATTCCTTCACGGTGACGCTGTAGCCCCACAGCTCGAGCCTCTCGCGCTCCTCGGCGAACCAGTAGGGCCGCATCAGCACCCACAGCTTGCCCAAGAAGCTGCGGGCATTGGTCAGGCGCGTGAGGAAGCGATCGATCATGGCTTGGGTCTCGCCGTTCAAGGATGCAGGCTGACGAAACCATGGAATATCGGTGCTGCCTAGCACCGGGCGGCGGTGTCGGCGTCGCAGTCGGGCCGCATCGGGACGCCGACGCTGGACGCGGTTAATGCAGGGGCCCTGCGTGCAGGCTGCAGCGGCTGCCGCCTCCGCCTCTTCTGCGTTCCCGGAAGCCGAGCCCGGCTCATGAGCTGGGGCGAGGCTCTCCGGGATCTTTGCCCCTGCGAGGGGTAAAGACCCCGGCTCTGCGCGCTCGACCTTGATCTGCGATCAAGCTCGCGCGCTCCGGCCGGGGACGCATCCTTTGGGCGCTGCGGCCGGGGACGCAAAAAGGGCGGGGCCTCCTCCTCCTCCTTCTGCGTTCCCGGAAGCCGAGGCCGGCGCTCGCGCCGAAGCGAGGCTCTCCGGGATCCTTACACCTGCACGGGGTAAAGACCCCGGCTCTGCGCGCGTGACCTTGATCTCCGATCAAGCTCGCGCTCCGGCCGGGGACGCAACCCTTGGCGCTCCGGCCGGGGAGGCAACCTTGTGCGCGCCGGCCGGGGGGCAAGGGGGCGTTGAATGGGCGGGGCCTCCGCCTCTTCTGCGTTCCCGGAAGCCGAGGCCGGCGCTCGCGCCGAAGCGAGGCTCTCCGGGATCCTTACCCCCTGCGAGGGGTAAAGACCCCGGCTCTGCGCGCTCGACCTTGATCTCCGATCAAGCTCGCGCGCTGCGGCCGGGGACGCACCCTTTGGCGCTGCGGCCGGGGACGCATCCTTTGGCGCTCCGGCCGGGGACGCATTCCTTACGCGCGCTGGCCGCTTGCCTGCCCTAGGCGATCGCCTCCACGCCCATTCTGGCCATCATCGGTATGCGCTCGCCGGACTTGATGGCCTTCTCCGGGTTCGACGCATTGCCGTCGAGCCCGCGCTTCTTCACGCCCTGCACGATGGCGGCCAGGCGGAAGAAGGAGAAGGCGAGGCAGAATTTCCAGTTGTCAATCCTGGCGAGTCCCATGCGCTCGCAGTACTTGGCGATGTACTCCTCCTCGGTCGGGATGCCGAGCGCCGTGCGGTCGACGGTGGCGAGCCCGCGCATGGCTTCGTGATTGGGAAAGCGCCACTGCATGCACTGATAGGCCAGATCCGAGAACGGATGGCCGATGGTGGAAAGCTCCCAGTCGATGACGGCCAGCAGCCGTGCGCCATCCGGCTTGAAGATCATGTTGTCGATGCGGTAGTCGCCATGCACCAGGCTGGCGCGGCCGTCGTCGGCGGGCTCGTTGGCCTCCAGCCACTTGATCAACGTCTCCATGTCTTCCAGATGCTCGGTCTCCGAGGCGCGGTACTGCTTGGTCCAGCGGTCGCGCTGGCGGGCGAAGTAGCTCCCCGCCTTGCCGAAGTCGGCGAGGCCCACCTTGGCCGGGTCCACCAGGTGCAGGGCGGCGAGCGCGCGGTTCTGCTCGTCGTAGAGCTTGGTGCGCTGGGCCTTCTCCAACTCGGGCAGCGCCGGGTCCCAGAACACCTTGCCGTCGACGAACTCCATGACGAAGAACGCCGTGCCGATGACGCCGTCGTCCGCGCACAGGATCAGCATGCGCGGCACCGGCACGTCGGTGGTCTCCAGCGCCTTCATGACCCGATGCTCGCGGTCGACCTGATGGGCGCTTTTCAAGAGCTGGCCGGGCGGCTTCTTGCGCAGCACGTAGCGCCCGCTCGGGCTCGACAGCAGGAAGGTCGGGTTCGATTGTCCCGTCGGCGTCTTCTCGGCGGCGATCGGCCCTTTGAAGCCGGGCAGTCTGGCTTCCAGATATTTCGCCAGCGCCACGAGATCGATCTGGGCCGCCTGGTGCGCGAATGAGGTCATGTGTCCTTCTCTCGACCTGTCATCCCGGCATTGCGCTAACGCGCAATTCCGGGATGACAGTCAAATCTTCTGGTTCGTATAGCGCTTGAGCTCGGCGCGGGCGACCTGGCGGCGGTGCACCGCGTCGGGGCCGTCGGCGAGGCGGAGCGTCCGCAAGTGCGTCCACATGTGCGCGAGCGGCGTGTCCTGCGTGATGCCCATGGCGCCGTGCATCTGCACCGCCTCGTCGGTGATCTCCAAGGCGATGCGCGGTGCGATCACTTTGATCTGCGAGATCCAGGGCGAGGCGTCGCGCTGGCCGACCGTGTCCATCATGTAGGCGGCCTTCAGGCACAAGAGGCGCGCCATCTCGATCTTCATGCGGCTCTCGGCGATGATGTCGTAGTTGGCGCCGAGCTGGGCCAGCGGCTTGCCGAAGGCCTCGCGCGACAGCGAGCGCTTGCAGAGCAATTCCAGCGCGCGCTCCGACTGGCCGATGGCGCGCATGCAGTGATGGATGCGCCCCGGTCCCAGCCGGCCCTGCGACACCTCGAAGCCGCGGCCGCGGCCGAGGATCAGGTTCTCCTTCGGCACCCGCACGTTGGTGAAGCGGATGTGCATGTGGCCATGCGGCGCATCGTCGTCGCCGTACACTTGCATGGGCCGCAGGATCTCCACCCCCTCGGTGCCCGCGGGCACGAAGATCTGCGAATGCTTGCGGTGCTTCTCGGCCTTCGGATCGGTGCACACCATGACGATGTAGATCCTGCAGCGCGGATCGCCGGCGCCGGATGCGAACCACTTCTCGCCGTTCAACACCCACGCGTCGCCCTCGAGCTTGGCGTCGAGCGCCAGATTGGTGGCGTCCGAGGAGGCAACGCCCGGCTCGGTCATGATGTAGGCGGAGCGGATCTTGCCTTCGAGCAGGGGCTTCAGCCACCGCTCCTTCTGCTCCGGCGTGCCGTAGCGCTCGATCACCTCCATGTTGCCGGTGTCGGGGGCGGAGCAGTTGAAGGTCTCGGGCGCCAGCCGCGACCAGCCCATCTCCTCCGCGAGATAGGCATATTCCACCGTGGTGAGGCCATAGCCCTTCTCGCTGTCGGTCAGCCAGAAGTTCCACAGGCTGCGCTCCTTGGCCTTGGCCTTCAGCCCTTCGCGGATCTCCTCCTGCCGCTTGGTGTAGGTCCAGCGATCCCCCTTGCCCACCTCGGCCTCGTACTCGTGCTCCAGCGGCATGATCTCCTCGCGCACCATGGCGCGCACCTTCTCCACCAGGGGCTTCACCTTGGGCGTCATGCCGAGGTCCATGGGGGCGTTCTCCGTTTGTGTTCCTTGGGCGGGTGCAATTGAAGCACGCCCGGCTGCGGCGGAGAAGGCGGTTGTCGCATCGTGACAGGGCGCGCGGGCCCACCGGATCGGGGGGCGCATTCGTGACGCAGCATACGGTGGGTTCAGGCGCTTGCTGGCACGCCAGGCTTGCGATACGAAGGCCCCGTCGAAATCGGCCGAATCCTAGGAGAGCCTCATGGCTGTCGATCCTTCCGGCGGGCATCCTGCCATGGACTATCCGGAGCATCTGCGCACCTATACGGGGTTTTTGCGTGCGACGGTTGCCCTGGTCGTACTGTGTGCGGCCATTCTGCTCTTTCTGCTGACCCTCGTACCGTAGCGCAAGGTTGGCGCGGGTCTGCCGACCCGGCTTGGGATTGAATGCGGCGGTTGCCCGCCGAAGCGTGGGGCGGGGAGCCATCCATGGTCACGATTGCCGTAACGGCGGAACGCGATGGCGAGCCCCGGGTGGCCGTATCGCCTGAAACCGTCAAGAAGCTCACCGCGCTCGGCTGCACGGTGCGGGTGCAGGCCGGCGCCGGGGCGCGCTCGCGCTTTTCCGACGACGCGTTGAAGGCACAGGGCGCAAGCGTTGCGGCCAGCGCGGCAGAGGCGCTGCGCGGGGCCGACATCCTGCTCAAGGTGCACCGTCCCTCCAGCGAGGAGGTGAAGGCTTTGAAGCCCGGCGCCATCGTCGCGGCTATGCTGTCGCCCTTCGACGATCGGCCCGGCCTCGATGCGCTCGCCGGCACCGGCGCTGCGTTGATGGCGATGGAGTTCATGCCGCGCATCTCGCGCGCACAGTCGATGGACGTTCTGTCCAGTCAGGCCAACCTGGCCGGCTACAAGGCGGTGGTGGATGCGGCCGCCATGTTCGGCCAGGCCGTGCCGATGATGATGACGGCGGCCGGCACGGTGCCCGCGGCCAAGGCCTTCATCATGGGCGTCGGCGTGGCGGGGTTGCAGGCGATCGCCACCGCGCGGCGTCTGGGTGCCATCGTCTCGGCAACCGACGTGCGGCCGGCCACCAAGGAGCAGGTGGCCTCGCTGGGCGCCAAGTTCATCGCGGTGGAGGACGAGGAGTTCAAGCAGGCGCAGACGGCCGCCGGCTACGCCAAGCCCATGTCGGCGGACTACCAGAGAAAGCAGGCCGAGCTGGTGGCGAGCCATATCAAGAACCAGGACATCGTCATCACCACCGCGCTCATTCCGGGCCGTCCGGCGCCGAAGCTCATCTCGGCCGCCATGGTGGAAAGCATGAAGCCCGGTGCCGTCATCGTCGATCTGGCTGCCGAGCGTGGGGGCAATACCGAGCTCACCCAGCCCGGCAAGGTCATCGATCACAAGGGCGTCACGATTGCCGGCCCGCTCAATCTGGCGGGCGAGGTTCCCGTCAACGCCTCGAGCCTCTATGCCAAGAATCTGCTCGCCTTCCTCGAGACCATGATCGACAAGAAGGAAAGGGTGCTGAAGATCAACTGGGACGACGAGATCGTCAAAGGCACGCTGGTGGCGAAGGACGGCCGGATCGTCCACCCCAGCCTGCAGACACAGGGGGCGTGAGATGAAGAGGTTTAGCGCGCGCTTTGCAGCGTCTGCCCCAGATGCTTCAGGGGAATGCGCGCGGTGCTCTTGGCTTAGCGCAGCAGCTTGGGCGGCCGCAGCCCTTGCACTGCTGACCACACCCGCCCTCGCCGCCGGCGGCGGCGAAGTGAGCCCGTTCGTCTACCAGTTCATGGTGTTCGTGATCGCCATCTTCGTCGGCTACTACGTGGTGTGGAGCGTGACGCCCGCGCTGCACACGCCCCTCATGTCGGTGACGAACGCCATCTCCTCGGTGATCGTGGTGGGTGCCCTGCTGGCGGCCGGCGTCGCCCTGGTGGCGGCCGGCAGCGGGCTGGCCAAGGTTTTCGGATTTCTTGCGCTCGTCATGGCGTCGGTGAACATCTTCGGCGGCTTCCTCGTCACGCAGCGCATGCTCGGCATGTACAAGAAAAAGGAGCCGAAGCGCTGACGCGCTGAGGGGGCAGGCTCATGCATCCGAATCTCGTCGCACTGCTGTACCTCGCCGCGGGCGTGCTCTTCATCCTGGCGCTGCGCGGCCTGTCGAGCCCTGAAACCTCGCGCCGCGGCAACCTGTACGGCATGACCGGCATGGCCATCGCCGTGCTGACGACGCTGGCGCAGATCGGCGCGCCGGACTCGCCGCTCAGCTGGGCGCTGATCGCGGGCGGCCTGCTGATCGGTGGCGGCATCGGCGCCGTCATTGCGCGGCGCATCCCGATGACGTCGATGCCCGAGCTGGTGGCGGCCTTCCACTCGCTCGTGGGCATGGCGGCCGTGTTCGTGGCCGCCGGTGCGCTCTATGCGCCGGAAGCTTTCGGCATCGGCCGCCCGGGCAACATCGCGTTCGCCAGCCTGCTCGAGATGTCGCTGGGCGTCGCCATCGGCGCCATCACGTTCACGGGCTCGGTGATCGCCTTCGCCAAGCTGTCGGGGCGCATGTCCGGCAAGCCGATCATCCTGCCCGCCCGCCATCTCATCAATATCGGCCTCGCCGTGCTGATGGTGGTGCTGATCTACCTGTTCTGCCAGTCGGGCGGCAATCCGGCGCTGTTCTGGGCCATCACCGCGGTGGCGCTGCTGTTCGGCGTGCTCATCATCATTCCGATCGGCGGCGCCGACATGCCGGTCGTCATCTCGATGCTCAACTCCTACTCGGGCTGGGCGGCTGCCGGCATCGGCTTCACGCTGGGCAACATCGCCCTCATCGTCACCGGCGCGCTGGTCGGCTCGTCGGGCGCCATCCTGTCCTACATCATGTGCAAAGGCATGAACCGCTCCTTCATCTCGGTGATCCTGGGCGGCTTCGGCGGCGAGACGGCAGGGCCGGCCGCCGGCGCCGAGCAGCGCCCCGTGAAGCTCGGCTCCGCCGAGGACGCGGCCTTCCTGATGAAGAACGCCGGCAAGGTCATCATCGTCCCGGGCTACGGCATGGCGGTGGCCCAGGCCCAGCACGCCCTGCGCGAGATGGCCGACAACCTCAAGAAGGCCGGCGTGGAGGTGAAGTACGCCATCCATCCCGTCGCCGGCCGCATGCCGGGCCACATGAACGTGCTGCTGGCCGAGGCCAACGTGCCCTACGACGAGGTGTTCGAGCTGGAGGACATCAACAACGAGTTCTCCCAGGCCGACATCGCCTATGTGATCGGCGCCAACGACGTGACCAATCCGGCCGCCGAGGACGACAAGACCTCGCCGATCTACGGCATGCCCGTGCTGCAGGTGTGGAAGGCCGGCACCGTGATGTTCAACAAGCGCTCGCTGGCCAGCGGCTATGCGGGCATCGACAACCCGCTGTTCTACCGCGACAACACCATGATGCTGCTGGGCGACGCCAAGAAGATGACCGAGGAGATCGGCAAGTCGATGGCGCATTAGGCCCGTTGGCTGGAGCACCGCGGGCCGCCGCCTCCTTTTGCGTTCCCGGAAGCCGAGCCCGGCTCATGAGCCGAGGCGAGGCTCTCCGGGATCTTTACCCCGGCCTATCCCCGCGCTCCGGGCCCATGCCTAGGATGGGCCGATCCTTGCCTGCGGCGGGACGTTCGCTAGCAGCAACCGGCGTGGCAGGGAGGCGGCGAACTGGACGGTAGGCCCCGTGCTGTCGGGCCGAGTTCCAGGAGTCACCGGCCTGCAGGCGGCGGTCAAGCCCATAGGGCGGCCGTCGCTGACATGAAGCAGCCGGGGCGGAAAACGCCGTCACGCGGGCGCCGATGGCGGCCCAGGGGACCACGAGCAGGGTCTCGGGGAGCCTGACGAGGCTCCCGGGGAGGCCGCCAGCCGCGGCTTCCCGGGCCGGTTGGCTATCGGCCCTCGGGCTGCCCGTGAGGCACCCGCGTACCCGCCGCACCCCGGGCGCCGTCCCGGGGACGGACGGCGCGTGGGCGGAAGACTTCAGACCGATCCGGACGCCGATTGCGCGCCGGTCATGAGCGCACCCACAAGGCGCGCTGACGACGAGGAAGCTCATGGGTCGTGCCTGCACCGTCGCCAGCCCGCAAGGGCAACCCGCGCGCCAGCGGCTGGCCGCCCGGCTTGACCGCGACGCCAGCGCGGGCGAGAAGGCAGCGATGTCGTTCTGGATCAAGCTGCTGCTCGGCGTCGCTGCGGCCTATGTGCTTGTTGCGCTCGCCGGCTATTTCGGCCAGCGCAAGCTCATGTATTTCCCCGACCGCGAGCGGGTGCAGCCGGGCCAGGTCGGGCTCGCCGCCGTGGAGGAGCGCGTGCTCAAGACGCCGGACGGCGCGCGCGTCATCGCCTGGTACGGCAAGGCGCGTCCCGGCCAGCCCACGCTGCTCTATTTCCACGGCAACGGAGGCGCCCTGTCGGTCCGTGCCGAGCGCATCCGCCGGTTCATGGCCGAGGGCTGGGGCGTCTACATGATGACCTACCGCGGCTATGGCGGCAGCACGGGCCGCGCGACCGAGGTTGCCAACGTGGCAGATGCGCGGCTGGCCTACGGTGCGCTCGTGCTCGAAGGCGTGCCGCCCACGTCCATCATCCTGTACGGGGAGTCGCTGGGCACCGGCATAGCCACCCGGATCGCGGTCGAGCGGCAGGTGGCGGGCCTCATCCTTGAGGCGCCCTACACCTCCATCGTCGATGTCGCCGCGCAGGCCTATCCGTTTCTGCCGGTGCGCGCGCTTCTGACCGACCGCTACGAGACCACCAAGTATATCGCCCACGTCAAGGTGCCGCTGCTCATCCTGCATGGCGCGCGCGACGGCGTGGTACCGGTGATGATGGGCCGTGAGCTGGCGCGCCTCGCCAACGAGCCCAAGCGCCTCGTCGTCTTTCCCGACGGCCGCCACAGCAATATCTACGTCGATGGCAACAACGCGCTGGCCGCGGTGCGGCAGTGGATCGGGGCGCTGGAGCGCTAAGTTGTCCTTCCGTCCTTGGTGGACGGACCCAAGCCGCGAGCTCGCCCTCGTCCTGAACTCCGTCGAAGGACGCGCTGCACCCACCAAAAGCGTGCTTCGACAGGCTCGGCACGAGGTTGGAGCGAGCTCGACACGTGATGACAGCGCGCGCTCGCCTGCATCCTGAGCTTGTCGAAGGACGGGCCGCATCCGCCGCCCTCGTCCTGAGCCTGTCGAAGGGCGAGCCGCGGGCACCAAATCGTGCTTCGACAGGCTCAGCACGAGGTTGGAGCGAGCTTGACACGCGATGACAGCGCGCTCGCCTGCGTCCTGAGCCTGTCGAAGGACGGGCCGCATCCGCCGCCCTCGTCCTGAGCTTGTCGAAGGACGGGCCGCATCCGCCGCCCTCGTCCTGAGCCTGTCGAAGGACGCGCTGCGCCCGCCAAAATCGTGCTTCGACAGGCTCAGCACGGGGTTGGAGCGAGTTCAACACGCGATGACAGCGCGCGCTCGCCTGCG
>JAIEQJ010000050.1 GCA_019747815.1 Hyphomonadaceae bacterium
CAATCACCTTGTCCTGCCTCGCGGGTGGAGGAATTTGACTGACCGCACCCGGAGGAATTTGAAGTGACCCGCGGGGCGCGAGAAGAGACGGCTTTCAGTTGCTCGAAACTTCGGGGCGGTGGGCAAGCGCTGGTTCAAGGAAGCGCGCATGGCGGAAAGCACCCGCGCCATGCGGAAAGCGATTTTCGATCGTGACATTCTTCCTGTCTGGAACAATCGGTTGCTGACCGAGATCACGCCAGACGACCTGCGCGCTCTGTGCGGCAAAGTGAAAAACCGGGGAGCGCCGGCAACGGCCATTCACGTGCGCGATATCGTCAAGCAGATCTACGCCTTCGCAATCTTGCATGGCGAGAGGGTCAGCAACCCGGCTAACGACGTAGGACCGGCCTCCATTGCCACCTTTGCACCTAAGGATCGGGCACTATCGCCAGGCGAGATCCGCATCATGCTTCATCAGCTGGAGCATGTTCCGACGCTGCCAACCATCCGATTGGGCCTGCGGTTGATCCTGCTCACCATGGTGCGCAAGAGCGAGCTGCTCGATGCAGTATGGGACGAAGTCGATTTCGAGAATGCGGTTTGGAGCATTCCAAAGGAGCGTATGAAGCGTGGCAAAACGCACAACGTCTACTTGTCGCGGCAGTCACTCGACATCCTGATCGCTCTCAGGACATGCGCGGGGAACTCGCGATACCTGCTCCCGTCACGCTATGACGCAGACGCGCCGATGTCGCGAGCGACCTTCAACCGCATCACGGTCGCAGTGGTCGAGCGAGCTGCGAAGCAGAACTTACGGCTCGGGCCGTTTACGGTTCACGATCTGCGGCGCACCGGCTCCACTCTGTTGAACGAACTCGGTTTCAATCGGGATTGGGTAGAGAAATGTCTCGCGCACGAAGAGGGCCGATCCTCTCGGGGGGTCTATAACAAGGCGGAATACGAGCAACAGCGTCGGCACATGCTGCAGGAATGGGCGGATATGATCGATGCCTGGGTTGACGGGCGCAAGCATGCGCCGATGCTTTTTCCCATATCCATGCAATTGATTGCGGCGGAACCTACCGCCTGACTGGCCGGCTCGTGCGTTTTCGCACGTCAGGCGAAGGCACCCGCTTGCAGGACGCACTGCGTCTCTCTTCGAGCCAAGCCTCGACCTCCGCAGCGTCCCATGCCACGCATCGTGGGGTCAGATAAAACCGCCGAGGGAACTCACCCCGTTGCTCCATTTCATAGATCGTCGTGTCAGCCAGCGGCACCATTTGTCTGAGCTGATGGCGGCGAATAGATCGCTTGAGAAGATCTCTTGGTCTGGAATCTATACCGCCAGGCCGCGCATCAATGGCGCTCGGCAATTGGGTTGGCTGGACCAGCGCTCGTCCTGGTTCCCCATGTCGTGTCAGGCTGTGCCCGCCAAGCGGCCGATCGGATGTCGGATCGGCGGGTGATGCCTCAGCGTCTTCGGGGTGCATCGTCCGGGGCTGGTGGACTTTGATAGTTTGTGGAGCGCCCTGCGGACCGCTAAAAGCGCCGCCCCTTCTCGTTTTTTGCATTCTTCCTATCCCAAACCTATCTGGCGCATGGATGGAGCGAGCGGCTGCCACACGCCTCAGTGTCATGGACAGCATCTCGCTTCTGAGGAGGATCGCGACATCTGCGCCGCGGCTCAATTGGGAAAGCCGGGAAGAGGAAAGAGTATCCGGGAAAGTACAGGGAACCGACCCTGCGGTTATGGTAGGGTGGTTGCGGGGATAGGATTTGGACGAAAGCGCACGCCAATTGAGTTTCTGATGATAGGGTAGGTGCGAAAGGCGCTTTCCGGCCTGTGACGGCCGACCCCCGCTCATTGCCACCGGGTTAGTCGGTTTGCAGCATGGCTGCAAAACCGCAGCGCAGTTCAACCTGATCGGAAAGTCAGGGCAAGAGCTTTGCCGAGGTTCTCGGCGGACTCCGATTGCTTTTCGCCGTGATATTTGAAGCGCAACGCGAACATGAAGCTTGTTGCCTCGTTGTTGGCTTCTCTTCTTTCCAACCCGCGTTCCTCAAGCGTGTCACGGCGTCTCGCGCGCAGCATCTCTATCATGCCGCAAAGCCGCACGTGGAGCGTAGCGCATTCCCTGGCGATCGCCTCATCGCTTCTGACGATCTCACGGGTCAGGTCGTCGCTCGCCACAAGATCCAGGCTGCTGAAATTGGTCGCTGCGCCCATCTTGGCCGCAAGCTTGTTGCCCTGCTCCTCGCCCCAACGCTCGGCTTCATCGAACAGGTGGTCATGAGCGTTCGACAACGCCTCATAGAGACGGCAATCGTTCGATCCAAATGCCCGTTCATCTACAAGCTGTTTTACCGCCTCAGGTAGGAGGCCTGCGGCAGCCGCCAGCTGGCGGACGGCAAAATCCAGCACCTTGACGGTCTCGGCGACCCGCCTGCGGGCCACGGTTGGCGAAACATCGAACGTTTCGTAGCGCGCTTTGAGCCACTGCCTGTAGAACTCCTCGATCTCGTCCCAAGTCGTTCCGCCCGCAAAGCTGACCCCGTTCTCATGGCTGATCGTGTAGCCGTCGAGGAGTTTCGGGAATCTCGCCTTGACCGCGTCAAGCTTGGCCTTGTGGTTCCTGGGTGGCGTGGTTCCGGCGAACGTCAGGAGCGCCGAGAACACCGCATCGACAGCAGAGTAACCGTCGGCGATGGCCTGGCGCTGCGTCCCGGCGTAGGTGGCATGGGCCGCAAACTGGGCCGCTATTGCCAGCGCCTGCAAAACTTCTTCTTTCATGTTCCAACCGGACTTTTCATCAGACGATGGCTGGCACGACGAAGGTCCAGCCGTGGTGCTGCTCGATCTCGCCGACCGCGCGGGCGCAGCGCAGGAGGCGCACGGCATCCCGCTTGCGCAAGGCTTCCTGTCCCGCGCTTTTCAGCCGCTCGATGAACTCCCGGTCGTGATCGCTGTTGAACTCGTCCCGGTAGAGGAAACACTGGCCGATCAGCGTTTTCACGACGAAGCCGTCGACCTTCCTGTAGAGCACGGCGTCGTCGCGCAGCTCCACCAGCTTCTCGGCCTGGCGGGTGCTCAGCGGCTCTTCGCGCGCCTGCATCGTGTCAAGAAAATCCAGCTCCCAGTCCGTCCAGTCGACATCGCCGAGTTTCAACAGGTATGCGGCGATCGACCGGGCGCGGCCCGTATTCTTCGCGATCTCATTGATATCCCGGTAGTCGGTCATCGGCGGCGGCTGTTCGAAAGCTGTGGAGCAGCTGTTGGGACCCTGAGAACTCCCGCCCACCGGTAGCTGATTCGCGGCTCACTGGGGATGGGCGACACGCCACCGTCGATCGCTCAGCCGCGCCTATCCCATTGGTGGATAGCAGGGAAAACTCTCCCGAAGATGAAAAGCGCTGGTGCATGAACTCGCTGCCGCCGTATCCTTGCTGGTGATTCTCTCGGCAACCGCGCTTTCGGCACAGGATGGACCACCCGCTCGCCCATCTGAGCGGCGATCAGCTCGATGAATTGGTCGCTCGCTACTACACCACCCGCGAATCCGTCGCGGCGCTCATGCGCGCCTTCGGAATCGAAGGCCGGCCAAGCTCGTTCGTCAGCATGTTGCCGCCGGTCGTGCACAAGGATCTGTGCTGCGCGTTCTGCGAGGGCCAGAATCTCGTTTCGCAGCGCCTGAGCCGCGACCGGTCTTCAACTATCTCCGATCCCTCCTGTCCTTCCTGCGGCCACCGCGCCGACCCGCGATGCACCTGCGCGCATTGCCAGGCGCTGGCCGCGCGCCGGCGGGCGGAGATCGACCGGCGCAAGCGCGAAGTGATCGGGCGCGTTTTCGCGGTGCCCAAGGAAGTGGAGCGAAACCCGGCCGACCTCAGCCTCCGGGACGCTGTCTACCTGCTGGCCCTGTTCAGGCACTCAGTCTCCGAGGACCTTTCCTTCGCTGAACCCTATGCGCAACGCCGCGACCGGCTGGCGCCGTCCTCCGAGGACACGCGGCGCGTGGCGAAGCATCTTTGGTCGAAGCGCCTAATCGTCGTCGGTCCCGACAGCGATACGGATGCGTTCATCTTCAATGACGACCTCACCGACTGCCCGCAGCTCTATCTGGATAAGGTCGTGTGGGCATTCTTGCCGGGGCAACCGACGCATGAGAAGCGGGAATTCCTGAGCGAGCTTGAGCGGCTGGCGCGTGATGGGCCCTGGCCGGAGGGGTGGAGCGACCAGTTCAACGTGCTGTGGCATGAGATCGCCAAGGCGGAATGCCTCCAATACTACACCCATTCGCTCGCCGAGCGCGGCTACGAGCTGGAGACGCTCGGCGAGAAGACGCACGCCGTATTCGATGAGCTGCTGCTGCATTTCTCGATCGGGCAAGTGTTCAACCTCAGCTGGCAGGCCGTCCGCGACACGACGGACTACATCGTGAAGGAGCGCCTCCCGAAATACCACGCCAAGAATTCCTTCATCGGAGCGGTCCAGCGCAAGGCCGACAAGGCCCGGGCCGAAGGATGGACCATCCGCAACTCGCGCCGCGACTTCAACTGCCCCCAGACCGTCGTGAGCTCTGTCTTCTTCGACGTGTTCGCGCAGGTAGGCGGCAATGCGCTAGAAATGATCCCACCGGCTTCCACCGCCTCCGCGGCGTAAAGCCATGTCGGAACTTGATCCGCTGAAGATCTATTACTTCGTCGTCCTTGCGACCGACGATCCTTACGACGTGACTCCTTTCCAAGGTTTTTCGACCAGCTGGAAGACCGTCCACTGGGCGCTCGCTCATCTGCCGTCGCTGCCGTGCGACATACTCGAGCGCAGCCATCACTTCCCGCAGGTCATCGCCCAAAGAATGGGCGGGTACAGGTCCCTATCCTGGGCGCCCGTAAGCATCCGGTCGCTGGAACAGATCGCAGCCGACGACCTCGGCGTGTTCGTTGTGTTCTTCACAGGAGAACAAGATTGCGCCACGCGTGTAGCGCGCTGGTCAAAAGCCCTTCAGCGCCCAACGCTGCACGTCTCGGCCATAGAGGCCGATGGCGCCCTCGATTTCAAAAAGTTCGGGACAGACGCACTTCACGTCTACTGCATAGAGGCCATGAAGTCCTCTCCGGGTGCATTCTCAGCCGAGCAGAAGCAAGCCGGCGAAACTGCGCTTGCCAACTGGAAAGACCCAGACCCAACACCGTCCGGCATCAAGGCTCACGGGCACAATATCGTCCTACCGAACCACATGTCGCTCGAACGCGCCTGCAGGACGCTTGATCCGGGCAAGCCGTTCATCGGGCGAACCGAGGATGAATACACGAAGCTCATCCTTGAAAGCGCAGCGGCCGTCTTGCGCGTTCGGGAAGACGTCGGGCTATATCCCGTTCACTTCATGACACTGATAAGGCCAGGCATCGTTCTGGCCGAGCCCGCCCTGTACCGGATGAACTACGAGCCGTTCAAGCGCGAAGGACCCTTCGACGAGAAGGCGGTCCAGAGAACGATGCGGCGTATCCAGACCCAGAAGGGACTGTGCTCGTCCGGCGGAAAGGAGATATTGGAGGACCTGTCCGAGTCTCCCGGCGCGCGGACCATCCTGTCGATGCGGCAGGCGGAGCTTGAGACATTCACGCTGGCTGTAGGTTTGCACGCCGCCCAGACGACATCTGCCGTGGTCCGGCTGTCACCAGGCGTCAATCACGTCTTTCCGGCGCTGTCCGCCTATGCGCGGAGTGTGCGGTCCAACACGCTGGAAGCCCGTATGAAGTCGCGGCGGCTCTTCAACTCAATACAGAACGGCTTGCGTGACGCCGTTGGGAAGGAGCGCATCGCGTTCATCGAGGAACAAGGAGGGTTGTTTAAGATCGTTTCCGACGCGCCCATGGAATGGCTGCCCGTGGGCAACCTGCCCTTGTCGATTCGCTACGACTGCTCGCGCATCAACGCGACGCCGGGCAACATGCTGATGGCCCTACTGACCCAGCCCCCAGCAATCGTGGTCCCGCCCGACGCGCTGCATAAGATTCTGGTCGTATCATCGTTTGCAGATGATGACCCGTTGAGAGAGGTCCTGACCGGTTCGCTGGAGGCGATGAGAGAAGGGTGGGCTGACAAGGCTGAAGTCGTCTTCAAACGGGTCAGGAACCGCGCCGAGTTCATCGATGCACTCAACAGCTTCGACGGCGGCATTCTGATTTTCGATGGGCATGGGGCCGACAATGCCAGTGAGCCCATCGGCAAGCTCGTCATCGGCGGCGAGGCCGTAGATGTTTGGGAATTCCGGGGCAAGGTGCGCATACCGCCGATCGTGATCCTGAGCGCATGCGACACTCATGGAATCGACGCGTCGTCACAAGCCACAGTTGGGAATGGCTTCCTATTCCTTGGAGCGCGTACCGTCCTTGCAACGCTGCTGCCGGTCAATGGACCAGCTTCGGCGGTTTTCATCGCCAGACTACTGCTGCGCATCGTCGAGTTCCTGCCTGCGGCCCTCGCGGAGAAGAAACGCGCGCTAAACTGGACAGAGGTCGTCTCGGGGATGTTGCGGATGCTGCTTGCCAGCGAAATGCTCGACGCTCTTGTCGGCCCGCCTGCCATACCAGACACGCCCCGCGGAAAGATGCAATCGCAGGCCAATATCGACATCAACGTACGCGAGGAAGACGGCTGGTTCGACAACTTGCTTGAACGCATTGCCGCGCATCGCGGCGAAGCGCTCGCAACGGTAGCGTCCAAGGCCGAGACGGTCATCGCCCGGTCCCAGGCCATTCGGTACGTCCAGCTGGGCAATCCCGAAATGATCCTCATAGAGGACGGAGAGGTCGGAAAGCGCGTGATGGAGATCTACCGGCAAGCCAACGAAGAACTATGCGCAGGGGGCTGAACTGGGCCCGAAAATTCATCGAGTGGACCGAGGCGTCGCTGCCGCGGGAAGAGTCCTGCGCGATGTAGGAGTAGCGAGTTGATCTTTGCCAGTATACGGAGATTTATTGCGCGAGCGCATGCGGTTCTTCATCTGGAGAGGCAAGCTGGCTTGTCTGCGGTGCGCTGATCGCTGAGCTACAGCTTGGCGGAGAACGCGATACAAGAGAGCCGCACAGCATTATCTTCATTGAGCAGCCTCCTCCAACGCGCTGACAATTCGCTTGTCGACGACCAATGGTTCTTGTTCGAGCCAGAGTTCACGCTTCGCTAGGTTTCGCACTAGAACTGGCGTTTCGCGGAGGTCAAGGTCCGGCGGCCAGGGGCCACGCAGCCCTTTCGATCGTATCGACTCCTGCCAGAACGAAGGAACGAACCACCGCAGGTCGCTCCATTGCTCGCGCAGATGCAAAAAGATGCGCACTCCATTTGGATCGAGGTCGCCGAAGTGGATAATCGGTATCTGTCGCCCAAAGCAGCCAAGGAATTGCACAACGGTGGCTGTGTCCCATCCCGGCACGTGAGCCAGCAACCATCCATCAAGCTCGGGCAGATCGCGCCATGCACCCAGATTCTCCACAAGGAGGACCGCGCGAATCCGCCCTTCCAATACAAGCCCGTCCTTCAAGGCACGCTCGGGGATTGACACTTCGCTGAGAGCAGCAGCGACCGCGGTGAGGTCCACGAGGCCGCGCCGAGTGCGGGCCTTGATTCCCCGGGGCGGACGAAGCCTCACCGAGCCGTCATGAGTCGATTCTGTGCACCCAAGTACCAACAACCTTCGCTCCGTAAGCCCTGCCTTCGAATGTGGCGCAGTGAGCGCTGCGGCCGTACGGCGGTTGAGCCGCTCAGGCAGTGCGGGGAGACCGTCGGCGCGACGTGCGTCTTCAAGCTTGCGCCAGCCATCCGGAGTAGGAGGCAGACCTCGGGCGGCGAGGCCGGCAAGCGCTTCGCCCCACTCGGGCCAGACTCTCTCGGTTAGTGTCACAAGCTCGGACCGGCGCTCCTCAACGAGTGCGATCTCACCGCGCCGGCCCGTCGCTCGTGTCCAAGGCAGCTCCGCAAGCGTATCGTGTGCAGCGGCCTGCCCACGCCGAAGCCTGAGGGTGCCGCGTACGATAAGCTCGAGCAGGGCGAGACGCTCCTCGGTTGTTTCCCACATCATGCTTCCACTCTCGTGCGCCGTCCGCTGACTAGCACCTCTTCGCGGCCGTCCGACGTCGTTCTACGCACGAGCCGATACGTTGTGTTGCCCTCAGCGCGTGCGACCTCGGGCGCGGCGATGAGAAGCTGCAAATCCAACGTCTGGCAGAGATCGAAGAGCACGCCGAGATTGTCCTGAGAGAGCCGATTCGCCTCGTCCAAGAACAGAAAGCGAAGCGACCCATGGGATCTCTTGCCGCGCAAGAGCGTCGAGTCTCGCTCCCACTCGGTGAGAACAACCATCATGAGTGCGGCGCCGACGCCGATCGCCTCGCCCGTCGAAAGGCGGGTGGGGTTGGCGATCTCCCAGTCTGTGCCCGTCTTACGTCGGATCTCCACCTGTAGGTGCACGTACTCACGGTAGTCGAGCAAACGCTGTCCGCCGGTCCGACCACCCCCGTAGCGGCGGAAAATCTCTCCAAGGGCCTCCTCAATCGGAAGATCCTGTTGGAACAGGATTCCCTGCGCCGAGCCTTCGCGCAGGGCATTCAGAATCTGTTCCATGCGTTCGACCGACGTGAGGCGTACGCGGATGCCATGGATGCCGCCAAAACTCACCCCCTCCAGATTCTTGGTCAACCGGTTAACCTGACCGCGCGCCTTGCGGATTTGCACTTCGATGCCGCGCGCCACATCCTCACTGGCGCCGCGCAAATCGCTCTCCTGGCGTGAGAGCCGCTCCTCGAGGCTCAATAGCTGATCACGGAGCCTCAGGAGACCTTCGCGCGGATCATCGACCTCCGCGACCTGCGCGGGAAGACGGCGACGAAGCCAGTCGCGCACAGTGAGCCACAACTCCAACACGCCTTCACCGAAGTCTGCGTCGGAGGTGTCGCGCAGCACCTCGATTTCCGTCAGAAGGGTCGCGCCGCCCTGGGCGCCCCGCAACCTGTCAAACAGGAGCATCCTGTGGCTCTGGGCCTGCTGCACCAGATTGACGTGACCTCGCATGTCCGAAAGGTTCGTTTGACCGGCAGAAAGTACGCTCTCGAACAGCCCATACTTGATGGCCTGTTCTCTTAGGCGTTCCCAGCGGGCAACCGCCGGCTCGGCCTCACGGCGCTCGCTTCCGAGCTTCGTTTCCAGCACTTCCGCAAGCTCCCGGGCCTTCTGTTGCGCCATTTCCTGGCTCCCGCGAGCAGTGAGCAGCTCGTCGCGACGGATGTTCGCGCTATTTAGCTCGCTTTCGAGGCGGTCGATCTCCTCCCTGGCAAGCCTAACAGCGTCCTTGCTCGGCGCAGCAATCCCGAACGACTCGAAGCGCTTGACCGCAGCATCGTGTGCTTGGGTCGCAACCCTTCGTCTGCCGTCGGCATCCTGCCAGCTTGAGTTCGTGGCCTCGTAGCTATCTTCCGCGCTGTCCGCGGCTTCTTGTGCATCTGCTTGTGCAGTCTCCGCCTCGCGAAGTTGCGCTTCGATCGCCGGGACTAGTGCCTGGCTTTCTGCCAGTCTGCCCGGCGCCTCCGACCAGGTCAGCGCCTCGGCGTTCGCGTGGACGTAAACAATAGCATCGACCACCCCGTCCAGACGTTCCCGTTCGCGCCGCAGGTCATCGACGCGCAGCTGCAAGGCAGTAGCCTCATCCTCGGAAAGCGGCAGGGTTCGAAGGGTCACCAGATTCGTGTCAACGGTGTCTGCGAAACGCGATACGCGAAATACTTCTGCTTGTGCGGCACATGCCGTCTCGTGCTCTCGCTCAAGCAATCGTACACGCTCAGCGTAGTCGGGCGGGTCCAGGAGCAGCGCCTCCGAAAGCAGGTGCCGCAGTGCGTCGATACGCGGGCGCAGCATCCGAGAGGCTTCCGAGTGCTGTCCCGCCGCGCCGCGCGAGGCTTCGATGTGCGTCTTCGTGTCCGCGAGCTTCCGTCGCACCTGTGCCAGCTGCTCCGTTGGGTCGGCGGCGAGCCAGATCAGATGGCCTCCTAGAAGTGCGTCGGCATCGAGTAGCAGCCGCTCAATTCGCCTGCGCTTTGCACGCAATGCCTCGAGTTCTCGTGCCTTGGTTTCGGCCTCGGCGCGCAGCTCCCCTGCCCTTGCCTCACGGGCCCGCCGCCCCAAGCGGGGGCGCGCAGGAATGCGCGAGACACGCAGCGCACGCCCCTCATCCACGATGACGTCCGGGGAGCCCTCCTCGGCTTGCGCCACAGCGGACCCCAGCTCCTCCAGGTCGGCATCGCGTGGTAAGAGCCACACATCAGGAAGCGCTACAGCACGGCCCGCTATCGCACGCGCAGCCGCCAGAGGATCGTCGACGACGAGCGCCTGGGTAAGCGGACCTAGGCAAGCTTCAAGCCTCCCAGCCTCGCTCAGAGCAGCGTCCTCGAAGCTGCCGGCCACGGCCTCCGCTCCAAGCAAGTCCTTCAAGCGCAGAAGCTCCGGGGCGAATGACCCGCCCGCAGCGATAAGCTCGCGCGCATCTCGTACGAGCACCTCCTGGCGCTCGTACGTTGTCTCCTCAGCTCTGCGAACCAATGTAAGGCTCTCGCCAACCGCCGTGCGGGCACGTTCGAGGCTAGCGCGATCGACCACAGGAAAGTCCACGTGCCCGCAAAGCCGCGCTGCACGTGCCTGGTGCTCGCGCCACTCGGGCTCACTGTCAGCGAGCTGTCGTTGCTGCGCCTCAAGATCGTTCAGGACGCGCTGCGCGTTGGTAAGCTCGTTGAGGGCTTTGCGCTCTGCCTCGTCATGGTCTCCACGTTCTGCTTCCAGACCATCAAGAAGGGAATATATGACAACGCCCGCTGGCTCCTCGGACAACACGATGCCCAGCTTCTGTGCCCGTGCGCGAGCGAATGCCTGACGCTCAGCAAGTCTACGTGCTTCAGCAAGCTCAGCCGCGAGCGAGGACACACGTCCGGCCAGCGCGACCTGATCACGGTATCTGCGCAAAGCCTCAACTGCGACGCGAGTGGCATCCCCAATAGGCACCTCGCCGCTAACAAGCGATTTCAAAGCACTCAACACTTCGCCGTGACGGCGCCGGTGCTCTTGTGCGTCGGAGAGACGGATGCTTGCCTCGCGGCGCTCGCGATCGACCGCTTCGAGATCCGCCTGAGCCCGAACACGGTGGAGTTCGAGTTCCCCGACCGTAAGAGGTGGGACGCTAAGAAGCCGTTCCGCCTCGCGGAGGCGCCGGATGGCTTGGTGATAGGCACCGGCGCGACGGTGCAGTTCCTCGAGACCGCGCTGCATATCTGCAAGGCCTCGAGCGGCGCGTTGGTAGTCTTCCTGACAGCGGCTCAGCTCTGCACGGAGCCTGAGCCGTAACTGATCGGCTCTGGCGCGCGCACCGGCGGCTCTAACCGTTTGCTCATTTGCGGTATTAAGCTGAGTGAGGTAGTGCCGCACGTCATTGGCCGCGGCGAGGGCCTCGCTGAGGCGGGTATGCCACCTCCTGGCCGCATCAAGAGCGCCATCGATTGCTCGTCTTCTTGCGTCGATGCTGCCAATCTCGTCTGTCGTGCGCGCGAGGGCATTCTCGGCAGCCTTCTGCGCCTCAACTGCTGTGGTCCTGGCAGCCTCGGCCTCGGCAACACGCCGTTCCAGCTCATCGGCCCGCTCTCGCGTTGCGAGAACCGCGGCGGCAAACATCGTGTTGCCCGCATGGAACACATCGCCAATCTCCCGCTCCAGCCGCCGCGACTCCTGCACCTCTATGCGCGTGCGGCGACACGCATCCAGGTTGGCTTTCATTCGCTGGAGCGTGTCGGCAAGCCCGCTTTCCTCCTTCAACAGAAAGGCTCGCAGCTCCGATGTGAGGGCTCGCGAGATGCCGCCCGTCATGCTTGTGCGCAGCATCTCGTTCAGTTTGTTGCGTTCTTCGTCGGTACTAAGCCGCAGCGGAATGACACCTCTATCAAAGAGTGCTGCAAAGTAGTCACGTGCCGATGAGAACACCTGGAGACGACCGCCTAAGCGGGCGGCACCTTCGCGCAGCTCGGGTAACTCAGGCACGGCCTCCGTATCGCCCTGCGTCACTAGCAACAGATCCTGGAGGCGAACATCGTCGGCCAACCCCCAAACAATAAACGGCGTTGGCTCAACCGAGGGCTCGCCCTTACGCTCAAGATGCACACCGGCGACCAGCCTGTCCCTTCCCGCAATCGCAAAGTCGATGGCCGCGTATGAAGGCCGTCCGGATTCGCCTAGTCTGCCCCAGATGCCCTTGTCGCCACCAGTGGCACCGGTCTCGCCGACATTCGTGAAACGCAAGCGTGACATGTCCGGTAGTAGCACGGCGTAAGCCGCGATCATGACCGTTGTCTTGCCGGCACCATTGGTGCCTTCGAGTGCGGTAACGTGCCGGTCGAGCAGATAGCGCTCATAGAACACACCATTCCAGTTCACGAGCACCAAAGCCTGCGCGCGCGTGCGGCTCATGGTGCCCGGTCCTCGTCGTTCGCGTCCTCTTCTTCAACGTTCCCCTCGTCCACTAGCACTTCCCCACGCGCCACGAGGCGCTCGAGAGCGGCACTCGGCTCTTGAAGCCCACGCACCGGCTCGGCGAAGCGCATCAGCGCGGGTCGCAGCCGCACCCTGGTATCGTCCATCACATCAATGAAGCCGAGATCGCCAAGCCGCCGCAGCGCCTCGCCCACTTGGCCTCGTATTGTCTCGGCCGCGATGCGTTCGTCGTACTTGCGCTTGCGCGGGTTGAGCGTGCGCACAAGCGTCTGAGTGCTCAGGAGCCCCGACAGGCGCTGCAACAAGATCTCCTGGCTCACAAGCCCGCCGTGTTGGAGTGTGGCCGGATCTAGGTATAGAAGCGCGAGCGTTTGCCCGACCAGCATCTCGCTGGCCGAAAGCTGCCTGCGGCCCAGCCGATCACTCAAAGGCAAAAGGTAGAAATAGCCGTCGCTTTGCTGCACGAGCTCGCAGCCGAAGCGTCGATAGAAAGCTTCGAGCAGCGGCTGCGCATCGACGAGATAGTCGTAGTCGGCGCCATCATCGCGCCCGATGTGGCGGCCCCGCCGCAACATGAGGTCGACATCAGGAAAATGCTCGTCAGCAACTGCCGCTTCCAGCGTGTCGAAGCTTGAGCCGGTCACGGGGCCCCTCCAGAACCGCTTGTGATCCAGTCCTCGATCTCCAGCGTCTCGAGAACAGGTCGCCAAGGTCGTTCATACTCAGCGCACACGACTGCAAGGCGAGCGACGGCGTCCGCCATGTGCCCTGTGGCGAGGTAATGCATCGAGTGTGGCACCATCGGCAAGATAGCCGAGGTGAGGTCTGCCAGCGTTCGCGCGCCGTCATGGATTGCTTTGGCGACTGCCGTCTCGATCTCGGCCAGCATGTTCTCCGTATCGACCCACACAGGCTCGATGTCCCGATCGATGCGAATCCTCGCCACCGCCGGGCGTTCGACGCGCGACTCGATCTGCCGTAAGAGTCGGATTGATGGCGCACGCGCGATGAGTAGGTGGAAATGTCTCGACGGCCAGGCCGCTAACTGGTCGCGGAGGCGCTGACTCAGGGCGCGGTCTGGGTCTAGGCGCACGACGTCCCGCAGATAGCGGTGCACATATTGATAATATTCAGACCACGCGCGTTGCCGCGCAGCGCCCCACGCCGCTATGCGATCCACATGCTCGATTACGCGTTGGATCGTCTCCTCCGCCTCGGTCTCGCTGGCTGAGGTGGCAAGCGTTTGGATCTCCTGCAAGAGCGCGACAAAGTGATGTGCGTCGCGAAGGAGCACCTCATTGAGCTCCTGCAATGTATCAGTCGTCGTGTCGAGCAGCGCCTGACAGCGGGCGACAGCGCTGAACCAGTCAGCCGACAGCAATGTTGCGATCTCCGCCTGCACCTCCTCCTGTTGAGTATCGAGCCCGCGTTGCCGGCGCTCGATACCGGCGACTAGGTCGCTCACCGTCACGCGTAAGGGACCGATGACATCCCGGCGCCAGCGATCCTCACCATTAGCCTTCCTCGCCGAAGCCAGCACTTCAGCGAGTTGCGCCCGCAGCGTACCTGTAAGCAGCGTCAGACTCTCGCGAGTGAGCGCCTCGTCCGCGAGAAAGTATTCAACAATCGCTGCCGCTAAGCGGGTTAACGTGTACTCTCCCGAACGCACAACGCCTGCCCCGTCTACGCGGGCGAGCATGCGTTGGTCGCGCAATCTCTGGATCGCGTGTGTTGCGCGCTTGCGCGGATTCTCTGCACCCGGCTCGACGACGTCGCAGATCTGCTCGAACATGTCGATGAGCACGTCCTCATCGAACGAAGCAAGCGCGGCTTTCTCAGCCCGCAGGTGAAGCCCCGCCAGAAAGCACAAGTCGACTGTCTTCAGGTCAACATTGACCTGATCGCGAGCGAGCGATGCAATGACGCGGCTTGGGTCGGATTGGGTCATCGGCTCACCCTCGCCGACCCTGACGAATTGAGGAAGAGTTGCCGTCGCTCGCTAGGCTCCCAAGCAGTGACCGCAAGCCGATTCATATGTCCGTTTGACGTCATAGCGGCTCCATGCGGTGCAATATACTGACGCAACCAGAAAAGGGGTTTGTGCATCCTAATACCCACGAGCTTTTCCCCAGGTCTCTGTTGGCCTTGGAGGCGCTGCGTGATCACACCAACTTGCTCGTCCGGGAGTCCTTGAGACATGAGACGAAGGCAAGGAAGCCAGGGATAGGGACCTTCTGCGCCGTGACGGCGGTCACCTCGCCGATCTTCTGCCCGTCGACGACCAGAGCATGACCGCCCGAGCGGAAGCGCAGCGCGCCACTCAGATTTGCGAGTCCGACGAAGATCGGGCGGAATCCTTTGCCGCGACCCGACTGGGCCCCATAGCGCGAGACGCCATCGGTGAGCGCAAGGCGCAGCGCCTTCCCATCGTCGGTGAGATCGGCGTAGTCAGTGCACGAGCGAAGGCTGTTCCGCACACCGATGCCGCTGTCGACTACCGCGAACTCGAACCCATCGCCACCGCCCAAGAACGCGGCGATGCCGGACGAGGGCGCGCCTGAGTGTTCGTGCACGTTGCTGAACATCTCGCCGAGCGCTGCGGCGAACTGAGCGGCAATCCGGCGTTGGAATCCCATCGCGGCTGCGGCCTTCTGCGCCGCAAGCTGAAAACCCATCCAGGGCGTATCGTCTTCCGACCACTGCGCTCCCATGCGGAAGAAGCCCGCCGACGCGCCGTCGGGACAGACCCATTGCTTCCGCCCGCTGCGCAGCGCCGTTTCGAATGCCTGCATGCTGCCCGGCACAAGCCATGGCGCGTCGTCGGGCCGGGGGAACAGCCCGCCCGCCGCAAGCTGCGAGAGCTCGAGAAAAGGGCCGAGAGAACGCCCCGCATAGACCGTTCCTGCCGGCAGCGCGTCAAGGCGCTTCCGCGCCGCCGCGAACGCAAGGCCGTCGAGCGCAGTAAAAGTCAGGGCCAGCGGCGCGTTCATTCACCCCTCCGCCGTAACGGGCGCCGGCGAGAGCGGCCCCTCGATCCAGCTTTGTACGCCGGCCCGGTTAACCGCGAAGAGCGGATCGATGGGAGCGCCGAGCGGCGTTGGCGCGCTGCGCCAGCGCGCGGTGCCGTCCTCGCGCAGGACGATGCGCTGTCGCATCATCGTCTTGAAGAAAGTCATCGTCTCGAGCACCGTCACGGTGGCGAAGGCCGCCCGCAACCGCGGCAGAACCTCAATGCCGCCGCGCACGAGCAGGCCGAGCGGGCGGCCGGCGGCAGCGGTGACGTCGATCAGATTCTCAAGATGATAGTCGCGGCGCGCAACACGCGCGGTGCCGGTCGTGAACTCATAGGCGAGGTGCGTCACCTCGGGCCGCTCGCGTACATATTCACCCCAGTTGCGGAAGTCGGTGTCGGTGCGGCCGTTCACGTGCAGCGCGCAGGGCAGGCCGCCTTGCAGGAACTCCGCATGCACGAGCCCGATGCGCTTGATCGCGTGCAGATCGACATGGCGCGGCACGTCGCCGAACAGGCTGAAATTCGGCGTGGTGCTCATGACGACGCCGAGCGCCGGAAGTGCCCCGACGATCTCGCGGCGGCGCGATTCCAATCCCCACCAGCGCTCGAGCGGCGGGTCCTGGTCGGTGCCGGTCAGGACGATGGGCGTGCCGGGCACAAGGCCGAACTCGTCGCACAGCTCCTCGTGGGTCCCGAACCGCAGCTCGCCAGTGCGCCGCCTGAACATGCGGTAGAGCGGCAGCGCCACCGGCGCAGGGCCGATCAGCACCGCCCGGCTGTCGCCGTGAAAAATCACCGGCACGGAAGCGGGGAGGTCGGGCGCCGCCAGCACCGGCGCTTGCGGCACATCGACCAGATCGAAGCCGCCGATCTCGCGCACCCGCAGCGCGTAGTCGGGATGATTGCGGCAGGGCTTGTCGCAACTTGATGGGCTGCCGCAGCACAGATCAAGGCAGCTCGTGATCCCCGCCGCCACGGCGAGCGTGCCGCAGACCTTGCGCTCGGGACAGGCCCAGCACCCAAGGCAGGGCGTGTAACGGCGCTCATCGTGCCAGAGCCTGCGCTCGGCGATCTCGGTGGGGGGCGCGGCAGCAGCGCGCGCGCCGCGCGCCTTCAGCATATGGAGATCTCCGCAACGCCCGCCGGCTCGTGCACCTGCTCGACCGTGCCGACGGCGACGCCGCATCCCTGCCGGACGGCCTCGACGATCTCGGGCGCCGCATCCGGCATCCGCGCGACCTCGGTCAGGCCGCGCCGGGCGATCAGGCCGCGCCCGGCAAACTCCACCGTCAGCTTCTCGCCGGGCTCAACTTCCGCACCGGGGACGATATCGCCGGCAACGGACACGCCGGTGCATCCCGGTTCGCGGCGCAGCAGGTCGGGCGTTGCGAGCGCGACGCGCTCACGGTCCCAGCTGCGCTTGAAGGTCTTCTTCGCGCGTTCGAGGAAATCCACCCCCATCTCATACCCCCTCAAGGAGAGGCCGGTAGCGCTTGAGGCGCCCCTGCCTGGTTTCGATGACAAGACCGAGAGAGGAGAGCGCGGATAACCTGTTGTTCCACGCGGTCGCGTGGCGGACCTTCTCGCGCTCGCCGTACTTACGCATCAGCTCCCCGGCGTCGGTTTCGCCGTGGTCCTGCACAAGTCGGAACGTCAGTTTCTGCTTTTCCTCAAGCTCGCCGACCAGCGCCGCCGCGCTGATGCTTCCGTCGGCCCCAAGCGCGCAGGTCAGGAAAACGTCGCCGCGCGCGCGGGCAAGCTCAAGCAGTTCGTCGCGAACGGCCTCGTTCGCATTGGCAATCACGGGATAATAGAGTGAGTCGCGGCCCCGGATCATCGAGCGGAAGGTGGCGATGCTCTCGCGCAGGTAGCTCGCCGTCGCCGCGACGATCCCCATGAAGTCGAGGAAGAGGGGGCCGGGTGCGGCCGGTTCGGCCGCCGACCGCTCAAGGAGCCGCCCGAGGTCGCGCCGCCCCGCCATCGCGCCGGCCAGAACCTCGCCCCCGCCAATCTCAAGCATACTGATCCGGTTCAATTCACGATCCTCACGTTGCTAACGTGAGTTAAATAAGATCGAGTCTACCGCCCCGTCAAGGCCGGGGCGGGGGCTGTCCACCGCCTAGTTCGTGCGGGGAATAAGGGGTTTAATCTCCGCGCATTGTGCGGCGAATATCCTTGCTTTTGCGGCGAATAGCAGGCATAATCTCCGCAGGAGATGCGGATATTATGCCAACCTACATCCACGAACTGAACGACTGGCCGAAATTCACCTGGGATCACAAGGCCCTGGAGGAGCGGCTCGCTGCCGTGCGCCACCGGCAGGGGCGGCTCTTCGGCCGCATGGAAGCGCTGGGGCTGCAGCTTCGCAGCGAAGCCATGCTCCAGACCCTGACCGAGGACGTGATCAAGTCCAGCGAGATCGAGGGCGAGCAGCTGAGCCGAGATCAGGTCCGGTCCTCGCTGGCCCGCCGCCTTGGCCTGGACATCGGGGCACTGACGCCCGCCGACCGCAACGTCGAAGGCGTGGTCGAGATGATGCTGGACGCCACCCAGAACTATAGTGACCCGCTCACCGCCGAGCGCCTGTACGGCTGGCACGCCGCATTGTTCCCGACCGGTTACAGCGGCCTGCACAAGATCGTCACCGGCGCGTGGCGGGACGATAAGAACGGGCCGATGCAGGTCGTCTCGGGCCCGGTCGGCAAGGAGCGCGTGCACTACGAGGCCGTGCCAGCCGCGCGCGTCGATGCAGATATGAAGGCGTTCCTCGGCTGGTTCAACGCGGACCCGGCCATCGACCCCGTGCTCAAGGCCGGGGTCGCGCACCTGTGGTTCGTCACCATCCATCCGTTCGACGACGGAAACGGCAGGATTGCGCGAGCCATCGCCGACATGGCGCTCGCGCGCTCGGAAGGCAGCCCGCAGCGCTTCTACAGCATGTCGGCGCAGATCCGGCTCGAGCGCACCGCCTACTACGACATTCTTGAAGCTACGCAGAAAGCCGATCTCGACATCACGCGGTGGCTGGACTGGTTTCTTGCGTGCCTTAACCGCGCCTTCGACGGCGCGGAAGTCATCCTTGCCGGCGTGCTGACGACAGCGCGCTTCTGGGAGAAGCATACGGGCGCGGCGTTCAACGACCGTCAGCGCGACATGCTGAACCGGTTGCTTGGCGACTTCGAAGGCAAGCTCACATCCTCCAAGTGGGCCAAGATCGAGAAGTGCTCGCAGGACACGGCGCTGCGCGACATCACGGACCTCGTCGAGCGCGGCGTTCTCAGGAGGGACGAGGGTGGCGGGCGCAGCACCAGCTATTCGCTTGCCGAGGCGGGGTGACGAACCTCATGCCCACGCGCACAATCTATTTCGACGAATCCGGCTTCACGGGTCACAACCTGTTAGATGCGGCCCAGCCGATCTTCACTGTTGCGAGTGCCGCCATCACCGATGAGCGCGCCGAAGTGATACTGATCGAGGCCTTTCCCGACTACCAGGGGCCCGAGTTCAAGTTCAAGAACATCTGGAACACGAACAACAGGCCCGGCCTGCTCAGGTTCGTCGCTCACCTTGCGGCGTTCGAGGACCTCGCCTTCATCTACATGATCGACAAGCGCTTTGCCGTCCTGACCAAGATCGTCGATTTCCTGATCGAGCCCTACATCACAGATGCCGGTTACGATTTTTACGACGATGGGTTTTGCTGGAAGTACGCCAACTACATTCATTTCGGGCTGACGCAGTTCGCGCCGCCGGCGCTGCTCGATGCGCTGCTCAAGACCTACCAGGCATTCAGCAGGAACCCCACGCCCGGCACTCTGGCTACACTGCGCAGCAGCCTCAAAATCATGGCGGCGAGCACCGAGGAGCCCGTCAAAATCTTCTTCGAGCAGATGGAGCTCGGGGCGCGGCTCTTCGACCGCTACAACAACCTTGCCAAGTTCAAGGGCTCGGATGAGCTGCAGACGACCGCCATGATCGCCGTCGTCGCGCACTGGCGGCAGCGCTACAGCGAAGATTTCGCGGTCGTGCACGATTCCTCCTCAAACTTCCTTCGCAGCCGGGATCTTTGGCAGCGCATCACCAACAACAACGTACCCAAGCAAAAGCACCGGCTGGGCGACGGCACCTTCGTCGAGTACCCCTTGCGCGTCGTCGCAACGCAAGCCGTCAACTCCGCCGACAGCCGCGCGATCCAGTTCTGCGATGTGCTTGCCGGTATCGGGACGCGCTATTTCGATCCGCGCACCGTGGAGGGCAACAGGGAATTCATGGACAGCCTTGTCGAAGCCGGACTCAGGCACATCTCGTACAACGGCATCCGGCCTGCGCCGGTGTTTCCCGACCGCATCCCGCCGAAGCGCCTGTCGGGACCGGACACCGTCGATCAGATGACGCACATCATCTTCGGACGGCACAACGAGCTGCGCTGAAGGCTGCGCGCGCAGACTGCGGTCTTGACGCTCTCCTCGGAAACCTGAATATTGATCCGCATTGCCGTGTAATGAGTACATTTTACGTAGTTTGCTGAGTGGAAGTCTCCGGTAGCGCCCGGGCGCACCGGACTGCCTGTGGCACGTCAGCTTGGCTCACCGAACACCGCACGACGCCACGCAACTGGCGGTCGTTCCAGGAATTGCCGCGAGGGGGAGATGTTCATTGCGGAACTGCGAATAGAGAACTTCAGAATCTTTGGAGAAGGGGACAAAGGCCTTCTCCTCAAACTCACGCCGGGCCTCACGGCGCTGGTCGGCGAGAACGACTCCGGCAAGACCGCAATTATCGACGCTCTGCGCCTCGTTCTCGGCACGAGGGATCAGGAAGCCTACAGGGTCGATGACGCAGACTTTCACCAGCCCGCCGAGGGAGAGCGGCGCCAGGAAATCCGCATCACCAGCAAGTTCGAGGAACTCACGCTGGCCGATACCGCCGCGTTCGCCGAATACCTCACGTACGAAGACCGGGAAGGCGAAAAGCACCCTGTCCTCTACGTCAACTGGAAAGCGGTCGCGAACGCGAGGGCCGCGGGGCAGCGCCGCTATACGCTCATCGAGGTCAGGTCTGGCAAAAAAGCGGATGGCCCGCAGCTTGACCAGGCTGCCCGCCTGCTTCTTTGCACGACATACCTTCGCCCGCTTCGCGACGCCGAACGTGCGATGTCCGCGGGAAGGGGATCGCGCCTCTCCCAGATCCTGCAGCACACCAGGGAAGCGCAGGAGGGCACGGACTTCGATCCCAACACCGGGCCGCCGGATGACCTGTCGACGTTGAGCGTCCTCGGCATTGGCGACTTCGCGAACGCGCTGCTCCGCGACCACCCCGGCCTCCGCGGCGCGCGCGACCGGCTCAACACGGACTATCTGAGCAACCTGGCATTCGCCGGTAAGGGCCTCGAAGGACAAATTTCCGTCAGCGGCGGCGAGGGCGACCTGAGAAGAAGGCAGCTGCTCGAAAAGCTCGAGCTGGAGCTACGCGACCCGGATGCGCAGAATATGCCGCCCAACCGCGGCCTCGGGTCAAACAATCTGCTGTTTATGACTTGCGAGCTCCTCCTTCTCGGATCGGAAGAGGACGGGTTCCCGCTGCTGATCATCGAAGAGCCTGAAGCCCACCTGCATCCCCAGCGCCAGCTCAGGCTCATCCAGTTCCTCCAGCAGCAAGTCAGCGCCGAGCGCGCCGACGGCCAGTCCATCCAGGTGTTGCTGACGACACATAGCCCGAACCTCGCCTCAGCCATCAAGCTGGACAACCTCGTGCTCCTGCAGCGGGGCAAGGCCTATCCGTTGGCCCTCGGCCGCACCATGCTCGATGCGGGCGACTACGCCTTTCTCGAGCGCTTTCTCGACGTGACAAAAGCCAATCTCTTCTTCGCGCGCGGCGTGCTCATCGTGGAAGGGGATGCCGAGAATATCCTTCTGCCGACCATTGCGAGGCTGATCGGGCGCGACCTGACCGAGAACGGTGTATCCATCGTTAACGTCGGAACGGTCGGTCTTCGCCGCTACGCCCGCATATACCAAAGGAAGGATGCGGCCGCTGACGGGACTATCGATGTCCCGGTCGCCTGCGTTGCGGACCTGGATGTCATGCCGGACTGCGCGCCGGCGATCCTGGGCAAGGTGTCTGCCGGGCAACCGTTGCCGGCCGCAAACCAGCGGCGCTGGCGCGCACTCTCCGATTTCCCGAACAACACGCTTGCCACGCGCCGGGAGGACATAAGGGCCAGGGCGGCGGGACAAAAGGTGGAAACCTTTGTCTCCGACAAATGGACGCTCGAGTACGATCTGGCCCGCTGCGGACTCGCCAAAGAAATGTGGCTTGCTGTTCAGCTTGCGCAGGATGACGACAAGATCACGAAGGGATCAAGGTCGCGGTTCGGCGTCACGCGCGATGCGCTCAAGTCGTGGGAAGCTCTTGCGGAACAGAACTACAGCGACGACGAGCGCGCAACTCACGTCTACGCGACCCTTGCCAACGAGGACGCATCGAAGCCGATAACAGCGCAGTATCTTGCGCGTCTCCTCGAACTCGGCGGGAAGGGGCGGGTGAGAACGCCGGAGCAATGGCGCACTGTACTACCGCCGTATCTTGTCGCCGCGATCGATTACGTGACTGTACCGGCGGCCCCGGGCGACGGCGGAGCGGCGCCGTGACCGCCAGTCCCTTCACGCCGCCCGAAATCACGGATGAAGATGTCGCCTGGGCCGCCAAGACCCTGGGGCTGCCCGCAGATGCCTTTAGCGGACCGGATGGAACCGACCCGCGGCTGCATATTCTCAAGTCTGTCGAGACGCTCGACGTTGAGGCCTGCCCGGGCAGCGGCAAGACGACTTTGCTGGTTGCAAAGCTCGCCATCCTTGCGCGCAAGTGGACGGATGCCCGGCGCGGCGTCTGCATCCTGTCGCACACGAACGTCGCCCGGCGCGAGATCGAAACCTCGCTCGGCTTCACGCCCGAAGGGAGAAGGTTGCTTTGCTACCCGCACTATGTCGGCACCATCCATGGCTTCGTAAATGAATTCCTGGCCGTTCCATGGCTGCGCTCGCTGGGCTATCCGGCTTCCACGATCGACGATCAGCAGTGCGAGGCGCACCGGCGACGCCTGCTGCAACTCAATCAATTTATCACGCTGCGCAACTACGTCGGCGCGCGCGAAAACAACCCTCAGACAAACCTCGTTGCCGCCTGGCACGTCAACTCGCCCACATTCGACGTAATCAAGGACAGCGGTCAGCCGGAAATCGCCAATGCAAACGCGCCTTCGGCGCAGCAGCTTCGCGCCCTGGCGAAGAAGTGCGCGGAAGACGGTTTTCACCGTTACCGGGAAGTGTTCATGTGGGCGAACGACCTGCTGGACAAGCATCCCCTGATAGCCGCCACCATCAAGCAGCGATTTCCGATGCTCTTCATCGACGAGGTGCAGGACAACAACGAGTTCCAGTCAGCCCTTATCCACCGCCTTTTCATCGAAGGGGACCGGGTCGCCGTCCGGCAGCGCTACGGCGACTCGAACCAGGCCATCTACGGTCATGCGAATGACAAGGGTGCCGAAAGCGACGTCTTTCCGCAGGACGAGATCAGGAAGGACGTTCCCAACAGTCACCGGTTTGGGCAGCAGATCGCCGACATAGCAAATCCGCTCGGGCTTGTCCCGCACGGGCTGCAGGGGCGCGGGCCGTCCTCTGCTAAGATCGCCAGCGATACAAGCAACAAGCACGCAATCTTCCTGTTCACGGACCAGACGGTCACTCGTGTTCTCGAGGCCTACGCCGCACACCTCAGCGAAACGTTTACCGAGCAGGAGCTACGGGACGGGGTCTTTACCGCGGTCGGGGCCGTGCACCGCCCCGGAGCGGAAGATAACGTGCCGAGGTTTGTCCGGCACTACTGGCCGGAGTACGATCACGAACTCACGTCGAGCGAGCCAAAGCCTGCGACCTTCTTTCAGTACGTGACTGCGGGCCGCAAGACGACTTTCGAGAGCGGAGAGGCGCATCAGGCTGTCGAAAAAATCGCCGAAGGGACCATCCGGCTCGCGCGGCTCGTCAACCCCGCCGCCCGCCTTGCTGCGCGGCGGCGAAGGCATTCCCAAATTCTGGAAGCTCTGGTGCCGCAACCCGAAGTGAGAGAGCACTATCGCGCACTTGTCAGCCTGTTGGTGCACCCCAAAACGGACCTTGCCGCTAACAAATGGGATAACGAGTGGTGCGGTAAGGTGATCGCGATTGCCGGATCGCTTGCGGGTACGGCTTTCACCCGCAGTCAACAAGCTGAATTCCTCACCTGGCCAGTTGCCGCCCAGGCCGGGCAGCAGGCCCAGAAGCCGCGCCGCGATAATTTCTACAGATACCCGGCGGCGTCGCCGACAGTCGCAATTCGCGTCGGATCGATACACTCCGTCAAGGGTGAGACGCACACTGCTACCATGCTGCTCGACACCTTTTTTCACGAGCATCACTTGCAGGAGCTGAAACCGTGGCTTATCGGCGCGAATGCCGGGCGCGGAAACTCAGGAGTTCGGATGCAGGCCCGGCTCAAGCAGCATTACGTTGGGATGACAAGGCCCTCACATCTGCTTTGCCTGGCCATGAGAGACACGTTTACGCCTCAGGAAATCGAGACACTTAAGGCGCGCGCCTGGCGCGTCGGGCGCATTGAGCAAGCGGCGGTGAACTGGCTGTAGCCTTAGCGCCGACAGGCATCCCGCGGTGGTGCGACGCCGGGTTCTAACCCCGGCTTCGCCCCGTTGCACGCCACATCGAAATCACGCGGAGGATCAGGGCAAGCGTCGCCTCACGGCGCTGCGGTGTGCCTTCACCGCAGCCGGCGAGCGCATAGGCCGGTCAATGTTCGAAGCACAAATCACAGATTCTTCTCAGCGAGCTGACGGAAATCGTCCGGAATCGACCGCGGGATGCCCAAGGCGACCGATCCGTAGCCGATCGCCTCCCATCCAAAGCGATCGCGGACGGCGTCGATCGCGCGGTCCGCGGCCCAGCGCGCCATCCCGCTCCTGCAACCTGGACGACACCTGCCATCTTCCAATTCAAACGGGAGCTCGAGCTGCAGGACCGGATGCTCCTCCAAGTTCGATACTGAAATTGCCAACAACGAGATGGTTTTCTCATGCGGGTGATCCGCCAGGGCCGCATGGACCAGTGCCTCGGCGACCTCGGCCAGCATTCTCGTTGCCGAGATCGGTGCCGCCAACGTGACGGAGCGCGTGACCGAGCACATATCCGCAAAGCGCACGCGCGCGGTTACCGTCCGTCCCGGTCGCGATTTGGCGCGGAGGTGGGTGGCGATCCTGTCGGCAAGATGGAGGAGCGCCGGCCGAATGACCCGCTCCTCGGCGGGCCTTCTGCCGAGCGCCGACTGGGCGCCGGCCGAGTGTGACCGCCGCTGCGTCTTGATCTCGCGCGGATCGCGGTTCCACGCCAGCGCCGAGAGCTTCCGGCCCAACGCGTGCCCGAGAAGGTTTTCAAGCCCCCATGGCTGAACGTGCGCCAACTGTCCCGATGGTGGCCACCGGCATCGGCCAACTGCGCCTTGGTGACGGAGCCCACGCCCCACATCAACTCGACCGGCAGGTCGTGCAGGAAAGCGAGCTCGGCTGCCGGGTCCACAACCACCAGGCCATCTGGTTTTGCGACCTGAGAGGCGATCTTGGCGAGGTGTTTGGTGCGCGCCACGCCCACGGAGATCGGAAGTCCCAGCTCCATCCGGACGCCCGGCGTATCTGCGTTGCAATCTGGACCGGCGGACCGAACAGGCGTTCGCACCCGGCAACGTCAGCGAAGGCCTCATCGATCGACAGACGTTCGACGAGCGGCGTGAAATCTCCCAGCACCTTGATCGCAGCATCGCCGAGGCGTTGGTATTCCTTGAAGTTGCCGCCGACGAATTGCAGCTGCGGGCACAGCTCACGGGCGCGCCGTCCCGACATGCCTCCCCGCACGCCGAAGGCCTTAGCCTCATAGGAGGCCGCGAGCACGACGCCGCCGCCGACGGCGATGGGCTTGCCGCGCAAGGACGGGTCGAGCAGTTGCTCGACCGAGGCGTAGAAGGCGTCGAGGTCAGCGTGCAGGATGGTGCCGGCACGGATCACATCGGGCTCGTTCATGGCCCGCCACCCCATCAGCGCCGGGCTTCGGGCTTCTCCCATTGCGCAATCTGCAGCGAAAGCTCGACGCGGCGCTGGCCAACGCGCATCGCCTGGGCTTGCATCAGTTGGAAGGCAGCCGCATCACCCTGCTCGGCCCTGGCACGCGCCACGGTGTTGAGCGCGTCGTGCAGCCATTGCCATTCCCTGGCGACCTCGGCTTCTCGCGCCCGCAGCTCCGCCAGGCTTTCCATGTCGCGGCTCCGTCTATGTTCTCTTTTTGTTCTGTACCGTTATCCTCACTGTATGTCCGGGGCTCGAACGCCCACTCTTAATAGGTGTGAGCCTTTACAGGTGAGGTTGGGTGGCTGATCGACGACTGCGGGAGAGCGCATGCTTTGATACGCGTGATCGACATCGAGACCACAGGCATTGATCCTGCGACGGATGCGATCATCGAGATTGCCAGCGTCGACATGGTGCGGGACGGCGGCATTACCAATGCCATGGACACGCTGGTCCGATCGACCAAGCCGATTCCGGCTGGCGCCTCGGCCGTGCACCACATCGTCGATGAGGATGTCGCGAATGCTCCGACCTTTGCGGAGGTGATCGACCGCTTCAAGGGCGCCGACTTCTATGTCGCCCACAACTGCGAATTCGAGCACAGCTTCCTAGCCGCCCAGGACGTCGAGCTTGGGCCGTGGATCTGCACGTACAAATGCGCGCTGCGGGTGTGGCCCGAGCTTGAAGGGCACTCGAACCAGGAGCTGCGCTATGCCCTCGGACGCGCGACCCCGTTCCCGGGGTTCGAGCGCGGCTCGATCTCACCGCATCGGGCGGCGTTCGACGTCGTCGTGACGGCCGCGATCTTCGAAGAGCTGATCAAGAAAGCGCGCTGGAGCGAGCTGGTGCACTGGTCGATGGAGCCGGCGCTGCACACGCGCTTTCACTTCGGCAAGTACCGCGGCAAGCGCTACGCCGACATCGCTGCGAGCGACCCCGAATATCTGCAGTGGATCGTCGACAAGTCCGAGCTCGAGGACGGCATCAAGTACAGTGCGCGCCATTGGCTGGCGGAGGTCGGACGCTGAGGCGTGGCCGGAATGAGAAATACCCGATGAGCCGGTCAACTCCAAGCAAGCAACAGCCCCTGCTGGTGGTCGATGGCGACTCGTTTGCGCATCGCGCCTACCACGGCTTACCCAAGACCATCCGGCGGACGGGCGGCAAGGGCGCCGGCGCCATCTTGGGCTTTGCCAACTTCCTTTTGAAGTTCTACGAGGCCGAGCGGCCGAGGGCGGTGCTGGTGGGTTGGGATACCCTCGACGAGCCGACTTACCGGCACGAAGCGCTGCCGAGCTATCAAGCGGGCCGTGAGTTCGAGGACGACATCGTCGAGCAGCTCGACGTGCTGCCGGCATTCGTGTCGGCCTGCGGTTTCGCCAACGCCAAGGCAGCTGGTTATGAGGCCGACGACTTTCTGGCGGCAGCCGTGGCCAAGGAGGAGAAGCGCGGCGGCGCGGCTGTGGTCGCGACCGGCGACCGCGACGCGTACCAGCTGGCGTCCGCGCGCACCATAATCCTGCAGCCGGTGAAGGCGGGCGAGCTGGCCCGCATCGGTCCGGCCGAGGTGCTGCAGCGCTATGGCGTGGAGCCGAAGCAAGTGCCGGATTTCATCGCGTTGCGCGGCGACGCATCCGATCGCATTCCCGGTGCACTCGGCGTTGGGCCCAAGACCGCCGCGGCGCTGTTGCGCCGCCATGGCTCCTTAGAGGCCTTGCTGAAGGCGGGGCGCTTCGAGAGGCAGGCCAAGGAGCTACGGCTCTATCGGTCGATTGCCACCATGGACAAGTCGGCGCCGCTGCCGGCGCTGCGCAACCAGACGCCCACCTGGGATCGTGCAGCCGAGCTGGCCCACGGCTGGGGATTGAACAAACTGGCGGAGCGGCTCGTTGGATTGGCAGAGGCTTCCCAGCGCCGTCGGAGCAAGACATGAAACGCACGCAGCTCGCCTTCCAAGCGGGGTTTCGCCTTGGCGTCGGCAACGACCGCTCGCAATGCGCGGTCATGGTGCTGGCGCGAGGTGGTGTGGAGGGCGACAGCGAGAACCGGCATCGCGGCGCCGATCAATGGCTGTATGTCGTGTCTGGGACGGGTTCCGCCAAGATCAACGGCCGCGAGGTGCCATTGAGTGCCGGCACCATGGTGTTGATCGAGCGCGGCGATACGCATGAAATCCGCAACACCGGCCGCTCGCTGCTCAAGACCGCCAGCGTGTACGTGCCGCCAGCTTACCGGGACGAGGAGACCGAGCTGCCCGCCGGAAAGCGGTAGTTAGCGTGACGACTGGATGACGTGGGCGGCGATGCCGGCATGACCGCTCGCTAGGGTCAAGCACCCCAACAGCACCATGCTGATCAGCATGGCGGTCACGGTTGCGGCGCGCCAGCCGTTGCTCGACACCGGCACGGGCATCCGAAGTTGGCTAGGCGCTCTGCCGTAGCTGCCATGCTCACGCGTGTAATGCGCGAGCTGCGACTGCAGTGTCTGCCGATAGTGGGCAAGCGGCTTATGCCTCGCAGCAAGACAGAACCAGGAAAGCGCTACCGCCTGCAGCATGAGCATGATCGCCATGGCGCAGCGATGCGCTTCGACGGGATAGTGGTCCTGCACCGGAGGCCACTGCTCGATGACGAGCCCGGTGGCGCATTGGATGGCGAAAGCTGACCCCACGTGCAGAATGTTGAGCGCCGCGTTGGCGCGTCCTGATGCTTCCTTTGGGAAGTATTCGGCAAGGGTGGCGTAGCTCAACACCGTCGCGGCGCCCGCTGCAGCGATCAGGGCCCATGGCAGTAATGCCGGAACGGCCCAGCCGAGGACGAGGACCATCTGTGCCAGCATGGAAACGCCGAGGGTGGCCGCGAGCACCTGGTGCGTCTTGATGCCGTGCCGGCGCAAGCGGTCGGCGGCGAGGCCGAGCAACAAGCCACTGGCACTGACGGCGATCGCCATGATCCCCAGCATGTGCACGACACCACCGCGATCCAAACCGTCGACGTCCTTCAACCAGGGTGCTGCCCATAGGCCCTGCAGCGACCAGGATGTCCCCACACCAAGCGCCGAGAGGGGCGCAAGGCGCCAGAAGCGTCGGTCGCAATAGATGGCTCCGAGACCGAGCGGGCGCCGACCGTTCTTGGGCTTCGGCAGGCAGCAGTCCGGCACGAGGAGCAGCACCAGGATGGCTGCGACTGCGCTCAATCCGCCCAGGAGCGCAAACAGGCCGCGCCAGCCGACGACCTGCACCACGACTTCGGCTGGGGCGGTCGCGGTCACGGCACCGAGTGCCCCGAGCATGACGAACCAACCGTTGACGAGGGCTACCCGCTCCGGCGGGAACCACAGCACGATGGCCTTGAAGCCGGCCATCAGGGCCAAGGCGACGCCGAGCCCAATCACGGCGCGTCCGACGATCAGGCCGGTCAGGCTGTCGGCGAGGGCGAACACCAGCGCGCCGGCGCTGGCGAGCAGCAACAGCACGCTTTGGATGGTGCGCGGCCCGTGGCGGTCGAGCAGCACGCCGAACGGCAGCTGTGCCGCGGCGAACACCAGGAAGTAGACCGACGTCAGCAGACCCAGATCAGCGGCGCCGAGGCCGAGCTCGGCCGTCAGGTCAGTTGCGATCAACGCGTTGATGGTGCGGAACAGATAGGACAGGTAGTAGCCGGCGGCGAACGGCAGTAGCACGCAGCCGACAAGGCGCGATCGAGTCACGGTTCCCCCAAGGCGATAGTTCGGCGCGCGAGCAGCGCGCGATAGGTCCCTCACGTGCGGGCGGTTTCAGCCTTCGTCTTTGCGGTCGCGCCGCCACAGCAGGCGTGCCACGCCGTCCTCGGACGTTTCCAGCAGTGCGCCCCAGATCGGCTGCGGCAGGGTAGGATCGTCGAGCTTGACGCGCAGGTAGGTCTCCTCAGAGTTCTGCTTGGTCTTGCGCCAGGCCGCGCCGATCTCCGAGGCGCCGGCCATGATGCGGAAATCTGGCGACGCATTCCCCTCCTTGCGGTCGTTGGCGAGGATGCTGACTTTGGCGGTCAGCGTGAGGGTGCGAATCGTGCCGGCGTAGCCGTCCTTCACGGCCGAGAATGTTCCGATCACAGGCATGAGCTGTCCTCCCTTACTGGCTGGACGGTTGGCGATAGGGTCGCAGGACCAGGTCCTTGTGCACGATCACGCGCAGCGGCCAGCCCGGCCGCACGGTGATGGTGGGCTGCACGTTGAGGTTCTTCTCGACCAGGCGCTGGCCGGCACGGTTGGTGGTGGCCTGCGTCGACTGCTGCAAGGCTCGGATGAGGTCGCTGTCGGAGGAGCCGAACGCGAGCTGGCTGCCGACGCCGAGCACGGTGGCCAGCGCCACGCCCTTCAGCAGCTTCCACGTGTGGAGGTCGACCTGATCGGCGAGGCCGGCATAGCCGGCGGTATCGGTGGCCGGCAGGTTGTCGATCACGACAGAGCTGCCGTCGGGCAGGATGATGCGCTGCCAGATGACGAGCGCACGCTCCTGGCCGAAGGCGACGACGTTGTCGTAACGGCCAAGCAGGCGCGACCCCTGCGGGATCAGGAGAAAGCGTCCGGAGACCGTGTCGTAGACGTTCTCCGTGACCTGGGCGATGACGAAGCCCGGCAGATCGGAGTTGAGCCCGCTCACCATGCTGGCGGCGATGATGGTGCCGGCCATAAGCTGGTATGGCGAGATCGGCTTCTGCAGGGCGTGCGGATTATAAATCTCCTTTTCGGGCCCGGACTTGAGGAAGCTCAGCTTACGCCCCTGGTCGGCCGCGCCATCGTTGCCCAGGCCCTCGAGGTCGCCTGCGGCCAAAGCCTTGGCACGTTCGGCGGCGCGCAACGCCGACAGGCTCGTCAGGTCGCCGTCCGTTGTTGTCGGAGTGGGCCGCGGCACGGGGTCCGGGCGCGGCACCGGCAGCACGTCGGTGTGTGAAGGAGCCTTGGCCTGGATGCGGAAGAACACCTGGGACTCGCGCGCCTGCAGTCCCAAGCGCGCCAGTTTGGCCTTCTCCAGCGCCTCCGCGTCGTCGAGCGCGTCGGGTCGCGGGATCAGCTTCGGCACGCTGGCCGGAAGCTTCGGGTCATCGCCCTTCTTCTCGGTGCGCATGCTGTCGTAGGTTGCCGGCAGCTTGGAGAGCCCGTCGGTGACGGGCTTATGCTCGACGTTGAAGAGCTCCGGGCGATCGCGCAGCCGCAGGCTCGGCGGCTTCAGCGCGACCAGAACCAGGGCGGAGATGAACATCAGCACGACCGCGGCGCCACCGATGAGGACGCGGCGGTTGATGCGGGTTACGGGCTGCGGGCGTGCGCGCAGCTCCAGCGTTTCAGGAGGAACCTTGGGCTCACCGCCGCCGCCTGACTCTGGTCCTTGGCCTGTCACGGCTGGACCTCGCGCCATACGGCATCGGTGCGAATGATGCGCACGACGCGTTGCGGGGCCGTGCCGAGGCGCAGCTCGGCGGCAGCGAACAGCCGGTCGACGATGTAGGTGGTGCCGCGCACGCGATAGTTGACGAGCGCCGATTTGCCGTCGGGGCCGATCACGAACAGCGGCGGCGCCTCACTTTGGGCGAGCCCGGAGGGGAACAGGATGTAGACCTTGGCGCCGTCGTCGAACACTTGGCGCGGCTTCCAAGGCGCATCGCCCTCGATGCGGTAGCGAAAGCGCAGCTGCTCGACGTTGACGCCGGTGTCCGCCACGGCCGCCGCCACGCTGTCGGCGTCCGCGTTCTGCTTCTTGAGCGCAATCAGGCTAGCGGCCGGGTAGGTCCAGGACACCGAGGCCATGTATGTCCCGGCCGAGGAATGCATCTCGAGGTGGTAGGTGCGCCGGTCTGTCGTGATGACCAGGTTGGTGTCGAGATCGGCGGCGATCGGCTTGACCAGGATATGGACGACGGCGTCCTTGCCTTCGCCGCTGGTGGTGTCGCCGACCACCCAGCGCACGGTGTCGCCGGCCGAGACCGACACCAGCTTCTCGCCGGGCTGTAGGGCGATGTCGGTGACCTGGTTGACCGCGGCGTACAGCTGGTAGAGCGCGCCCGGTGTGTAGGGATAGACCTGGATGGCATTGATGTAGCCATCCTTGGTCGGCTCGAAGCGCGCGGACTTATGCGCGTCGGCGATGCGGTCCTTGGGCGGCGTCTCGTCCTTGGCCTCGCCGCGCTTGGGCAACGGCTTCAGCTGGCCGGGCAACGGCAGGGGCTTCGGCACCTCCACGTATTGCACCGGCGCTTTGGCCTCGGGCTCACGTCTCGCGGCCTTGAAGGCGGGCGAGTCGAGGATGGGGATCTCTGGCACCTGCACACGGGTGGCGCAGGCGCCGGCGGCGGCTGCCAAGGTGATGCCGAGCGCGAGCGGACGCAGCGGCGTCATTTTTGCTCTCCTGTGGTGACGTCCTGCGACCAATTGAAGGCGTGTACGTAGATCCCGAGGGGGTTCTTGCGCACGGACTCGACGGTGCGGGGCGGGGTGATGACGATGGAGAACAGGCCCGTCAGCCGGCGCGTGTCCTTGAGGGCGCCGCCCTCGAAGATGCGTTCTAGCCAGCGCACCTGAAACGATGCCTCCGAGGCGCGCACCACGCTGGTGACCTCAACGGCGACGGTCTCGCGGCCGACGCGCGCGAATGGGTCGTTGTCGCGCGCGTATTCGTTGAGGGTCAGGGCGGCGCGATCGGTGACGAAGTCGTAGGCCTTGAGCCAGTTCTGCCGCACGACCACCGGATCGAACGACAGCGAGCGCACGTTCTCGACGAAGCGCGCCAGGTGGAAGGCGATCTGCGCGTCGTTGGGCTTGTAGGCTTCGGCTGCTGGTCCGACCGCGCGGGCGCCACCCTTGGGGTCGACCTCGACGATGTAGGGCGTGGCCGATCCCGAACGTCCCAGCCACAACAGTATGCCGGCGAGCACTAGCGACAGCAGCAACGAGCCTAGTGCCATCAGGCGCCAGTTGTGCGCCTGCACGCGGGCGCTGCCGATGCGCTCGTCCCAGACCTGCGCGGCCTTCTGGTAGGGCGTCACCGGCTCGGGCGTTTCGCCGTAGCGCAATCCGGCGCGTTTGAATGACATGGGATGCCTCTAGGTCTTGTCCTTGAGATCGGGTCCTCCGCCGGCGGCGGGGCGGTCGCCCTCGCGCAGGGCATGCGCCGCCACCAGGCCGGCCTGGGTTGCGCGCTGACGACGCGCCAGGCTCCGCGCCCAACCCGGTGCACCGCCCGACGGCGTTCCGCCGCTCGGCGTGCCACCGCCCGGAGTGCCCCCATCGGGCGGACCGTCCGTTCCGGACGTGGGCGCGGCATCGCGGTAGCCTTGCGCCGCGCCGTGCCGGTAGGCATCGCGCACGGGGCCGGTGTAGGCAGCGAGCGCCCGCGATGCCGGCGCGCTGACCGTAGTGCGGCCCACGCCGCGCATGCCGCCGGCTTCGTAGGCGGCGCCGACACGTCCAGTCAGAGAAGCAGCCGCTTGCACGGTGCTACCGGCAGTACGTCCCGCGAGCCGCGCGGCGCCGCCCGCGAGCATGCCGCCGGCGATGCCCGTACCGGCGAGTGCCGCCGTCGTGGCAACGGCCGAGCCGGCGCCCAGCTGTGGCGCACCGGAGATGAGGCCTGCGGCGAGGGCAGGCACGAACATGGCGAGACCGAACACCGCGATGGCGGCGAGGATGGTGGAGGCGGCCTGCGTCAGCGTGATCTCGCCGGTCGGCCGGATCAGGGTGCCGAACAGCGTGGCACCGATGCCGACGACGATGGCCAGCACCATCAGCTTGATGCCGGAGGAGATGACGTTGCCGAGCACGCGCTCGGCCAGGAAGGCGGTGTGGCCGAACAGGGCGAACGGCACCAGCACGAAGCCGGCGAGCACGGTCAGCTTGAACTCGATGATGGTGATGAAGAGCTGCACCGACAGGACGAAGAAGGCGAGCAGCACGATCAGCCAGGCCAGCATCAGCACGGCGATGGTGACGAAGTTGGAGAAGAAGGTGGTGATGCCGATCAGCTCGCCGGCCTTCTCGAGTAGGGGCCGCGACGCGGTGAAGCCGGTCGAGGCAACGAACCCGGGCCGCATCAGATCGGCAGCCGTCAACGCCGTGCCGCTGGCCTTGAGCCCGAGGCCGGCGAAGGACTGGAAGATGATGTCGGCCAGCCCCTTGAAGTTATTCAGCAGCAGGGCGAAGAAGCCGACGTACAGGACCTTGCGGATCAGCTGGGCGATGACGTTGTCGTCGCCCATCAGCGCCCAGAACAGGCCGGCCAGCGTGATGTCGATGGCGACCAGGATGCTGGTCAGGAAGGCGACCTCCCCGGAGATCAACCCGAAGCCGGAGTCGATGTAGCGGCTGAAGGTCTCGGTGAAGCGGTCGATGATGGCGAGGTCGTCCATGGCTGGTTCCCGCGTGGTTCGTTCTTCGGGCAAAGCTTCGCTGGTGGCGTGCCTCGGGCGGCACGCCGGTTGCAGGCTCGATGCGGGTCAAATTTCGGCTAGCGGCTGTAGGCGGTGCCGATGCCGAGGAAGCTTTTGAACCGCTGGCGCGCCTCGTCCTCGCCGGCGATATCGCGGGCTCGTTGCATCGTGTCGGCGCGATGCTGAGCGGCCAGCAGGCTTTGCAGGGCGAGGGCCTGTTTCACGCTGAGGCCGACCAGCTCGTTGCCGGCTTGCGCCACCTCCAGGGCGCCGCTGGCTAAGCGAGAACGGTCCATGGCCTGACCGAGGAGCAGACTGTCGGCTGCAATGCCGTCGCCGATCTGGCCTTGCAGCAGGGCGGCGCGCCGCAGCGCGTCGTACTGCTCCTGCCAGCGCAGCTGCGCGTTGCGCAGCACCGCATCACTCGACAGGCTGAGCGCCACCTCGCGTGGGAACAGGCGCTCGTAGGCCCCTTGCGTGGCCTGCAGGTTGAGCGCGATGCCATTGCCTTGTTGCAGTTGTCCCTGGAGGGCGGCGAGCGTGCGCTGCAGATCCGGACTGATGCTGCCGCCGAGCCGGGCCAGATTCAGGTCCATGCGTGCGAGCATCTGCGCCTGCGCCTGCAGCTGGCGAACCTGATTGTTGATCTGCTCCAGCGCGCGCGTGGCGGACAGGAGGTTCTCCTGATAGTTGACCGGATCGAACACGGTGAGCTGTGCCGCGGTGCGCGGCACGCAGCTCGACAGGGTCATCACCACCACGGGGATTGCCAGCGTCATGCGGCGGCGGGCCAACCTCATCCTCCCCTCCTCTTGCTCTTGGGCTGTGTGACGCGGAACGGCGACAGGCGCTCGCTGAGCGGCGGGCCGCCGGGAAGGCCAGGCAGCGGCGTCGCGTCGGTGCGGGGTTCGACGCGGGGCGCCGCTGCCTTCGGTGAAGATGCTGCCGCCGGCAGGGCTTGCTCGGCGGGGGGCGCATCTTCAGCCGGATCGATGGGCGTGCGCGGTGGCAGGGGCGGTGGCAGCGCTGGCGCTTGCCAGCGTGCGATCAACTCGGCGGCCCAGGCCAGGTCCTTGGCTTCGAGAAAGCGCGCGGCGAAGCCCTGCGGTGTGCCGCCGGCCATGCAGCGATCGATGAGGCGCTGGTCATCGGGCGATGAGGCTCCGCACAACGCCAGCGCCACCGGTCCCAGGCCGAGTTCGAACAGTCGATTGCCGCGCGCGGTCTGGGCGTAGTAGTCGCGTTTGGGGGCGGCCAGGCTCAGGATCTCGACCTGGCGGGTATTGAGGCCGAAGCGCTCGTAGACCGTGCGCGCCTGCGGTTCCAGCGCCCGGTCGTTGGGCAGGAAGATGCGGGTCGGGCAACTTTCGATCAGGGCGGGCGCGATGCTGGAGCGCTCGATGTCGGCCAGCGACTGCGTGGCGAACAACACCGCGACGTTCTTCTTGCGCAGGGTCTTCAGCCATTCACGGATGCGGGCCGCGAACAGGGCGTCGTCGAGAAAGGTCCAGGCCTCGTCCAGGATCAGCAGGGTGGGGCGGCCGTCGAAGCGCGCTTCGAGGCGATGGAATAGGTAGGTCAGCACTGGCGCGATCAGCGCCTTGTGCTGCATCAAGTGCTCCATCTCGAAGTGCAGCACGTCGGCCGTTGCCAGGGCTTCGCTGGCCCCGTCGAGCAGCCGGCCGTAGGCGCCCTCCAGGGTGTAGGGTGTGAGCGCCGCGACCAGCGCGTTGGACTGCATGAGGACGGCGAGGCCGGTGAGCGTGCGCTCCTGTTTGGGTGCGGAGGCCAGGCTGCGCAGCGCGGTCCATACGATATCCTTCACGTCCGGCGTCACGCGCACGCCTTCGGCCGTGAGCAGGGCGGTGACCCATTGCAGGGCAAAGGCGATCTCGGCGGGCTCGTCGATGCGCGCCAGCGGCTGCAGCGACAGCGTGCCTTCGAGCCCGAGCTCGATGCTCTCGCCACCCATGGCAAGGGCCGCAGCGCGCGCCGAGCGGCCGCGATCGAACAACACGACCTGCGCGCCGATGAAGCGGCGGAACTGCAGGGCGAGCAGGGCCAGCAGCACCGACTTGCCGGCGCCGGTCGGGCCGACCACGAGCGCGTGGCCGACGTCGCCGACATGCAGGTCGAGCCTAAACGGGGTGCTGCCCCGCGTTTCGGTCATCATCAGCGCTGGGCCTGCGAGATGGCGGTTGGCCTCGGGTCCTGCCCACACGGCTGACACCGGCATCATGTGTGCGAGGTTGAGGCTGTGCACGATCGGCTGGCGCACATTGGCGTAGGGGTTGCCGGGCAGGCTGCCGAGCCAAGCCTCCACGGCGTTGAGGCTCTCGCGGATGGTGACGAAGCCGCGACCGTTGATGATGCGCTCGACGGCCAGCAGCTTGTCGGCGGCATGCTTGGCATCGGCGTCCGCGACGATGACGGTGGTGGTCAGGAAGCCGAAGGCGACATCGTCCTGGCCGAGCTCCTGCAGCGCCTCGTCGGCGTCGGTCGCCTTGTTGTCGGCATCGGGATCGACCAGCGTCGTCTCGCGATTGAACATCACCTCGCGCAGGATCACCGACACCGACTTGCGCTTGGCGAACCACTGCCGCCGCAGTCTGGTCAGCTGGCGCGTTGCGTCGGTTTTCCCAATGGCGATCCATCGTGTGGTCCAGCGATAGGCGAAACCCAGATCGTTGAGCGCATCGAGCACGCCGGGGGTGGTGACATTGGGGAAACCCAGCACTGTGAGCGCGCGCAGGTGCTGGCTGCCTAGCTTGGGATCGACGCCGCCGAGGAAGGGCGTATCGCACAGGATGGCGTCGAGGTGGGTAGGGATCGCCGGCACGGCGACGGTATGGCGTTTGTCGGAGATGGTGTCGTGCAGGTAGGTGAGCGTGCCGGCGTCGTCGAGAGCCTCGACCTCGGGCAGGATGCCGGCCAGCATCTGCAGGGCGCGTTCGGTCTCGGTGGCGAACAGGGCGAGCTGCGCCCGCGGCTCGGGCTCCAGGTCGCTGTCGTCGGTGCGCTCGTAGAGCAACCGCTCGGCGCGGCCCTCGTGCTCAGGGGGCGGCAGGTACAGGAAGGTCAGGTAGTAGCGGCTTTCATGGTGCGCACCGTCGGCGCTGAAGGAGGCGTAGCGTTCCTGATCGACGAGCCAGCTCGCGGCGTCGGCAAAGCGCGCGCCGGGATACTGGTTGGCCGGCACGCGTTCGGCCTCGAAGAACAGCGCCCAACCGGCGCCAAAGCGTTTCAGGACATTGTTGAGGCGGGCGCTGACAGAGACCAGCTCGGCCTCGGTAGCGCTGTCGAGGTCGGGCCCGCGATAGCGCAGCGTGCGCTGGAAGGAGCCATCCTTGTTGAGGACGATGCCGGGCGCCACCAGGCAGGCCCACGGCATGTAGTCGGTGAAACCGAAGGTCTTGCGGCGGTATTCGGAGAGGTTCAGCACGACAGCACCCCCTTGTGACGGGCGTGCCGCGACAGCACGGTGAGGAAGGCCGGATCCTTGCGCGTCACCCACACGGCGATGGCATGCCCGACCAGCCAGATCAGGCCGCCGGCAATCCACAACCGCAATCCGAGCCCGATCGAGGCGGCCAGCGTGCCGTTGAGGATGGCGAAGCTGCGCGGCGCGCCGCCGAGCAGGATCGGCTCGGTCAGGGCGCGATGCAGCACGACCTCGAAGCCGGGGACGGAGGAAGGTTGACCAAGCATGCGGTGTGCGCTCCCGTGTGGGTTCAGTTGATCAAGGCGCCGCCGGCGAAGGAGAAGAACGAGAGAAAGAACGAGGTGGCGGCGAAGGCGATGGAGAGGCCGAACACGATCTGGATCAAGCGTCGGAGGCCGCCACCCATGTCGCCGAAGGCGAGGCTCAGGCCGGTGACAATGATGATCACCACCGCCACGACCTTGGCGACGGGGCCCTCGATCGATTCCAGGATGCGCTGCAGAGGCGCTTCCCAGGGCATGCCCGAGCCGGCGGCTTGCGCGGCATCCGTGACGATGACGGTCACCATGGCCACCGCCCAGCCTGCGAGCGTGGCTCGCAGCAGCGCGGGAAGCAGGGGGCTATCGCACATGGCTGTCTCACACGGTGTGCAGGATCGGCGGCGCGATCGGCTTGAGGACGTAGTCGCCGTCGGGCCCGAGGCCGGACAGCTCGAGCATGGTCTCGACGCGGCGCTGCGCTCCGCGGCCCTGCAGGAAAACGACGACGTCAATGGCCTGCACGATCAGGTCGCGCGGCACCGTCACCACGGCCTCCTGCACCAGCTGCTCCAGGCGGAAGAGACCGCCCAACGCGGAGTTGGCGTGCACGGTCGTAATGCCGCCGGGATGCCCGGTATTCCAGGCCTTGAGCATGTCGAGGGCTTCGGCACCGCGCACCTCGCCGACGATGATGCGGTCGGGGCGTAGGCGCAGGGTTGAGCGCACCAGGTCGGCCAGGGTGGCGACGCCGGGCTTGGTGCGCAGCGCCACGCAGTCCGCTGCGGCGCATTTGAGCTCGCGGGTGTCCTCCAGGATAACGACGCGCTCGCTGAGATCGGCGATTTCGGCGAGCAGGGCATTGACCAGCGTGGTCTTGCCCGACGAGGTGCCGCCGACCACCAGGATGTTCTTGCGTTCGCGCACGGCCAACGCCAGTGCAGCAGCTTGGCGCACCGATACGATGCGGCTCGCCACGTAGTCGCTCAAGCGATAGAACACGTCGGCGGGCTTGCGCACGGCAAAGCAGGGCGCCGGCGCGACGGGCGGCATCACGCCTTCGAAGCGCTCGCCGGTTTCGGGCAGCTCGGCCGAGACGATCGGCATCTTGTCCGTGACCTCGCGACGCACGTGCGCCGCGACCAGGCGGATGATGCGTTCGGCCTCGGCAGGGCCGATGCGCTCGCCGCTGTCGACGCGACCGATGCTGGCCCGCTCGATCCAAAGGCGACCGTCGGGATTGACCATCACCTCGATCACGGTGGGGTCGGTCAGGGCGGCGGCGATGGTCGGTCCGAAGGCGGTGCGCAGCATCTGCCGGCGACGTCCCTGGGCTTCTTCAGCAGGAGCGAGCATGATCAGATCAGCCATTGCCGCGCTCTCCTTCGGATGGATTGGGTGATGCTTGCCCGTTGCGGTGACCGGGCCGGCTTTTCAGCGGCGCATCGTCCGAAGCGGTGGCGAACAGGTCCGGCTCGTTCTGGGCGATGCTCTCAAGGACCTCCGAGACGAGCCGGTGGTCGCCGGCCAGGCGGCGGCCGATCTGGGCAACGAAGACCTGAAATCGCTCCTTGCCGAGCAGGCGCGCCGGCTCCTGCTCGCTCTGAGGCAGGGGTGGGGTGATGGTCAGGAAGTAGCGCACGAACAGCGCCAGTGTCTCCGTGGCGATCGCCACGTCGCGCTTGATGCTCGCCACCGATTTGTTGAGGTCATTGAGCCGGCGGGCCAACCCCTCCTCGACGCCAGGGTGCTGCTGCGGCTCGAGGCTGGCGCGCAGGGCCTCTTCGACCAGGGCCGACTTGGCGCCCTGGCGCTGTTGCGCCACCAGGTCGAACTTCCGGGCCAGTGGACGCGACAGATATAGAGTGTAGCGCTTCTTGCCCATCTAAAGACGCAGCCCCGGAAACTGGATGACCTTGTCGAGCGTCTCGCCGGGCGGCGCGTCTTCCTCGACGGTGGGTTCAGCGAGGCTTGCTGCGAACAGCGGCAGGTCGTTGAGTGGCCGTTCTTCCTTGTCTTTTTTCCTTCGCGGGATGGTCCGGCTCAGGGGTCGCGTTTCCTCGCTGTCTCCGCTCGTTACGAGCTCCGACCATGGCTTGTCGAGGCGTGCATCCATGCTGCGGACCTGGCCCGACCAATCGTCGCCGCGCGCGGTCGGCACATCCAGGCATCTGTCCGTTCCCAGCATCGGCGCAGGCAAGCACCGCGCCAGGAAATTCCGATCGACGTAATACCTGAGCTTGCAAGCACGGATGGGCGGCACACCCGAGACCAGCACCAGGGCGTCGTCCGGCGCGAGCTGCAGCACTTCGCCGGGCGTCAGGAGCGGGCGAGGCGTCTCCTGCTCGGAGATCGAGGTATGCGACAGCCAGGCCGACAGGCGCCGCCCCGACAAGTTCCTCTGCGCGCGCAACTCGGTGGCCGTTCCCAGCGCGTCGGATAGACGCTTGGCGGTGCGCTCATCATTGGGCGCAAAGGCAACGCGGACATGGCAGTTGTCGAGGATGGCGTGGTACTGGCCATAAGCGCGGTCAATCTGGTGCAGCGACTGCGCCACCAGCAATGCGCGGATTCCATAGCCCGCCATGAAGGCCAGCGACGACTCGAAGAAGTCCAGCCGTCCGAGCGCCGGGAACTCGTCGAGCATGAGCAGCAACTGGCGTTGCGGCGTGTTGTCGTTGGCAACCTGCAACGTCTCGGTGAGACGGCGGGCGATCTGGTTGAGGATCAGCCGGACCAGCGGCTTGGTGCGGGAGATGTCGGACGGCGGCACCACCAGGTAGAGTGACACCGGCCGTTGCGCCGTCATCAGGTCGGCGATGCGCCAGTCGGAGCGCGCCGTGTTGGCGGCGATCAACGGATCGCGGTATAGGCCGAGGAAGCTCATGGCGGTCGACACCACGCCCGAGCGCTCGTTGTCGGACTTGTTGAGCAGCTCGCGCGCGATCGAGGCCACTACCGGGTGCGCGAGAGGCGCCTCCTCGGTGCCGTGGTGGTTGGTGGTCAGCATGATCTTGAGGGTGCGCAGGATGGACCGCGAGGGGTCGGCCAGGAACGTGGCAACGCGAGCCAGCGTCTTCTCCTGCTCGGCGTAGAGAACGTGCAGGATGGCGCCGGTCAGCAGCGCATGCGCGGTCTTCTCCCAGTGGTCGCGCCGCTCCTTGGCACCTTCCGGGTCGACCAGGATGTCGGCGATGTTCTGCACATCCCGCACCTCGTGCGTGCCCTTGCGTACCTCGAGCAGCGGGTTGAAGCGTGCAGACAGAGGATTGGTCGGATCGAACAGCAGGCAGTACGAGAAGCGAGCGCGCCAGCCGGCGGTGAGCGTCCAGTTCTCACCCTTGATGTCGTGAATGACCGCCGAGCCAGGCCAGGTCAGCAGCGTCGGCAGCACAAGCCCCACGCCCTTGCCCGACCGTGTCGGCGCCACGGCGAGCACGTGCTCCGGTCCGTCGTGACGCAGATAGCGATTGTCATAGACACCCAGCACGATGCCTCGATCACCCAGCAGCTTTGCCGCGCGCACATCTGCAATGTCCGCCCAGCGGGCCGAGCCGTAGGTCGTGGGCTGGACCTTGCGGCCCGTCCGCCGGGCGGCTCCCCCGATGGCAACCACTCCGCAGGCCAATCCGCCTGATGCTGCGATGACGCCAGCGCGCGCAAACACGTCAGGCGCTTGCGCCTCGAAGGCCAGCCACCAGGCGAACAGCTGCCACGGCGCATAGATCCTGAGGCCGAGGACTTCGAGCCAGGCGCCGCCAAGGGCCGGCTGGTAACCGAGCGCGGCGGCCGCCCATTGCGTCGCCGCCCACATGCTGGCGACAACCAGTGCGATGGCAGTGCCAAGCTGGAGCCCGTATGTGCGAGCCGACGTCATCCCTCGTTTCCCCGTTTGGCGCGAGCGCTCAAGTGAGGTCAGCATGCGGGACGATCGCGTCCCGCGTTAATGGGGAAACGCCGTGAAAAACGGGAAGCCGAGAGAAGCACTGGGAAGACCGGGGAAGGCATGCCGTCGAACGCTTTCGCCACATGCCGCCGCTGGCGTTTGCAGACGCGGTCTCCTACGTTGATGGGTGATCAACCGCGAGGAGGCCAGCACCATGGCTGCGACCGCCGCATCGACCGTCCTGGGCACCTCGGCGCCGGATTTCAGGCTGCCTGCCACGGACGGCAAGACCTACGCGTTGAACGAAATTGCAGGACCGAAGGGCACGGTGATCGTCTTCATCTGCAACCACTGCCCCTACGTGAAGGCTGTCATCGACCGGCTGGTGGCGGACGCCAGAAACCTGATAGCCGAGGGCATCGGCTTTGCGGCGGTATGCTCCAACGACGCCGAGGCCTACCCCGATGACTCCTTTGACAACATGCAGCGCTTCGCCAGCGCTCACGCGTTTCCGTTCCCCTACCTGCACGACGGCAGCCAATCTGTGGCCCGCGTCTATGGTGCGGTCTGCACGCCTGACTTCTTCGGCTACGACGCCGACCGCAAGCTGCGTTATCGCGGCCGCCTGGACGAGGGCCGCACCGCGCCGATTTCTTCGACGGCGCGCCGCGAACTCGTGGAGGCGATGCGGGCGATCGTGGCTGGCAAGGCACCGTCCGAGCAGGTCCCATCGGTGGGCTGCTCCATCAAGTGGAAGGCGGCGTAGGCATCGTCGCCGACCCATGCATGCAAAGTCTCACGCTCAGCGGCAAGCAGGTCCTGATCACCGGTGCCACCAACGGCATCGGCCTGGCCGCGGCCGAGGCCCTGGCGGCACGCGGCGCCGACGTGGCGATCGTCGGCCGCAACGAGACCCGAGCGAAAATTGCCGCGGCGCGAGTGAGAACGGTAGCCGCGGGCGGCGCAACTGTCGGCACGCTCATCGCCGACCTGTCGTCGCAGGCGGCCGTGCGCAAACTGGCCGCGGAGGTGCTGGCGCGCTATCCCCGCCTCGACATCCTCGTCAACAACGCCGGCGCCATGCACACAACCCGGAAGCTGAGCGACGACGGCATCGAGCTGACCTGGGCCCTCAACCACCTGGCGCCATTCCTGCTGACCACGCTGCTGCTGGACCGGCTGAAGGCGTGCGCGCCGTCGCGCATCATCACGACGGCCTCGGAGGTCCACCAGGGCGCCGACATTCCGTTCGATGACTTGAATGCGGAACGCTCCTATCGCGGCTTCAACCGCTACAAGCAGAGCAAGCTTGCCAACATCCTGTTTACGAGCGAGCTGGGGCGCCGCCTCGACGTCACTTGCGTGACGGCCCACTGCTTCCACCCGGGATTGGTGGCGAGCGGTTTCAACCGCAACAACGGCCTGCTGATGGACTTGGCCATGACGCTGCTCAGACCGGTGGCGCGCAGCGTCGAGCAGGGTGCCGAAACGCTGGTGTGGCTCGCCGAGGCACCGGACGTGACAAGGACCAACGGCGGCTACTACGTGGACATCGAGTGGCGGCCGCCGAGCCCGCAAGGTCAGGATATCGCGGCCGCGCGACGACTGTGGGAGATCAGCGAGGCGCAGTGTGCTGGCCCGGTAGACGCGCCCCGCTCATGATGCCACCTCCAGCGCCTCGGGCGCGATCCGCTCCGTATCGCCCGGAGCGGGCAAGTGCGCTTTCCAGCGCACGAGCGCGGCGGTGCCTGCGTCCGTCAACCCATAGAGTCCGCGCTCGATCCTGACGAACCAGCCGTAGACGTTGCGCTGCAGGATTTTCGCTGCATCGGGGGCGTCGCCCCTGAGATCGCGCGGACGCGCCGGGGTGTGCGACAGCGCCGATGCACATGTCAGGGCTTGCTGTCGATAGGCGGTCATGATCGGCTGGCGCGTGCTGCCGCCAATGGCGGGATCGCCGAGGCGCCGCCGATGCTCGGCGACGATCCTGGAGCGGCGCTTGGCGTCGCGGCGCGGACGCCACGGCGCCGGCTCGACCAGGACCTCGACCTTGCCTCTGGCCGACACGCTGAGCAGGCCGAGCCCGAGCAGGCGGCAGAGCTTGCGCACGCGCGGATCATGCTCGCGGCCCCGGCCGCGCCGCGAGGCGCGCACCGCAAGCCATATCTCGTCACAGGCGGCAAAGCGATCGACTGCCTGCAGGACCAGATCGAGGGTGAAGGAGAGTTTCAGCTCGCCGATGACGACGGCGGTCGGCTCCTTGCCGTCGAGCGCAACCAGGTCGCAGCCGCAAATCTCGCCCTTGACCTCGAAGCCCAGCTTTTCGAGGAAGCGCTTGACCGGCGGATAGAGGCTCGATTCCAAGACGTATCGCTTGCTGCAAATCAAGAACAGCAAGCGCGTAGCGGTGATTCGCCGTCCTGTCGAGGCGCTGGCGCAGCGTTCCGCCGCGCACCGAGCGGCGGAACGATCTTGTAGCGCCATTCCTCACGCGGCTGTGGGCGTGACGGCAACGGTGGGCCGTCCGGTGTAGCCGCGTCGCGGGAACGTCATGTAGCGTGGCGTCCAGTTGTCCACCTTGGTCCGGCCATCCCCGGCAAGGGCCTTGCGGATGATCGCCTTTTTCTTGGTTCCGGGCTCGGTCAGATAGGTATTGGCGGCGGTCTCGCCGATCACCTCGGCCAGCATGCCGCTCACGGCCTCGCGGTCCTTGACCAGCGCGAAGTAGGTATCGTCGGGTTGCCAGTGCTGGAGGCAATCGACGCCGAGACGCTGACCCAACGTGTCGATCAGGTCGGTTCCGACCGCCATTGTCTCGGCCATCACCATGGCCACCACCTGCATCACCTGCGCGTCGCTCATGTCGAGCAAGCGCGCGAACACCTCCGCCGTGCGGGCGCCGCTGGCGTCGTGACAAACGATGCTCCCGGCGTCCGCCTCGACGCGCAGCAGCTTGGCGGCCCTGGCCCGGCGCTTGGCGAACACTCCCTGGCTGGCGAGCTTGCTCGCCGCCTCGCCGATCTCGGCTGTCGCTGGCCGTTGCGGCTCGGCCTCGACCTTCCACCAGCGTCCCCCACCGATGGCGTGCGCCAACATCAGGCGCAGCGCCGTCTCTGGCGCGTCGGCAACGGCAAGGCGCACGGCGCTGTGGCGCACCAGATCGACATAGTTGGCCAGCGGAGCGCTCAATTCAGATCGTTCGACCGCAATGGAAGCTTCGCGGCCTACATCGCCGGCATCGGCCCCGCGCTTTGCGCGCCGAACCTCGGAGCGCGGCTTGAGGCCCTTGTGCACGGTGACATGTCCATCCGGCTCCACCACGACATAGACTTGACCACCATCAGCCTTCGCCACGTTCTCATAATCCCACGGCTGAAAGCGCCGGTCGGGCTCGATGATGTGCACGTCACTCCAGCCGGACTGGAGAAGCTGCTCGCGCCGCTCGGCAATTGTGGCGTTCTGCAAGCGCCAGAACTCCTCCGCGTCGGTGAAGTAGCGCTGCTCCCCGAACAGGTCGGCGGTGATGCCGCCTTGGTAGGCGGCCTCGTCGAACAAAGCCGCCGTGGTCGCGATCTCGGCGCCGCCCAGCAGCCAAGCCTTGAGCTGCCAGGGTGGCGGCGGCTCCTGGTGCGGATCGTTGTTGAGGGCCAACCATGCCTTTTGCCGCTCCTTGGTGGCCAGCGTCAGCAATTGCAGGGTCTGCGTCTCGATGTCCCCGGCCCGGTATAGCCGCCGGATATCGGGGTGCAGGTTGGCGATGGCGAGCCGGCGTTTGACGATCTGCTCGGAGATGCCGAAGTGCGCGGCAATGTCGGCCTCGGGCATGCCTTTGCGGCGCAGCGCCGCGAACGCCTCGTACTGCTCCAGGTCGTCCATCGGCAAGCGCTCGACGTTCTCGGCCAGCGAGGCCTCGATGGCAGTAGCGTCGTCGTCTGCCTCCAGCAGCACGCATGGCAGCTTGTCGACATCATTGACGCCGCGTGCGTCGAGCGCCCTGGCAGCGAGGTAGCGCCGCCGTCCGGCGACGATCTCGTAGGCGTTGCCGTCGCGCCGCACCAGCAGCGGCTGGATGATGCCGAGCGCGGCGATGGAAGCCGCGAGGCTGTCAATCTCCTTGGCTCCGTGGCGGCGCACGTTGAGCTTGGACACGGCCAGCTCGGCTAGGGGAATGTGATGCAGCTTGCGTAGCATGCGAACCTCCTTGTGTTCAGGCGGCGGAGCGATGAGCGGTGGTGTCCTGCAGGCCGTCGAGATAGGCGACGGCTTCCTGCGCCTTGGCGGCGGCAGAGAAGATGGCGCGCGGGTCGGCCTTCATGACATCGAGCCAATGGTGGATGTAGCGGGCGTGGTCGGGGTGCGGCTCGATGGCGATGGCGAGACGCGCGCACAGGAAGGCGGCACCGATCTCGGCGCAGCTTCCTCGAAACAGTAGGCCTTGTCGCCGAAGCGCTTGCCGAACTCGCGGTTCAGGCGATGCGGCGCACCAGACCAGTGCGTTGCCTCGTGTCCGAGCACGCCATACCAGGACTCGGTGCGCGTGCGCCCGTCGCTGGCAATGAAGCGCGCCTCGTCGGGCATATGCACGGTATCGGTGGCGCGCCGATAGCACGCCTGCGTCCCGCCGACGATGACCTTCGCGCCGGTGGCCGCGAAATAGGCTTCGGCGGCTGCGATGCGCTCGATGGGATCGGGCGGCAGCGCCATGGCGGGCTGGTAGCCGTCCACTTGCTCGGCGGCGAACACCCAATAGCCGCGCGCAAAGCGCCGCCGCTCCGTCTCTCCTTCTCCGTCGTCGCCATCGGACTCGGCCGCAACGGTGATCTCCTTGTAGAACACGATTGGGCTGGCCTTCTCGCCCTTGCGCACACGCGCGCCCTTCTCGTTCCACTGGCGCAGCGTCGCCCACTCCCCTGAATCGTAGCCGCGCTCCAGCGCGCTCACCCACAGGCTCAGGACGTTGACGCCGCGATAGGCTTGGCCCGTGACGGCATTGCTCGGCAGCACGGGCCGCGTGCCGCCTCGCTGCCACGGCATGATGGGATCGCCGGGGCTCGCCTCGATGGCGGCGAGCAGCTTGGCGGTGATGGTCTCGTAAATGTCGGAACGCGGTTTTTGAGCTTTCGAGCGCATGACGCGGTACTCCTAGAAGGGAGGACAAAACCCGAGAATTCAGCGCTGATCTCAGTGTTAAGATAATAGCAGATGTTCCTGTTGTGTTCTATTCGAAAATGGCCCTATCTATCGGAAACTAAATCACATTTTGTTTCAGCCACCACGCAATGGATGCGCCCCGATGTTTCAAATTGCAATTTGCATCGACCGCGCTTTTTCTTTTCAAAACGGATTGCCCAATTCATGTGTCTGCCTCCTGGAGCCGCCCTTGCCTCCGGCCCCTTCAGGGGGGCGGCTTCAGGAGGCAGACCATGGGCCCTGCCTCTTGGTGAGCCCGGCGTCGTCGCTTTGTCGGCGCGGCCGCGTGGCGTCGTTGTCGCCCCTGACTGTCTTGGAGCTTTCACGCGATGATGTGATCGGCCGGAGCATCGCTGGCAGCGAAGGCGGTCGCGGCAACGATCGTGACCCCGAAGGGGCGGAGACGCCGGCCTTCCGGGCACGGCGGCTCCGGTCGCCGGCCGCTTTTTTGGCCGGCGACTAGAGCGTGACCCTCCGCGGCCGCGGGCCGTGGAGGGAGCCGCCCAGAACAAGATATTGGACATCCCAAAGAGCTGATGGCGACGGACAGCCAACGCTCGCAGCGGCGCCTTTCTCTTCCCTCAGTTGGCAGACAAGCAGCCGCGCCGTCGCCTTTCGGCTCTTGACTATTTGCAGTGCTTCGGTCAAACACACCGTCCGCTGAAAAGCGTTTCAGCGAGACAACTGAGGAAGCCGATGCGTATCGCATCACATATCGCCACCGCGCTCAGCGCCGCCACCGGACGGTCGGATCGACCGAACGGGTGGCCGCGTATTGGCGTGTGCATGGCCTATTGGGGCTTCTCCTTCCGCATGAATGATCGGGCCAGCCAAGGCTCGAGACTGAAACCGGAATAACCGGCGCAGGGCATCCCCTCCGCCGATCAGGCAGGAGGGCAGATGGCCCGCACATCACCGCCAAGACGATCCCGACATCACCCGTGTGCTGCGAGCACGCGCGCGTTCGCTCGCGCGCATGTCCGCGACCGCGAACGCGCATGACTGACTACGGCGCCGGTGGCGCCGCGCTCTTTGACATTGTGAACGTCCAGATTTGGACGCGGCGCCGGATTCCGGCCCGTTCAGCAAGCTCGCTCTCAGGTCGAGAGCGGCGCCGCGATCCTTTTGTCAATTTTCTCAAGGGCTGGCTTAGCTCATCGGGCAGAGCACTCGCCTTGTAAGCGAGAGGCGGGAGGTTCGAGTCCTCCAGCCAGCACCAGCATCGATGCACTCGTGGCGAAACGGCAGACGCAGCCGCCTCAGAAGCGGCCGCCCTCGCGGCATGGAGGTTCAAGTCCTCCCGGGTGCACCATATTTGCTTGCGCGCAGTCACGCCGAAGGCGTGCTTTCAGCACGACACACCAACCCTGCGCGCACCGCTCGCTTCGCCAAGCGGCCAAGGCATCGGTCTTACACACCGACATTTCCCAGGTTCGAGTCCTGGAGCGAGCACCAAATCGTCTCCCGTAGCTCAATGGCAGAGCGCCCGGCCGATAACCGGAAGACCGCGGTTCGATACCGTGCGGGAGAACCAACATCAGAACAGGAAACCCATCATGACCATCAAAGAAACGAAGCGGCTTGCCGCCGCATCTCCACTAGCGTGGACCCGGAGCGTTCAAGCCTGAGACGGTTGGGCAGCGGGCTTTTAATCCGTGCGCCAGAGGTTCAACTCCTCCCGGGTTCTCCAACCGCAACACCACATACACACGACTAGCTCAATCGGTCAGAGCGCCGTCCTCTTAAGTCGGAGGTTCGCGGTTCGAGTCCGCGGTCGTGTACCAAATGCATTGGCCTGCTACGCATCTGCTGAGGCGAGCCCGTTGTCTGCGGGTCGAGACGGGTTGGATTCCCGTGCAGGCCGCCAGCTTCATTCACCTGTCATCGAAAGGAGGTCAGCGATGTCCATCTCAGCGCATCCCGCGCTCGTGCTCAACGCCGACTTCCGGCCGATGAGCTACTTCCCGCTCTCGCTGCTGTCGTGGCAGGATGCGGTGCATGCCGTGTTCAGTGACCGCGTCTCGGTGGTGGCCGAGTACGACGTGTGGGCGCGCAGCCCGTCCACGCAAATCCGGCTGCCGTCCGTCGTGGCGCTGCGCAAGTACCAGCGTGCGTCGCGGCGTGTTGCTTTCACGCGCTTCAACGTGTTCCTACGCGATCGCTTCACCTGCCAATATTGCGGCGAGGAGTTTGCGTCATCGGAGCTGACGTTCGAGCACGTGATCCCGCGCTCGCGCGGCGGCCAGACGGCCTGGTCGAACATCGTCACCGCGTGCGTGCCGTGCAACACGGGCAAGGGCAGCTCCCTGCGCGTCAAGCCGCGCCGGATGCCGAAGGAGCCCACGACCCGCGAGCTGCTGGCGGCCAAGCGAGCGTTCCCGTCCGGCTATCTGCATGAGAGCTGGGCGGACTACCTCTACTGGAACACCCAACTCGAGGCCTGATTTCCTCTCCTCACGCATGGGGAGAGGAAACAATACCGTCTCGTAGCTCAGTCGGACCAGAGCGCCGCCGTCCGAAGGCGGAGGTCGCGCGTTCAAGTCGCGCCGAGACGTCCAGTTTGGTTCCGCGCGCGTTCATGCCGGACGCCCACTCCGGCATGCCCATCAATCGCGCGTCGATGGCGCCGCGCCGTTCGTCGTGCCCACGCGAACAGGCGCGGCGCTTAGTTCTCAGGAAGGCTCCGCTGGAGTGGCCGGCACCCCGTCTTGAAAACGGGTGGGCACCGCAAGGTGTGGCGTTCGAACCGTCAGCCTTCCGCCAATACCGGCGCGGGTGATCGCAAGGTGGCCCGCACCAATCCGAACAAGCACGCACAGATACTCAAGCGGCAACGAGGCCTGATTGTAGATCAGGTGCCTTCGGGCTCCGCAGGTTCGAGTCCTGCTCTGTGCACCAGCGTCCGTAGCTCAATGGCAGAGCCGCGCGTTGCCGACGCGCAGACATGGGTTCGATTCCCATCGGCCGCACCAATTGTGAATTCGCCTGGGAAGCTAATCTGGTGAAAGCGCCGCGTTGAAGCCGCGGAGAGGTGGGCTCGAAACCTACCCCAGGCACCCACCGTATTCGCGGGGGTCGGACCCGTCTCGCCACCGCTCCGTTGCACGCGGAGCAGGGTCTGGCCCCCTAGGCAACCCAATCGGGGTACGCGCAGGGTCCGCAGATCTCCCTTGCAAGGAGATTGAGCTCGGTTCGAGTCCGAGGTGCTCCACCATTCCCTGATCGTCCAACGGCAGGACGCCCGGTTGTTAACCGGTCAATCCAGGTTCGAGTCCTGGTCGGGGAGCCAATTCACATGCGTCGCGATCGTCTAGTGGCAAGGACACGCCGGCTCTCAACCGGCAGACCGGAGTTCGAGTCTCCGTCGCGGCACCAACAATGCACACGTAGCTCAATTGGACTGAGCACCTGATTACGGATCAGGAGGATGCAGGTTCGAGGCCTGCCGTGTGCGCCACATCATCAGCGTGTAGGGGAGCCTGGCCGTCCCTGCCTGGCTTGGAACCAGGAGATCGGTGGTTCAAATCCACCCACGCTGACCAATTGCCCTCGTAGCTCAGCGGATGAGAGCGGCTGCCTTCTAAGCGGCAGGTCGGGTGTTCAAGTCACCCCGAGGGCTCCAAGAGAGGATGGTTGGCCGAGCGGTAAGGCAGCGCGATGCTAATGCGCCGAGACCTCCAGGGGTCGCGCAGGTTCGATCCCTGCACCATCCGCCAGCGCGGGCGTAGCTTAATGGCAGAGCTGCTGCCTTCCAAGCAGACGACGCGAGTTCGATTCTCGCTGCCCGCTCCAACATCGCCACGTTCGTCTAGCGGCCGAGGACACCGGTCCTTCAAATCGGATGGCGCGGGTTCGAATCCCGCACGTGGCTCCACTGTATTGCCCCTTCGCCTAGCAGGTAGGGCACCGGGCTTTGAACTCGGGCGGCTTGGTTCGAAACCAAGAGGGGCAGCCACCTTCAACTCCGCGGAATAGCTCAGTCGGTAGAGCGGGGGTTTCATACGCCTCGTCAGCCGCAGGTTCGAGTCCTGCTTCCGCGACTTTTTTTGCCGGCTTAGCCAAGTGGGAAGGCAACGGGTCGTGGCCCCGTCACGAGGCGGTTCGACTCCGCCAGCCGGTACGGGCGTGTAGCTCATCGGTAGAGCGGCGGATTCCAAATCCGCGCCAGAGAGGGTTCAATTCCTTCCTCGCCCGCCATTTCATCAACGCTCGTATACAGAGGCCAACCGTCTTACTCTGATGCGCAAGACGCCGATTTGGGCGCCGAAGCCATGTTCCTCCCGCCGGAACTTCAGTCATTATTGCTGTGTCGGCCTACGGCAGCGGATTGCAATGTCAGAGGGACTTTACGACACCGCTTGGCAACGTCAGCTGACTGGCCGCTACCACCCGGCCCAATTCTTCAGTGCTTGCCATATGCCTTTATGCTGCGGAGTTTCCGTGCTGAGCTTCTTCCTCTCGTAGAAATTCTTCTTCGCGCTCTCGTCGAAGGACTTGGCCGACCTGATCTGCGCTTCGGTCCAGCGAGGCGCCCACTCAATACGGTTCTCACGAATCCAATAGTGGGACTGGCAGCGAAAGTCCCAATTGCCTATCGACGGGTACAAAGAGATGGTCTCACCGTCAAACGTGAGCTTCCAGTCTGTCGGACTGAGTGGGGTGACCACTTTCTCTCCGCAGCCGCAGCAACATTTGTGAATCGCCGAAGCGTAGGACATCGACACGTACAATACACCCTCCTCGAGCGCCGGCGGCACGAACTCGATAAACTCTGGCCTGAGATCCCGCTGCTTCATGCGTTGTCGTCGCCCGTCAATAGATGGCAATCAATCGTGTAAGTAGAATAGTGCTCCTTCTCGCTATCAGCGTAGAACCCGCGAAGCTTCTTCCACTTCCCCACCGCGAGCGCCGCGTTCAACGCATTGAGGTCGGCAACCTGGATGTTGCGATCATATTCGTCGTTCTCGGCGGCCTTCCCCAAAGGAATGCGGTGCTTCTCATGCACATGCTTGCGGTGCGTGGGTGTGCTGGCCGTGACCCTCAAGATGCCGGCGATGCTTTCGTCCTTCATGTAAAGTCCCATGCCCACATCGATGAACGGCACTCCGTATTCTTCCAGCTTTTTGACAATGAGCGCCTTCGCTTCCCCGACATCCAAGCAAAGGAAGACGAAACTCATGCCATTGAGCAGGTGAACATTCGTGTCATCGATGTACACGGGATGGGCCACAATGCCCTTGTGCATCCTTGAATAGATGCTCTTGAAGTAGTCCACCTTCAGTGGCTGTTCCCGCAGCTGCTCGATTGAGGGCGCTCCGGGCGCACGAAAGGCATTGTGGGTGTTGAACACATCGCCATCGAACAGATGGATTTCCTGACTAGGCGCCTTGGCGACGAGGTCCAACACGTAAGCACCCGTTCCGCCGAGACCGACAATGCCCGTCTTGGGAAGGGCTAGCTTCGCCGTCGCGCTGTTTATGTCAGCGCGGCCCGATGCCGTATCGATGTAGTGAAAGGGCGAGTTGTCCACGGGGTCAGCTTCTTCAACGCGATTGACCCGCGCGCTCAAGCCCGGCTCTAGCGCGGCGGCGTGGCTCTCAAGAATTGCCGCATACGTAGCCATCTTCTCATAGTAGTCGAGATAGTGTCCTCGCTGCGGTTTCTGCGAGAACGAGAAGCTTGCAATAAGCCCTTCGGCCAGCTTGTTCTGGTTGTTGCCACTGATGATCTCCGTCATCAGCGAACCGTCCTTGTGGCACGGGTGCTCACCCACAAACTGAACCTGGTGATCGTCAGGTTGCTTGGTAACGTCCCCCGCCAGGTTGAGGCTGGAAACGAGGATGCCATCCCGCTTAACCTGCCGCTGAGCATTCACATACGGAACGCTTCTCAGCAGCAGGTAGCTGGCGCGAACTTCGACATGATACCCGTCCTCCCGCAACCGCTTAAGGTCGGCGTTACGATTTATAAGTTCTCGTGACATTGAAGATGGTCCCGTTCTTGACCTCGACGGTTTCACCTTCAGTCAGCGTGCCCTCGCGGTTTGGTCCGGCAGCCTTCTTGTAAGTGACCGTGTAGACCCACTCAGAACCATCGGTCTGCGGAAACGCCAGCTTTACGACTTCGCGAAAAGTCAGCTCCTTCTTGTCGACCACCTTCTCTTCGAGGTTGACGACAATCTTGAAGTGGCGATCGTGAGCCTTGCCGCTATGGAAGTGCTCGTCCTGCCGGAGGTGCACACGCGTCGCCTCCCGGGAGACTGGTTCATCCTCCCGGTTCCCATCGACTTCCCGGTAAAGAACGTAATGGTCCTTCACATGCCCAAGGGCGTAAAGCGCAGCCCCCGTGGTCGGATTAGGCGACCGGTACGCCTTCTGATCAATATGGACGCGAACCTCGTCCAGGTGGCGTTCTGTGGAGCCCGCCGGGGGGTGATTCCCTCCGGCAACATGATGCGGGTCACCAGACCCCGAATTACCCTCAGCCATTGCTACCCCCTTTCGATGGTGGCAAAACTATTCTTGTGATTCCGCCTGTTCCTCATGTAAGACGTGCCGAACAAGAGACACATTGTCTTAGTAACGAGACACTCTAATGATGGAGCACGGAGTCGTCAAGGGCTCTTTGATGTTCCGCGTGCACGGGAGAACGCATGACGCTGACGATTGAGGAATTTGGCCGCCTGGTTGCGGCCAAGCGTGGGACCCGCGGCGTTCGCGCGGCCGCAATGGACGCTAACGTAAGCCCCGCGACGCTGTCGCGAGTCGAAAATGGGCACATGCCCGATCTCAAAACGTTCGCTGCTCTTTGCAAATGGATCGAACGAGACCCCCGCGAATTCCTAGGCATGGAGATCTCTGACGACGCCACCCCACGACCCAATGCCGTTGTCCACTTCAAGAAGAAGAAGACAGTTCAAGCCGAGACAGCGAAGGCTCTCGGCGAGCTGATCCTTGCCGCTCAAAAGGCGTTACGAGCGCGCGAAGAACTGGTGGGGCGGTGACGACCCTTGCGCCGTGGGTTCAAAAGTGAAGCCGAAAGATGTGCTATCGCAGCCCGCCAGAAGCTCGGCATCGCGATGTCCGCGCCTTTTGATTCATGGGCCTACGCTACGCATCTGAATGTGATATTGCTCGACTTTAATGCGCTACAGTTGAGCGCGGCCACGGTACGACAGCTCACGGTTGTTGACGACGACAGCTGGTCGGCCATGACTCTCAACGAGGACGGAGTTCTCGGTGTCGTTCTCAATCCCGCGCACGCGCTCACCCGGCAACGCTACGACCTCATGCATGAGCTAGCACACATCGAGCTGAAGCATGTCCCTGCACGAGTTGAAGTGTCCAAGACAGGAATGCTTCTGCTCAGCGACTTTTCCGACGAACAAGAGCAAGAGGCTGACTGGTACGCGAGCTCGTTCTTGCTTCCAAGGGACGGAATTTACGCCCTTCGCTCACGCGGGAAGTCTCCCGCCGAGATTGCCGCCAACTACGGCGTAAGTCCGGCGCTGTGTGAAATGCGCCTCCGGTTGACTGGTGTTGAAATACAAATGCGTCGAGCTTCTGCGCGCTAGTCGCGGTCATTGCGCCAAGCGCTCCAGAAGCAATCACAGGCTCATGTCCTACCGGGCAGACCGCGGCCGCGATCGAGTGTCCAGGTGACACGGCTAGGGCCAATCAGTCCGACGACGGGGCGGCCCCGCATGGGCTCAAGCGCCGATTTCCAGGGCGCGAGCGTGAAGGTGTCCTCACGCCGGATAACAGCGATCCTCCCGGTCGGCGTGGCGAAGGCATGGTCATAGGTCCCGGAGACGCGATGTCCGGGTGGCGTGGCAATGAAAGTGGCGTTCAGACGCTTGGAGAGATCCCAGACGATCCGCTCCGTCTCTGCTTCCCGCAGTCCTCTCATCATATGCGGTTCTGGCCGCACGCCGGCCGACGACCAATGAGCGAGCTGACGCTCTGCGAGCCAGCGACCACGCGCGGATAGTGCCTCCTGTAATTCGCCTGCAAAGCCCGGCATCCCGGCCTCGGGCCGCCAGTTGGAGATGATGGCCTGATCAAGCCATGTCGGCCCATTGTATTCGAGCTGCTGCTCCAACTGGACCGGCGAGAGCTCCTGGAGCCTGGGGGTCGGCGATGGCCGCCCCGCCTTGAGGCTGTCGCTTGCCAGGGCGACGATGGTACCGCGGACTGGAAGATCGGCCGATCCGAGCCAGCCAAGCTCGGCATAGTGAACGCGTCCATCGACGGCATCGACCACAACCCAGGTGTGGTCGCTGATCTCGTCGACCAGACCGACGCCCACGACCCTGCCGATGAGCGGCGCCTTGCGCGGACCCCGCTCGAACAGTGCCATGGCGGCAGCGCTGCGATCGATGCCGGCTTCCTGCAAGGCGCGCTGCATCATCTTGAACTTGTCGGCGCGGGCCCCGAGCTGGCGCAGCTTGTCCTCGGCCTTGGGATCAAGGGCCCAGACGCCCCGTTGCCGTTCCTCAGCAAGGCCGAGCCGTTCCAGCGTCTTGAGGCGGCCGACCCGCAACGTCTGCTGGGTTGGATCCAGCTCCTCACCGAACGTGACCACGAGGACGCCGTTCTTGGCGCGCGCCACCAACGCCCGGTCGAGCCGCGTGAGGCGCTCCTGGCTGACCTCGTTGAACAGTTTCTGCATGCGCTCGAGGTCGCTCTCGGGCCCCAGCTCGAGCGTAACCAGGGATTGCGCCCGGGATCGCACGCCATAGGCGATGTAGTCCCGAGCCATGACGAGGTCCTTGCCCTGATCGTCGCGGCCGCGGATGACGATGTGGGTGTGGGGATGTCCCGTGTTGAAGTGGTCGACCGCGACCCAATCGAGCTTGGTGTCGAGGTCGCGTTCCATCTGGGCGAGCAGATCGCGGATGAAGGGCTTGAGGTCGGTGAGCTGGGCACCCTCGTCGGCGGAGACGACGAAGCGGAACTGGTGCGGGTCCTTCTCGGAGCGATCGAGAAACAAGCCTGCATCGACGTCCTCGCCGGACGCGTCGTAGAGCCGGCCCGGCGCACCCTCCCGGGTGACGCCATCGCGCACGATGTATTTCAGGTGCGCTCGGGCCGCGCCAAGATCGCCGGCGGCGATCCGGGTGTATCGGGCCTTGACGATGACGCGTCGGCTGCCAGGCGCGATCAACCCTGCCGCTGCACGCACGCCGGCACCCATGCCGCGCTTGGGCATCTCAGCCAAAACGTGGCCTTTGTGCCTCAGGGCGCGGGCGCCGTGTTTGCGGGCCTGCCGAAAGACGAGTGCCGCATGTCGTTCGGCCCGGGCGCGACGCGCGTCGCGGATGCGTCCGAGCTTGGGATCGAAGTCGTCTTGCGCCATGCGTGCCATTGCCATCGACCTGATGGCAAAGCGAGATGGCGCAGCGCGCAAGAAGTTCAAGACGGCGTCAAGCAAGACGTTGGGTGCGAAGGCGGATTTCTGATGCTGACGCCATGGACGCACGCTTGACGTCGTCGGCAAGCCAGGCGTTGCGGCCTTTGGCGCTCAACCGACGTCACTCTTTTATCCTGGTGTCCAAAAGTGAGCTCTCAAACTTCCTGCAACTTCCTCAGATGGATTCCCAGTTCATCAGCACTGAATGGCCGCCAAGGAGCACACTGCGAGCGTGCAAGCACGAACCGAGGATGATCGAGACGACCATGCCGCGGATCACGTGATGGAGCAGGAAGCGGACGCGCAGTATCCATGTCTTCGATGCCACACCCGCCGTGGCGCACGAATGACATGGGACCACTGCGGACCGGAAGCAGGGCGGGTGGGTGGGGGAGGTTGGCGGAAGAGAAAGAAGAGCCTCCGCCCCGCCGCAATCGGAGCGGAGGCGATGAGTGCGCTTAGTCTTGCGGACTCCAGATCAGCGCGTAGACGTCAGGATCGGACTGGCCCGCAGCGCGGCCGAGGTTCGCGTACAGCGTCCTCGAGCCGAACTCAGGCGCCGCGATCGACAGCGATACATACGGCTTGCCGGAGGTCTGCCCAACCCGGTTCCAGCCAGCGCCGATCTCGATGCCTTGCGACATGACGCGGAAGTCCGGCTGGCTGTCGGCCGCCTTGTCGGTCACCGGCAGAATGGCGATGTCGGCCCGAATGGAAAGCGTCTTGAGCTCACCCTCGTAGCGTCCGTCCTCGCGCTTGGTCACGTATCCGATGGTAGCCATGTTGCTAGTCCTCTTGGTTGTCCGGCGGAGGCCTATTCCTCGCCGGCGCGCGCGAGATCGTGGCGGGCTGGAGCCTGAGGCATCCCAAGCGACGCTTGCGTCGCGCCGGGACCGCAACGCAGTGGAGGACCCGCCGCAGGCGGGTTGCCTCTAAGGCGACGCCTGCCACAGGCTCGCAAAAGCATAGGTGGGGCAATGGGCCGTCCAGTCAGACATGAGGGTCGAGCAGCATGGCGTCGGTGGGTGAGTGCGGGATGCCGGTGCGACGGAGCTCTTGCGACCGACCATTAGCCGTTAGCGCGCCGTTCACGCTGAGGCGGATGAGAACCTTGCCGCGGGTGTAGAGATTGACGTCATGACCGAGCAGCGGGCTGCGCGGTAGGGATCGTGACCCGCAGGGCCGAGACGCCGAATGGCGGCTCGGTGGCGCACTTGGCGCCATAGAGCCCGACCGACCGAGAGCTTATCGAGGGCGGGACCGCCCAGATATCGCAATCACTGACCTTGAATCGTAGCGTCAAACAACTGGAAGGGTGGCAACCTCTTTTGGTGCCATCGTCGGCAAATTTTTATCTTGCGTGTCAGGTACGAAGACCGGAGGGCACTCCAGTGCCCCTGATTGGACTCACCAGATATGCGTAGCGCGTCCAGCGACTGAGCCGACATGAACCGTGCCGAAGTAACGGCTGTCGAAGCTGCCGGGATCATTGGCCAGTAGGAAAATCTCGCCGGGCTGCAGCACCCTGCATCCCTGCCAAAATGGCAACGGTCGGGCCGCCCCATCGCGCAGGCGTGCACGTGCGACCAGCTTGGCGCCTACGAAGATGTGGCCGCCGCGGCGACAGACCGTCATACCTGCTGTTGCGGCGACCGGTTTGAGCAGGTAGGCGCCTCGCGGCAAATAATTCTGGCGTGCAGCGAGGGCTGCATAGCGTGACGGTAGCTGGACAAGGACAAGCTCCGCCACGACCGGCGTCGCGCGAGCAATGAGATAGAGACCGGGGGGAACGCTGGGCGACGCATTCCAAATCAGGGTTGGATCCGGGCTGCGCAGGTAGGGCGCGGCGAGAAGGCCCAGAGCAACGGCGCTTGCCAACAACGGTTGCCACCGCATGTCATGCCTTTTGCCCAGAAGAGGAACGACGGCGTGCCTGGTCGGACCACTGCTTGAGTTCGGTGCGGTGATAGAACACCCGCCCTCCATGCTTGCGAAAGGGAGGCCCTGTACCCTGCCAGCGCATGTTCTCGAGCGTATGTTTCCTGAGACGCAAGTAGTCGGCCGCCTCGATTGTCGTCAACAGAAAGTGTCGCTTCGGCACAGGCGCGCTCCGTTGGTGGGAGGGAACACGCGAGAAGATCGAGGAAGACCGGGTGATAGGGGAGTGTGATACTGCGGGCGGGCAAAACCACACGCGTTATTCGAGAAGTGTGCGATAGCCGCCGTCGCGCAACGTGTGCGCACGCTTGAGGATGTGGCGCATTCGTTCTTTCATTGCGGTACTGGGGCTTGCCCACGCAGACCGGACTCGGCCTTGGCCGTAGATCACCGCCGCCGTTTCACGATAGCTCGCGCCGAGTTGAAATGCGTCAAGCGCCACCAGCGCGTCGCGCAGGAACAGACGGGACCGCGATCGGTCGGCTCGTGCTCGTGGGCACTGCAGCAGCTTGGTCAGCGCACGGAACCGTTGGGCGATGCAGTCGGGGTCTGGCAATCCAGGTATTGTGAACGTGAGCTCGACGTTGCCGAGGCTGGCGCGCGCGCCTTGCAAGTGTAATGTCACGGAATGAATTGCATCGCGCAGCAGCACGAACTCCTGGCCGGTCGGGCCGAGGATGACATGCTTGGCTGCGATATGACCGACAATTCCTAGATCCGCCGAAGGGCCGTCGCCAGCCCGCGTCGCGACCGCATCGAGCGACCGCCCGTGCCCTGTCCAGCAGACGGGGGCGTCCGGCGCCGGTAATTTCGGATCGACAAAAGGGTGGACACCCCAATGACCACATCGTGTTGGGTGGCGGCGCAAGCGTGTGAGGTGCTGGCCGGTTTTCAGGCGGCGAGGACGCTGTCTGCCACGCAATGCGACTCTGTAGTCGCGCTGGTAGTCGGGATTGCGGCGCAGGAACTCCCATGCCACGTCACTTGGAGCCAAATCCAACACGTACTCATAGGCTGCAATGTCCAGCGGCCAGATTGGGCCGACGTAGTGGCGCAAGCGGGGCATGGGTCGCGGGCGGGCGGCTTAATACGCTGTTTACGTCTTAATACAGAAATCCGAGTTTCGGCAAACGGGTGCTTCAGCAAACTTTCGCCAGCAGGATGGATGCTGAACACCTTTTCAGGTCGCGCGGACCCACCGATCGGCAAAATTCGTTCCATAGCGAACAGCTCGTGCAGAAAATGTTTGCACGAGGAAGAACTCCGCGTCGTCCGGGAAATATCCGTAGTAAGATTAAAGTGAGCGGTGACGGCTCATTTTTGCATCGTGGCTAGCAGCAGGTGCTGCAATCGGGCGCGTTTGACGGGATCTGCGGTGTGCATCATCCACTCGTGGATGACCTGGCTAATGACCACGGGCGTACCCCCGGCCTGACTGAGTCGCTCCTGCGCCGGCGTGGCCGCATGCGCTGACCGTGGCGGCGTGGCGTCCAGGATAACACAAACGTCGTAGCCTTCGGCCAAGCCATGCAGTGCTGTGCCGAGCACCTGGTGCTCCAACCAGGAACCGGCAAACAGGAGGATGGAACGGTCCTCCCCGCGCAGGGCATCCACGAAGGTCGGTTCCGACCACGGACAAACGTGTTCCGCAAATAGGAACCTATGCTGGAAGGAAATTTCTGGCGCGAGTGCGAATGCTGGTGCGATGTGCTCGGGACCGTGGCGCAGCAGGGAGAATGTCGGGACGCCCATGTCCTCGGCCGCCGCCGTTATGGCGGCGCGCCAATGGTGGTGATCTTGGGACGTAGTGTCTTGCTCGTTTACCGCCGCCATGATGATGAGAGCGCTGACGGCAGGGTCAATCAACGGCGAATTGCTGATGCGTCGCGGTTTCACTAGGTCCCCCAAGAATGTGCTTGGCCTGAATAGAGGTACAAAACGAAACGGTCAGGTCGAGCCCATTATGGCGATGAGTGGTTCACACATCGCGAAAGTCGATTGTCAAAAACAACGGGATCAAGGCAGTGGCGCTCTACGCGGTCCTCTAGAAGATCTCGTCGGCTAAGGGTCAAGCAGAAGACGATATCCGTGCTGTGCCATCCACCGCGCGCGGGCAAGATGGGCGTCGTAGCACTGTTTGGCCCCGGCGAAGTTCGAGTTCGGGTCCAGCGCGAGAACACGCCGCGCGGTCTCTTTCCAATCGATCTGCAATGTGTCGGCGTCGAGCAGCTGCAGATAAACCGTCACGTGAGCGCGATCATAGGGCGTCAACCGATCGCCGTCAGGTGGGGCATCGGCAAGCTGGTCGGTCGGTTGATCTGACATCGAGTCTGTTCTGCTGCCAAAACCGGCTGCCACGATTGTAGAGTATACTCCGTGGTGAAATGCGCCTCAAGGCGCTGGCCTCTCGTGCATGGATATACGAGAGGTGTTCGCTCGCAATTTGCGCAAGCTCCGGCAGGCCAAAGGTCTATCTCAAGAAGCTTTGGCGCACGAAGCTGGTATCGATCGGACATACATCAGCGCGTTAGAGCGCAGTGTGTATAGCGCAAGCATCACCACGGTGGACAAGTTGGCGTCAATCCTCGGCGTCGACGCTGCAGCGCTTTTGCAGCGACCGCCCAAGTCGCGCGGATCCACAAGAACGTGAGGGCAGAACGGGTGCCTGCAAGAGGGTCATTGCGAGCGCCTTCCATCTTGGAAGACGAGCGAGCAAGTCAGCAAAGCGGTTCTGAATCGGTGTAGCTGCGGTTCTAGAAACTACAAATCGGCTTACCGTTGGGGCTTGCCAGCCCCAAAACGGAGGGTTCCGGATTGACCTATCCAGGCTTCTTGCGCTTGAGCGACGGCCACGCTGTATGCTGCTCCTCGAAAAGTTCGCTGAATTTATATCCCACGCCCAATACGGTTCGGATCGGATCGGGAAGAACGCCCCTATTAATGGCTTTCCTCAATCGTGTGACCATTGCGTCCACCGTGCGTAGGTCGATTTCGGAACTGCCCCACACTACTTTGGCGATCTGTTCACGCGTGAAGATCCGACCGGGGTTGGAAATGAGTAGGTCGAGCACAGCAAAAGGCTTGGGGCTTAGGGGTAGATCGCGTCCTAACCTGCGAACGCACAGCCGACCGCGGTCGATTTGGATGTCCGGCAAGCCATTGCGTTGCTCGCTTGTTCGGCGGGGCACACCTGAGCCGGAGCGAACCCGACGAAGCTTGGCCGGTGGCAAAGAGTCACCCCGTGACATCGGTTGCGGCACAACGAGGGGAGTGTGCGCTACCGCCGACGGCACTGCACGGACACAATCGGGGCCTGCACCGAGAATATAGCCGGCTCCGCGCACGGTCCTGATCGGATCGCGTTCTTTGTGGTCGGTTAAGGCCTTTCTGAGACGTCCAACCTGTATGTCAATGGTTCGGGAGCAGGCCGGAGGCTGCGAGCCCCATGCGGCGCCCGAGAGTTCCTGCCGGGACAGCACCCGACCGGGATTGTTCAGAAAGAAGTCGAGCAACTTGAATTCAATCGGGCCAAGGCGCACCTCTCGAGCACGCCGTGCTACGCTCCGGGCGGCGCGGTCGAGCACAATGTCATCGAAGTGCAGCGCTAACGCGGCCGGCGACAGTGCGGTCACGATCGGTATCATGAGGGATCTGCCGATACTGAGCCAGTTCTAGCCTGTGTTCAGACTATAGCCTGCGCCCCGCACGGTGCGGATCGGATCGCTTTTCCACGCCTGCAGCAACGCCTTGCGCAATCGCCCGATGTGCACGTCGACGGTGCGGTCGTCGATGTAGACGTCGTCGCCCCACACGTTGTTGAGCAGCTGTTCGCGGGTGAACACCCGTCCGGGCGCCTGCATCATGAACTCCAGCAGGCGGTAGTCGGTAGGGCCGAGGTGCACCATCTGGCCGCGGCGCCTGACCACCATGGCGGCCCGGTCGAGCTCGATGTCGCCGACATTTATGACCTCGGCCATTAGCTGGGGGTTGGTGCGCTGCAAAAGCCGACTGGCTCGCGCCACCAGCTCGTTGACCGAGAACGGCTTGACCACATAGTCGTCGGCGCCGGTTTCGAAGCCGCGCAGTTTGTCCGGCTCCTCGCCGCGTGCTGTCAGCATGATGACAGGTAATGTTTGGGTTTTGGGCTTTTGCCGCAGACGCCGGCACAGCTCGATTCCCGACAGTCCCGGCAACATCCAGTCGAGGATCAGCAGGTCCGGCACGTTCTCCTTGAGCCGGGCTTCGGCCTCGTCGCCGTGCATAACGGTTTCTACCACGAACCCGGCAGCGGCAAAGTTGTAGCGCAGAAGCTCGACCAGAGCTTCATCGTCTTCGACGACCATCACGCGCAGAGGCATTGCTCGTCCATTGCTCCATCAAGACTGCGGGGAACGCATGGCGCTCGACTCGTCGGCTTTGGGGCGTTCGGCTGAAAGAGTGTCGCCGGTGACGACGTAGTGCGCCGTCTCGGCGATATTGGTGGCATGGTCGCCGACGCGTTCCAGGTTCTTGGCGCAGAACAGCAGGTGCGTGCAGAAGCCGATGCTGCGCGGGTCTTCCATCATGTAGGTCAGCAGCTCGCGGAACAGCGACGTGAACAGGACGTCGATGGCCCCGTCGGCCCGCCACACATCCAAAGCGCCCTCGTCATCGCGGTTGCGATAGGCGCCGAGTACAGCCGACAACTGCTCGCCTACCCGGGTGGATAGCGTACCCAACCCGGACGCGACATTGACCGGGGACGGCTGGTCGCCGATCGCGATCACGCGCTTGGCGACGTTCTTGGCCAGATCGCCCACGCGCTCCAGATCGTTGGCAATGCGAATGGTGGAGATGATCTCGCGCAGGTCGATGGCCATCGGCTGCCGCTTGGCAATGGTCGCGACGGCTTTCTCCTCTATCAGATGTTGCAGATCATCGATGTTCCGATCCGCAGCAATGACCTGCTGAGCAAGCTGAACGTTGCGTTCCAGCAGCGCCTTGGTCGCATCGGCCAACGAATGGACCGCACGCTTGCCCATCTCGCCGATCATTCCGGCCAGTGTCTGCAGGTCGGCATCAAAGGATGCAACGGTATGTTGGGTCATGACAGGTGGTTCCCCGCTTCTTGGGCCGGTGCGTGCAATGAGGCGTGAGAGCAGGCTCACCCGAACCGTCCGGTGATGTAATCCTGTGTGCGCTTGTCCTTGGGGTTGTTGAAGATCACGTCGGTTGGCCCGTCTTCAACGAGATTGCCCAGGTGGAAGAATGCCGTGCGCTGAGAAACCCGGGCGGCCTGCTGCATGGAATGCGTAACGATGACGATCGTGTAGATTTTGGCCAGCTCCTCCATCAACTCTTCGATGCGAGCCGTGGCGATGGGGTCCAGAGCGGAACAGGGCTCGTCCATGAGGATGATCTCCGGCTCGACGGCAATCGCCCGCGCGATGCATAGGCGCTGCTGTTGGCCACCCGAGAGTCCTGTACCGGCGTCGTGCAAGCGTTCCTTGACCTCATCGAACAGGCCTGCACGCTTGAGGCTGGAAACGACGATTTCCTCCAGCGCCGACTTAGACGTGGCCAGGCCATGAATTCGCGGGCCATAAGCGACATTCTCAAAAATCGATTTCGGGAACGGGTTTGGTTTTTGGAACACCATGCCGATGCGCGATCGGAGTTCGACGACGTCCACTTTCCGATCGTTGATGTTCTCTCCGTCGATGACGATGCGACCGGTGACCTTGGCGATCGCAATGGTATCGTTCATGCGATTGATGCAGCGCAGGAAAGTCGTCTTGCCGCAGCCGGAAGGTCCTATGAAGGCCATGACCCCGCGCTCCGGGATGCCGACGTTGACGTCTTTCAGGGCCTGCTTGGCACCGTAAAAGACGTTCACATTCTCAGCCCGCACTTTGACGGCGCGCTCTATCATCTCATGCGGCGCGTCGCGTAGACTGAACTTAACTTGCGCATCCATGTCCCGTACCTTTCGAAAGGGCGACAAGCGTTACCACTGCAGCTTCTTGCGCAGCCGGTAGCGGAGGTAAATTGCTATCCCGTTCAAACCCAGCGTCAGCAGCACCAGGACGAGTCCGGCAGCGGCCGCGTTGGCGTGGAAATCGTCACCGGGACGCGACACCCAATTGAACGCTTGGATGGGTAGCACCGTGAAACCGTCCCATAGCCACTGGAAGGATATGAACGGGGGCTCGGAGGTTATGGGTGGCGTGGGCAGGAAGGCGATGAAGGTGAGCGCACCGATGGTAATCAACGGCGCAGTTTCGCCCAGCGCGCGCGAGACGCCAATGATGACGCCGGTTAGAACACCGGGCATGGCCGCAGGCAGCACATGATCGCGTGTCACCTGCCACTTGGTGGCGCCCAACCCCAGCGCAGCTTCCCGCAAGCTATCGGGCACCGCCCGGATCGCTTCACGCGTCGCCACGATGATGATCGGGAGGATCAGGAGCGCCAACGTCAAGCCTGCGGTGAAGATGCTGCGGCCCGTGCCAAAGCCGTAAACGAACAGACCGAGCGCCAGCAATCCATAGATGATTGATGGTACGCCAGCGAGGTTGGACACGTTGATCTCGATAATATTGGTCAGGAGATTCTTGCGTGCGTACTCCTCAAGATAGATGCCTGCGGCCACACCCAATGGTATGCCGATGGCGCCCGTCACGAGAATGACCAGCAGGGAGCCGACCCACGCGGAAAGAATTCCAGCGATGTTGGCGCGCCGTGAGGGGAAATTGAGAAAGAAATCCCAGGACAGCCGCGGCAACCCTGAGTAGGCGAGATCAAACAGAAGCGCGCCCAAGGCAACAAGGCCGACGAGCGTGGCGAGCAACCCGACCACCTTAAAAATCCGTTCGCGACGGTGTCGGCGCGCGGTTGGAGCGTGGCGCTTGCGCGGGACACCACGCGGAACGCCAATGTCGATGGCTGTCATCAATACACCTCGCGGTATCTGGCTCGCAGCCAGAACGAGAAGATGTTGAAGGCGAGTGTGAGCAGGAAGAGCATAAGCCCCGCAGCGAAGATCGATTGGTAGGGCAGCGAACCGTGCGGAAGGTCGCCCAGCGCGACTTGCACGATGAACGCGGTGATGGTCGCTGCCGGTTCGCGAGGATCAAGCGTCAGGTTCGGTTGCGTTCCGGCGGCGATCGCCACGATCATGGTCTCCCCGACGGCTCGCGATATGCCCAACACAAATGCAGCAGCGACCCCGGAGGTGGCGGCGGGAAGTACTACCTTCACAGCCGTTTCCAGTTTCGTCGCGCCCAGGCCGTACGATGCATCGCGCAAACCCTGCGGTACCGCCCGCATGGCGTCCTCGCTGAGTGACGCGACGTAGGGAATGATCATGATGCCGATGACGATGCCGGCGGAAAGCATGTTGAAGCCGGGCAAACCGGGCACAATCTTTTGCAAGATGGGGGTGACAAACAGCAGCGCAAAAAAGCCGTACACGACGGTCGGTACGCCAGAAAGCAGCTCGAGCGTCGGCTTGATGAACTCGCGCACTCTAGGACCCGCGAATTCGCTCAAGTAGAGCGCTGCCGTCAGTCCAAGCGGCGCCGCGACGGCGAGCGCGACGAGCGTGGACACCAGCGTCCCGCAAAGGAGCGGCATGATACCGTAACGCGGATCGGCAAAGAGGGGCGTCCACACCGTGTCAGTAAGGAAAGTGATAACAGGGACATGCTCAAAAAAGGCCGCCGACTCGTAAAGAAGAACAAACACAATCCCGCCGGTGACCAAAACGGATGAAGTTGCCGCAAGGAACAGAGCAGATTCAATGATGCGCTCGCGTATCCGAATGCGACGTCGTTGTGCCGCAGAGAGTCTGGATGCCATGAACTTGTTTCCCGCTCGTCGCATGGACAGGGGAGAACTGGTCGTTCTCCCCTGCCACGGTTGATGGCGACAGCTTTGCGTCTTGCTTACATTTTCGGCGTTCTTTTCAGGATCTCAGCGACCGGAAGGCCAACCTCGGGGATGCCGCCAAAGCCGGAGCCCACCTGGGCTGCCTTGAACCTGGCAATGCCCATTTTGTACGCTTCATCAGGAAGTGGCAGATACTTGACCTCCCTGATCAGAGCGGGACCCTTGGTCATGGCGAACTCGACGAATTGAGCAACCTCAGGCTTGTCCGCCGCCTTCTTGCTTACGTAAATGAACAGTGGGCGCGCGAGCGGATTATAGGTGCCAGCGAGGACATTCTCGAGCGACGGCAGCACGCAGCCTTGGCCCTTGCCCCAGTCAATGCCGAGGGCCTTCATTTTTGCCTTGTGCGGCTCATAATAGGCAAACGGGATGTAGCCGAGCGAATTGGCGTCGTTCTCGATGCCGGTCACAAGCACGTTGTCATCCTCGGAAGCCGTGTAATCACCGCGGCTCGCCTTGGCTTTGCCGACGATCGCCTCAGTGAAATAGTCGAACGTTCCCGAATCAGCGCCTGCACCGTAAAGCTTGATCGCTTGATCCGGCCAGCTCGGATCAGCGTCTTTCCACTTCATCACCTTTCCTTGCGCGCTTGGCTCCCAGATGGTCTTGAGCTGAGCTACGGTGATGCACTTGAGTGTCGTATTCTTTGGGCTGACGGCAACGGTGAGTGCGTCAAAGGCCAGGGGCAGCTCGTAAAAGTCGATGCCTGCCTTTTTGCAAGCCTCAATTTCCTCTTTCAGGATCGGCCGCGATCCATTGGAGATGTCTGTCTCGCCGCGGCAGAATTTCTTAAAGCCGCCACCGGTGCCAGAGATGCCGACGGTAACGCGGATGGCGCCCTTGTTGGCTTTCTGGAATTCCTCGGCAATAGCCTCGGAGACCGGAAATACCGTACTCGATCCGTCAATAGCTATGGTCTTGGCTTGGGCAAGGGCCTCATTGCCCGTCAGCAGACTTCCGCCAACGGCGGCAATCGCTGCAAGGCTGAGAAATTTGAATTTCACGGGGGATCTCCCTGATTGACTGCGGTCACTGACCGCTTCTCACAATGACGAGACAACTCGTCATCGGCGCACCCTCGTAGCAGTGCAGCATTACACGTTTGTGACAGTCGCAAGCTGTTGATAACTCGCGAGATGTGCCGTTTTTTGCTCCCGACTCGGAGCGCGGGCGAGCGCCTGAGGCGCTGCAGTTGACAGGTCAGCTTATGGTCGCCCGCAGTATGGCTCGCCGGCGGGAGACGACGACCGAAGTCGTAGACTTTCGGCGCGACCTATCGGGAGGAAGTTCGTGCCACAACACGCCCCACGTCGCCTCTGACATTGCTCATACAGATGCTGCTCAGGCGCCATCCCATCTGGTCAGTAAGTGGCGGGAGGCGAAAGAGCGGGGCGTTCGTTGCTTGACCGGAGTACCAACGCCGACGAAGCATAAGAGCTGCTCGTCAGTCCCAAGTCGAAGTGCGGTGTGGACGATCTGCGAGCGCGCTTTTGCGCCGCTGACCGCCATGGCGCCGAATCCAAGCGCATGCGCGGCGAGCAAGAAGTAACCGAGTGCCGCGCCGGCGGTCGCGAGCTGTTCCGGGGATGGAACATCGGGCACGTCGAACGTCAGGCGGGTCACAAGAGCAAACAAAGTTGGAGCATGCATCGCGCGCTCGCGGGCGCGAAGGAGGTCGTCATGTGATGCAAACGGATTACTGTCCTGCTCGGCGGCAACGAATGCGTCTGCAAGAACGGGCCGACCCCGCGACATGACTTGAATAAATCGAAACGGTTTCAGGCCTCCGTGGTCTGGGGCGGACGCCGCGGCATCGATCATCACGGCAACTTCGCCTTCAGTCGGGCCAGGTGTCAGGAGATGTCGGGGCGGAACGGAGCGCCGGCGGAGGATTGCCTCGATCACATCGAGCTTGGATGAAAAAGAAGCACCGGCCGCTGTTCTAACATCAGCCGCGCTCGTCATGGGCGACACTCCACACTGATCGAAAGAGCGACCCGGAGAGGTCCCGGGCCGCGAGTTGCAACGAGCTCTGGGGAAAGCTCGCTAGGCCTTGTATTCCTGGCTCTTAAAGCTCAGATGCCTCACCCCCGCAGGCGCAGCAGCGAGTTTTCTGATGTTGGCCCACGTCTGCTTGTAATTGGGCAAAATGAGTTCATTGGTGCCGGCATTGATGACGTTGCCCTGCACCCCGGTTGGATACGCAAACAGCATGAAGGTGTGACCCTTCTTGGCTGTGGGTGTGGGATAGACCATCGCCTGAGTGGAGCCGTCGTCGTTGAAGATTTCGACGAGATCGCCCTGCGCCACTTTCAGCTCTTTCATGTCATCGGGGTTCATCTCGATAAAGGGATATGGCCAGCGGTCCATAAGGAACTCGTTGTCCTGATCGAGATAGGCGCTCTGCCACACGTGGTTGGTGCGGCCGTTGTTGACCAGGTATTTGAACTTCTTCTTCTGCTCTTCCTTGCCGGGAGCCTGCAAGCCGCGCCATTTGGCCTCCATGAAGGTGGCTTTACCGTCCTTGCCGCCAAACTTGCCGTCGGCGTAGAGGCGTTTGGTGCCGACGATCTTGCCGTCCTTGAAGGCCGTGGCCGGTTCCTGGAAACCATTGGTACCCATGGCGCGGAGGCGCTCGTAGGTGACGAACTCCCCACCCTTCTCATGCTTGTTGTAGCCGTCCATGAAGGCGTCTTCTTCGGTCTTCCAATCGAAACCCTTGAACTGGTCGGCGTACTTGGCATCGCCGAGTTCCCGCAGGACGCGCTCCATGTTGTTGGCGATGCGCGCCGCGATCAGCGCGTCCGGCATCGACTCACCGGGCGGGTCCATATAGCGCTCGGTCAAACGCATGCGCCGCTCACCATTCATGGAGGTGAGGTTCATCTCGCCGGAGGTGGCTGCCGGCAACCAGACCTGGCAAGCTTCGCCGATCTTGGTCGGCACGATGTCGACGTCGACGGCAAACAGGCCACCTTTCTTGATGGCATCCACGATCGCTGCCACCAGGGCGGGCTTGTCGCCGGCCGGCACCGCGTTCATGGCATCCTTCACCATGTCGGTGCGCTTCTTGTAAGTCTGCTTGAACTTATGGGCGTTGAGCGTGGTCTTGTAGTGATCGCACGCCCAGATGTGGTGCACGCCGCCCTTGCCTTCGAGCAGTAGTTTGTCGACATAGGCGGCGGGCTTGCCGACGTGGGCGTCGGATGGACGTGAGTAGCCTTCCTGGTGCCCGCCCATGCGCACACAACCACCGCCGGGCCGGCCGATGTTGCCGGTGGCCAGCGCCACGTTCACGATGGCGGCGTTGGTGCGATAATTGTCGTTGCCCCAGATCAAACCCTTCTCGTAGCAGAACATGGTGCGGCGACGCTTGCCGTCCTTCGGTTCGGCGATCCAGGTGGCGGCCTTGACGATATCCTCCGGCTTGAGACCGGTGATCGCCGCCGCATCCGCGATCGACGTCTTGTTGGCGGCAACCACCTTGTCGAAGTCGTTGGTGGACGCGGAGATGAACGCCTTGTCCTGCCAGCCCTTCTCCGCGATGTAGGTCAACAGCGCATTGAGCAGCACCATGTCGGTACCGGATTCGATGGCTAGGTGAAGCACGCGGTCTTTGCCAGCTTCGGTCTCGCAGGCCGCAACCGTGGAAGTCCGCCGCGGATCGACGATGATGACGCGCGCAGGCGGATAGGCCTCACCGGGAAGCTGCTGCTTTTTTTTGTCCGCGCTGGTTCCGCGCAGGTTCGGAACCCAGTGGTTCAAGAAATAATTGGTCTGCGTCTCGTAGGCGTTGGTGCCTACGGCCACGATCGTGTCGCAGAGTTCCGCATCCTCATAGCAATTGTTGAGCTCACCGACCCCCATGTCGCGGGTGGCGTGCACCTCTGAATTGTAAGCAGGGCGGTTGTGAATTCGGATATTTTTGACCTTCATGGCCTGGAAGTAGAGCTTGCCCGTGCCCCAGGTATTCTCGTATCCGCCGCCAGCGCCGCCGTGGTCGAACGCGGAAACGAACAGATTGTCCTCCCCGCCGGGCTCCTTGATCATCGCCACCGTTACCCGCGCGACGAGATCAAGCGCGTCGTCCCACGAAGTCGGCTGCATCTGGCCGTAGCGGAACACCATCGGCTGCGTCAGCCGCTGCTGCTGGGTGGCCCGCGCTCTCGAATAGCTCAGTTCGGCCATGCGAGCGCCACGTATCGATCCAAGGCCGGAGTTCACCTCGCAATCCTTGTCCGGCTTGATGACGATATGCACGTCCTGGCCGTTCTGTTGCACCACGTTGTACATCGAGGGCGCATACCAGGCGTCGGTCTCCGGATACTGTTGCTTGGAGAGGTCGGTCTTGAAGATGTTCTGGGCAGGCTCCGTGCCGCCCTGCTTGTTCACCGGCCAGGTGTAGGCGTGGTAGCCGCAGCCTACGATGCAGAAATGACAGGTCACATTTTGCTTCTTTGCGTCGGCCGGGATAATGGGCAGCCGGTCGATCTGGCGTTTGAATGCCATGGTTGGTTCCTCCCGTTAGAGCACGTTCGACAGACGGCCGTAGATGAGTTCGTCCACGCCTTCGGCAAAGATGTCGCCATTGGCTGCGACGCGGAGGGTGAACTGCGGCAGGTTCTGGGTGGCCTGGCCCATGATCTGCAGCCCGCCCTTCTCGCAATCGAACCGGGAATAGTGGCCAGGACAGTTCAGCGTCTTGTCGGCCGCCGCATAGTTGAGCGGGAAGCCCTTGTGCGGGCACAGCGTCGAGAACGCGACGATGTCACCGTCCGGGCCGGCGCCGCCTACAACACGCGCCCCAAGCTTGATCAGAATGCCGGGCGAGTCCTTGTCCGGATAGCTGACGTCCATCGGTGTGTTGGGCTTGAGCTGAGAGACATTGGCAAGCCGGTTGGACGGATACTCGACCCTTGCCGGATTTGGCTTGGCAACGGCCTGCCCGGGCAGCACCGCCGTGGCGGCGGCACCAGCCGTGGCCAGTACGCCCCTGCTCAAAAACTGCCGCCGTCCGACGTCAATGAGCTTGTCACAACCCTTCATGGTCTTCCTCCCCTTCGTCAGGCGGATCGAGCCGCTGACTGACGCATCGCAATGCGCGTGCCAACAGGGGAGGAAGTCTTAGGTCATTGATGACGTTGCGGTTTGCGGGTTGCCATTTGCATGCCGAGGTTCGAACTGTCGAACACGCGCACAGGCATGTTCGGAATTCCGAACATCGCGCTACTCAGGCGATCCTGCCAGGCCATACCGCTTCATCTTTTCCCAGAGCGTCGTGCGTGAAATACCGAGCGCTTTCGCCGCCGGGAGAATGGCGCCACCGGTCATTGTCAGAGCGCGCTGAATGTGACGCTTCTCGGCGTCTTCGCGTGCCGTGCCGAGCGACGCCATGAACCTGTCCTCCGTCACGGGGTGGTCGCTGCGCTCGGGAAACAGGTCTACGGGCATGATCCAGCGGCCGCCCGCGAGTGCGACCGCCCGCTCAATCCGGTTCCTGAGCTCGCGCACGTTGCCCGGCCAGTTATATTCGCGCGCAGATTCGCAAGCCAGTGCCGACACGCCGACGACGTCGCTCTCGATTGTGCGGGCGAACTCGGCAAATAGCCGGTCTATCAGCCAGTCGATGTCATCGGCGCGGTCGCGCAACGGAGGCACATGGGCGGCGATGACGTTGATCCGGTAATAAAGATCATCGCGGAAGGTGCCTTCGCGAATGCGCTGCAGCAAATCGGCGTTGGTGGCGCAAATCAGCCTGGCCCTGAACGGAAGCGCCTGCTCACCGCCTACGCGGTGAAACGAGCGGCCCTCGATCACGCGCAGCAGCTTGGCCTGCAGCTTTGGCGTCAGCTCGCTAATTTCGTCGAGAAAGAGGACGCCCTGTCCGGCGCGCTCGGCATAACCAAGGTGGCGTGCGTGCGCTCCTGTAAAGGCGCCCTTCTCGTGACCGAACAACTCGCTTTCCATTAACTCTGCCGGAATTGCCGAGCAGTTGAGGGCCATGAATGGGCCGCTGGGCTTGTCCCGCATCGTATGCAGGTACCTCGCGCAAACTTCCTTGCCGACGCCGGTCTCCCCAGTGAGTAAAAGGTGCGAGTTTACGCGAGCCGCGCGCCGCAGGAAGTGCTCAAGTTCGCGCATGGCCACTGACACACCGAGCACAGGATCGCCCTCCGGTTCAGGCGGCCCCATTACATGTTCCAGGCGCGACAAGAACTCGCTCATGACGAACGGCTTGGTCAGATAATCGCGCGCACCTTCGCGCATAAGGCCAACGGCCTGCTCGACATCACCGTATCCCGTGATGAACAGGAAAGGTGGGGCGCTGCGATTGCGCGAAAGTGAGCGAAACACATCGGCGCCCGAACGGTCGGGCAGCCGGATGTCGCAGATGACGGCATCGGCAGTCGCCTCAGACAGACCTCGCACGGCTTCCGCGCCCGTCTTCCACCAGCGCACTTTAGCGCCTTCGAGCTTGAGACGCTGAGCCAGGGATTCACCCATGATGGGGTCGTCCTCGATCAGCCCAAGATTCCTGTTCTCAAGCGACATGGCCGAGTTCCACCTTTTGCCGTGTGGGAAACGAAATGGTCACCAGCGTGCCGCCACCGGCGCCCTTGCCAACCGACACATTGCCGTCGAGTTCGCGGACAAGCCGGTTGGTCATCCAAAGACCTAGTCCCGTGCCGCGGCCGATCGGCGCCGGGCGGTCGGCCGTGCCGGTCAGCATGGCGACCCCCGTCGGCGGGATGCCCGACCCCGCATCCTCAACCTGCAGCACGAGAGCATCCGCACTTTCTGCGAGCGATACCGTTGCCCAGGCCCCCCGTGGGGTAGCCTGGCAGGCGTTGAGAGCGAGATTGAGGATGATTTGGCGGACGGTACTGGCGGGCAAGGCCACCTCTCCGGCTAATTCATTGCGCCATTGCAGCAGCACGTCCCGTCTGTTTGCTTCTGGAGAAATGAGGAGCTTGAGGTCTTCGATATCATCGCGGCTGAGCTGTCGCTCGTCGCGCTCCGACCGATAGCTCATCAGTGCCGCACGCACCACGTCGCGAATTCCCTTGAGGCCGCGCTCCACGAGGTCCAGCGTAGTGCTGCGCGTGTTCACGTCCGCCCCATGCCGCTTGAGTGTATCGATCGCGTTGAATAACCCGCCGAGCGGATTGTTGATCTCGTGCGCCATGCCCGAGGCGAGGCGTCCTAGACTGGCCAGGCGCTCTTCCTCGGCCAATTTGGCGCCGAGGGCCTCGCGTTCGGCTACGGCCGTTGCAAGTCTGTTGAAAGCTTCGAAGGGCCGCTGGTAGTCACGGCTTGCCAAAGCCACGACATGGTCCGGTATGGGATCGACCTGGCCGTCGTGACTACGCTCGAGATAGCCCGTCAGTGTGCGCACCGGGCGCATCATCCGACCAACAATGAACCATGCAGCGCCGGCCAGGACCACTGTCAACGCCATATTGGTCAGGATCAGCGTCCACAGCACATGGCGCCGCTCGGCGAGCAGCGGAGCGATGTCGAGCGCGGCGTATATGCTGCCTACGGGCTGGTTTTCATAGAGAACGTCGCGGCGGACATAGGCGCGTTGCGCGTCCTCCTCGATCGCCACCTTGCCGGTTTGCGCTATCGGCTGGGTAAAGTTCGCCGGTACGCGAATTTGTGACGGGATGCGAACGGGGTCGGACGACGCAATCACGAACCCATCTGCACCGGCCACGATGGTCTCCGTTGGCCTGATCTCTCCGGGTCGGTGCTGTGAGCGATCGAGCACGTCGAAGACCTGCCAGACATCTTCCCGGACCATGGAGTCCACGAGCGCGAGCGACAGACCGTCGAGATAGACGTCGGCTAGGGCTTGGATCTGGCGGGTTTGCGTCTCGATCAACCGGCTGAGGACCCGCTCCGAGGTGAAGATCGACACTGCGATCATGAAAATCGTGACGGTCAGTGGCACCCGAGCGGTGATCGGTAAGCGGTGCAGCTTCACTCGCCAGCTCCTCGCACCAGCTTCATCTTGGCCGCAATGCCGTCGAACAGCTCCGGTTTTTCGACACTGAACCCGTCGAGGCGCAGCATGCCCAGCACGCGACGCCCATCGATGTCGCCTGGCATATTGACGAGAGCCTCCCGCAGCCGCGAGATCGCGGCGGACGCGGCATCGGCCGCCGCGCACGCAATGGGTGGGAAGCCGAGCAGCTCAGATTTGCGAATAATGCGGGTTCGCGCCACCAGCTCGGGCTCGGCTTCGCGCAGTACCTCGTACACGTAGCCATCCACGCTTCCGCTCGCCGCAAGACCCGAGGACACAGCCCGAACCACGTTGCGATGGCCGTAGGTATAAAAGAATTGCCGGAAGAAGCGACTCGGCGATCGGCCCATTTCCGCAAGAGCCGCGGACGTCACCAAGTATCCGGAGTTGCTGTCCGGATCGGAAAAGGCGTGGACCGTACCTGCCAGATCCGCAAGGGAGTCTGCCTTCAGATCCATTCGGCCGATCAGATAGGACTGGTAGAGCGGCTGGCCCTTCCAAACCGGGACGGCGACCAAGGCCAACTCCTCGCGGAACGCCACGAAAGGGTATCCGCAAATCCAGGCCGCATCGACCTGACGCGTCACCAACAGAGCCGTGATTTCCTGGTACGTCCGACGTGTCACCAACTGAACGGGTCGCTCGGTCGCACGCGCAAGGTAGGCCTTCAGCTCCTCGAGCATCACCAGGTCAGAAGTCAGCAGCACCGGTGTCAAGGCGAAGCGAAGGGGTGTACTCGCTGCCCGCGCGCGCCGGGCACCCCACGACGCCAGGCCAGCGGCGCTGCCCAGGCCGAGCAGCACGCGTCGGCGATCCGTATATACCGATGTCACCGCCAGTTCCTCCCGACGGTCGGCTGGCCTCCAACGGGTCAGCGGCTTCTTATTTTGCTTATTAGCCTACACTGCAGGCAAAATGCGAGCAACGAAGAGCCACACAGCCTCGGTCCCGGCAGATGTCAGCCTCGCGACAACGCGAGGCCAAACGACTAGTAATTTTGCCCCAGCAAGGCTCTGAGAACGGATTGCCGGATGGCTCGGTCAACGTCGGGAACGAAGTTAACGCCCGGACATCTGGTGGCCATTGTCTGCGCCGCGCAGGTGCTTGTGCAAATTGGCGCTTTCTTCTGGCCTGCGTTGCTGCCGCGCATGATGCCGCTCTGGAACCTCAACAACAGTGAAGCTGGCTGGATCACTGCCATCTTCTACGCAGCCTATATGGTCTCCGTGCCAGTGCTCGTTACTCTCACTGATCGACTGGATGCCAAGCACGTTTATCTTTTTGGCGTGGGGGCGACGGTTGTCGGCCATTTGTTGTTTGCGGTTGCCGCCGACGGCTTTTGGTCCGCGATGGCGACGCGAGCGTTGACAGGCATGGGTTGGGCCGGCACGTACATGACGGGCCTGAAGCTATTGGCCGACCAAGTCGACGCCAAGCAAATGTCGCGCGCCACGGCGGGGCATGCAGCAAGCATCGGCATCTCTGGAGCCCTTTCGTTCGCGTGTGCCGACCTGCTGGCGACCGTCGGCGGCTGGCAGCTGGCCTTTTTTGCTGCAAGCGTGTCAGCTTCTGTTGCTTGGATCCTGGTCGCGCTGTTTGCGCCTCGACGCGTAAAGAAGCCGCTTTCGGCAGCCGATGGACAGGGGCTCTTCAATTTCCTGCCCGTGTTTCGCAACACATCGGCGATGGCCTACGCGCTTGCTTATTGCATCCACACTTTAGAGATGAGTGCATTACGCGGGTGGGGTGTCGCATTTCTGGCTTGGGTCGCGGCAACCACTGGTTCGGGGGCAGGACTGTTCTCGCCAACCGTCGTCTTAACCGCCCTCGGCATCATCGGCACTGTCGCGAGCGTTGTGGGTAACGAGGCCGCCATTCGCTTCGGGCGTCGGCGCCTGATCATGACGGCTATGGTGGCCTCGATCCTCATTGGCGCCTGTCTAGGCTACATTGGGGCGCTTTCTTATTGGGCTGCCGTTGGCCTCCTCCTCGTCTACGGCCTGGTGGTGTGGCTTGACTCCTCTTCGTTGACAGCGGGCGCGGCTGGTACGGCTGATCCCGCGCGGCGTGGCGCCACCCTCGCTGTTCACTCGATGCTCGGCTATGCAGGCGGTTTCGTTGGACCGCTCATTGTTGGTTGGGTTCTTGATGGCGCAGGTGGCATGTCACGAGCGGGTTGGAGCGCCGCGTTTCTTTCGGTAGCTGTGCTGATGGCCTTGGCGTTCGCTGCGTTTGCGATTATCCGGCCGCGCGAGCTTGCCGGTGACAAGGGCGAGTCAGAATCGGCTAAAGACCGGGCCGCCACGTAGCGGAAACTGGCTAAGCCGTCAGGGGCAAGATCGACAGGCCGATACATGCGATAGCAAGCGGCTGCACATCACGAGCAACGCAAGTGGGCCCCGGCGACGGCCGGGGCCTTTTGCTGGCAATCTAGGAGCAGCCGCAGCCTTTTGCGCCTTCGGCTTTCGCAGCAGCGTCCTGCTGGCAGCACGCATCGCTTGCTGCGGGTGGCGGTCCACCACAACATTCTTCTTCCTGAGGGCTGGCGGTAAGCGGACGGCTGCAGACGCCGGTCTCCGGCAATTCCAGTTCCACGCGTTCTGCGGCTTCCTTGTCACCGGCGATGTCGGCCATGATGGATCGAACCTGCTCGTATCCGGTCATCATGAGGAACGTGGGTGCTCTCCCGTACGACTTCATGCCTGCAAAGTAAAAGCCACTCTCGGGTTGCGAAAGCTCGCGGGCGCCGTGCGGGCGTACGGTTCCGCAGCTGTGTAAGTTGGGATCGATCAGCGGAGCCAGGACCGGTGGACACTCCAGGGCCGGGTCGAGCGCTATGCGCAGCTCCCGAAGGAATGATAGGTCAGGTCGGAAGCCGGTCGCGACAATCAATTCATCCACCTCGACCTGTCGGCCACAACATGCAGATCCCGAACCCAGCCGTAGTTTTCCGCACGTGGCGGACACGTGCGTGAGCCCGAAACCAGCTTCGACCCGCACACCACCTGTTTGCACCAACGCTGCGAAGACCTTGCCGAGTTCGCCTCGTGCCGCCAATTTGTCGTTGACGCCTCCGCCGAATGATTTGGCCGGATTGTCGCCGCGCAACAGCCAGACAATCTGCGTGTCCGCTGCGGCTTCCTTGAGACGTGCCAGGTCCAGAATCGTACCTACCGCGGAGTGGCCTGCACCCAGCACAGCAACCGTTCTGTTGGCATACCGCGCACGCTCTTTTCCGAGAACGTCCGGCATTCCGTAGGCGATTTGGCCGCGGTGCGCAGCCTCGCCAACGGCTTCCAGCCCGCTAATGCCGCCCGGATTGGGCGTATCCCAGGTTCCCGATGCGTCGACCACGGCATCCACGAGTGCCGTCGCTGGTCCCTTGCCGTTCTGATAGCGAAGTTCGAACTTTGCTTTGTCGCGGCCCGCACTCTTGACTTTGTCGATGCCGGCCCTCGCGATCGAGACGATACGGCTGTTGAGATGGATGTGGTCGCTCAGAGGCGTGCGGGTTGCCAACGGCTCGAGGTACTGCTCGATCAGTTCGCCGCCGGTGGGATAGTGTTCCGGATCCGGGCTATTCCATCCTGCCGCGCCCAGAAGTCTTTCCGAGGCCTTGTCGATATTGTATCGCCACGGCGAGAACATGCGCACATGCGACCATTGCCGAACAGCCGCGCCAACGTGACTGCCGGCTTCGAACACAAGCGGTTCAAAACCTCGTTCCAACGCATGGGCGGCCGCAGCCAGACCGGTTGGTCCCGCGCCGACAACTGCTACCTTACTTGCCATTTTCCATCCTTCCGGCTTCATCGAAATTGTGGTCAAATAGACTAAGCGGCCGTTCCCACTGCTCCACTGCTGGTGCAATCCGCGTCGATGCAGCACTCCGCGATCAGGAATTCCAGCAGACCTTGCATCACCGGATAGTTCGCTCGGCAAATCAACGTCGTCGCTTCACGCTCCTGGCTGACCAGCCCAACGATCATCAGTGTCTTCAAGTGATGAGAGAGCGTGGAAGCGGGGATCGAGAGTCGCGCCTGCAGTTTGCCAACGGCCAGCCCCGGACCGCCTGCGCGCACAAGGGTGCGGTATATGCGCAGACGTGTGGGATTGCCGAGGGCTTCCAAGCGCGATGCGGCATCGTTGAGTTTCATGCTTGCCACCATAGCCTGCCGGGCGCCTCACGTCAACTGTAATTCTAGCACCATAGAAATATGCGCAGCCGTCTGTTAACGTCTGACAATAGTGGAGGGGATCATGCTGCGCGGAAAAGCACTTGTCATCGCCATGTGTATCGGCCAGATCGGCAGCCTTTTGCCGCATGTGGCCGTGCCGGCGGTCATGGCGCAACACCTCATTCCTTTGTGGCAGTTGAGTGCCAGCGAAGCGGGCTTGATGGCGAGCTCTTTTGCCATCGGGTACATGATGGCGGTGCCGATATTGACGGCTCTGACTGACAGGACGGATGCGCGAGTGGTTCTCGGGGTCGGATCCCTGCTCAGCTCCACCGCCACCGCTGCTTTCGGCTTGTTTGCCGAAGGGCTTGCTTCTGCAAGTCTTATCTGGGGACTGGCCGGCATCGGCTTTGCCGGCGCCTACATGCCGGGCCTCAAGGCGCTGACAGATAGATTGCCTCCCGGTGATAGTTCCCGCAGCGTGACGTTCTACACCGCCAGCTATTCTCTTGGGGTCGGCCTGTCTTTCCTGGTCGCGCAGGTGATTGCCGATACGGCTGGATGGCGAGCTGCATTTCTCACGACAGCGGCCGGTCCGTTGGCGATGGCGATTGTCAGCGCGGGCATGTCCGGCGTGAGGCCGCCTGCCAATGCCCGTCGGTTGCTGGACTTCCGGCCTGTGCTACGCAACCGAGCTGCCCTTGGATACATACTGGGATATGGCACGCACTGCTTCGAGGTATATGCTTTGCGTGCTTGGATCGTGGCGTTCTGGACCTACCTCGTCGCAGTCAACGGCGGGAACGCGATACTGGAGCCGCTTACCGTCAGTGTCATCGTCGCCGTCATTGCGATGCCCGCCAGTATTCTCGGAAACGAGGCGGCCATACGATTCGGCAGGCATTTTTCCATCTCTATTTTTATGGCGTGCGGGGGCCTTCTCGCGTTCCTTATCGCACTGGCCATACAAGCCCCACCAATCGTGTTGCTGATCCTGGTCCTCATTTACACCCTGGCCATCTTCGCCGACTCGGGTGCGCTGACGTCAGGAATGTCGGCAAGTGCGCAGCTAGAGTTTCGCGGTGCAACGATGGCATTGCACTCGACGGTCGGCTTCGGCCTTTCGGCGGCAGGCGCATGGGCGGTAGGGGTTGCCCTCGATGCCGGCGGAGGATTGGCCGCGGCGCAAGGATGGCGTGCCGGCTTCATCGTCATGGCAGCCGTTGCGATGCTGGGACCAGCCGCGCTTTGGTGGTCACGCCGCTAGGCTAACGGAAGCCGCAAAAACCTTGCTGTAAGCCGCAGCGCATCGCGCGCAGGCCCCTTGCTGTGCGGAACGCAGCAGCATTCACCTTCTATGCGGAGGTGATTGACATATGTATTTTCAAGTGTACGATTGTCAAAACACCGTTAGAAGCCGAATGTGGGAGGATCGATGTGACCAGCATGCGGCTCCGCGCCCAAGCGAGTTCTGTCCACAGGACGGGTACGTCGTGACCCTCGAAAGCGTGTGGTGCAGATGCTGAGTAGGGCAGTCCTCGAAGATGTTTCCGCCCCGACGCCGTCGTCCGCACAACCTGATGTGCTGCGCGTTGACGATCTTCACGTTGAGTTTTCCACTGCACGAGGTGTTGTCAGAGCTGTCGACGGTGTGTCCTACACCGTACGACGGGGCGAGATCGTAGCGCTGGTTGGCGAGTCAGGTTGCGGCAAGTCTGTCTCATCCCTCGCCATTATGCGGCTGTTAGCCGAGCCCGTAGGCCGCATCACCTCTGGCAGCATTGTCTTCGACGGACGCGATCTACTTTGCCTGCCCGAAGCGCAGATGCGCGGGATACGCGGTCGCGACATCTCGATGATCTTTCAAGAGCCGATGACTTCGCTCAACCCGGTTCTCAGCATCGAAACCCAATTGACTGAACCGCTCGTGGCGCATCTGGGCATGAATCAGAGCCAGGCACACAAGCGCGCAATCGAACTACTCGGCATGGTTGGAATTACCGATGCCGAGCGTCGCCTCCGACAATATCCGCATCAATTGTCCGGCGGCATGCGGCAGCGAGTAATGATTGCCATGGGGCTGGCCTGCAATCCCAAGCTGATTATTGCAGACGAGCCGACGACGGCGCTCGACGTCACGATCCAAGCTCAGATCCTCGAGCTTATGAAGGACCTTTCTCGCCGGCTACATATCGCGCTGGTGATTATCACTCACAACCTAGGCTTGGTCGCGCGTTACGCGGACCGTGTCAACATCATGTATGGCGGCAAGATCGTCGAGCAGGGCGATGCTTTGAATGTGTTCACGCGCTCTCGTCACCCCTACACGTTGGGCCTCATGCGGTCGGTTCCCCGCTTGAACCTGCCCCGCGTAGGGAAGCTTGCAACCATCGAGGGCTTGCCGCCGAACCTTCTCAACCCCCCTTGGGGATGCCGGTTTGCCCCACGGTGTGAGTTCCGGATCGACCTGTGTGGCAAGCCGCCGGACCTTGTCGAGGTCGAGCGCGCGCATCACGCGCGCTGCTTTCGTACGCATGAGCTAGCGGGACTAACAAGCAAGGCTGCAGTCGCTGCACCGGCGGCAGCTGCCGTTCCTGCGGGTGCGCCACTGTTGAAGGTACGAGACCTTTCCAAGCACTTTGCTATTCGGCAGACGGAGGTGTCGGTACTGTCGCGCAAACAGGCGGTAGTGCGTGCTGTGAATGGAGTCTCGTTCGACATTGGCCGCGGTGACACTCTAGGTCTCGTCGGAGAATCCGGTTGCGGCAAGACCACCGTAGGCCGGCTTATTCTCAATCTTGAAAGTGTGACGGCTGGTAAAATCGAGTATGCGGGCGCCGACATCTCGCTGCTCGACCGGCCGGCGGTGCTTGCCCTGCGCAAGAAGATTCAGGCCATCTTCCAGGATCCGTTTTCGTCCCTAAATCCGAGAATGTCGGTTGGGCAGATCATTGCCGAGCCGCTGCTTGTTTTTGGTCTGGCCAAGAGTCGAAAAGCAGCTCGGCAGCGCGTGGCTGAACTGCTCTCTCAGGTTGGGCTCTATCCTTACCTTTCGGAACGATACCCTCACCAACTCTCCGGGGGACAGCGGCAACGAGTCGGCATAGCCCGCGCGCTCGCCATGGAGCCGGAATTTATTGTCTGCGACGAAGCGGTGTCTGCGCTCGATGTCTCTGTGCAGGGGCAGATCATCAATCTGTTGGACGAACTGCAATCTCGTCTCGGGTTGACGTATTTGTTCATCGCGCACGATTTGGCGGTGGTCAGGCATATCTCCAAACGCGTCGCGGTTATGTACTTGGGGCGTATCGTTGAAATCGCCGATCGTGATGATCTCTACCAAAATCCCAAACATCCCTATACGCGCGCGCTGTTGGACGCAGCCCCGATCCCTGATCCGGTTACCGAGCGAGCTCGCCCCGCGAAACTGCTCCATGGCGAACTGCCGTCGGTGCTGAAGCCGCCTTCCGGATGCGTATTCTCCAGTCGCTGCCCTATGGCGAGCGCTGAATGCCGTCAGGAGCCGCCACAAGTGCGTGATCTCGGTGCCCACCACCTGGTCGCGTGCCACAAAGTCTAGAACTGGGAGAAACGCGATGGGACGCAAACTAGTATGGGCAGGTGTGTTGCTAGCTCTGTCGATGCCTGGGCCGGCTTTTGCCGACCAGCCAACCAAAGGCGGCATTTTGAGCTTTGCGATTGGCGGCGAAGCGCCGAACTACGACTGCCACGCCAACTACAGCTTTTCAGCTATCCACTGGTTGGCACCGCACTACTCGACTTTGCTCAAATTCGATACTTCCGCCTATCCCTCCATCGTTCCCGACGTCGCGGAGAGCTATTCCGTTTCTGACGATCAGCTGACCTATACCTTCAAGCTGCGAAGGAACGTGCAGTTTCACGACGGTTCGCCGATGACCTCGGCCGACGTGAAAGCAACGTACGAACGGATCAGTAAGCCGCCCAAAGACGTCATCTCACTGCGCTCAACCCTGTTTGAGGACGTGGCGTCGATTGAAACACCCGATCCGTTCACTATCGTTTTCAAATTGTCGAAGCGTGACGCTTCGATGCTCGCCAACTTCGCCAGTCCCTGGAACTGCATCTACTCTGGCGACAAACTGGCCAAGGATGCAAACTTTCCGCGCACCAGCATCATGGGGACGGGGCCATTCGTGTTTGTCGAGCATGCCAAGGGCTCGCATTGGGTCGGCAAACGTTTCGACCGCTACTTCATTGAAGGCAAACCTTATCTCGACGGGTTTCGGGCGGTCTTGATGTCCGGTCCGGCAATGATCAACGCATTGCAGGGGGGACAGATTGTTGCCGAGTTTCGTGGCTTCTCACCCGCGGAGAAATCTCGGCTGGTTGACGCCCTGGGAGACAAGGCGACCGTGCAGGAGTCCGGCTGGTCATGCAAACTCGACATCTTGTTCAATACGGCAAAGAAGCCGTTCGACGATGTTCGGATCCGGCGCGCCCTCAACATCGCCATCGGGCGCTGGGATGGTGCTCGCAGCCTACAGCGAGTGGCTTTCGTACGCGAAGTCGGCGGGGTAATCCGTCCCGGCTACGAGTTTGCGGCAAAGAAAGAAGAGCTAACCAAGTATCCAGGCTACTCAGAGGATATTGCCGCGGCGAGAAGCGAAGCCAAGCGGCTCCTCAAGGAAGCGGGCGTCGAAAACCTCAAGGTCACGCTCCTCAATCGCAACCTTTCCATGCCCTATACGCCGACCGGTCTGTTCGTCATCGACCAATGGCGCCAGGTGGGGGTCTCGGTCGACCACGTTCAGCTCGAGACGTCGCCCTATCAGGCGAGTTTGCAATCCGGAAACTACGATGTGGGCATCAACGCCGCGTGCGATTTCATGGACGAGCCAAACTTGCAGCTGCTGAACTACATCTCGAAGGATTTGAGCTCGCTGAACTACGGCAACTACATCGACCGCACCCTGGACGACCTCTATGAAAAGCAGAAACGCGCAGCCAACAAGGCGGAACGTTACGCGCTCGTGAGACAGTTCGAACAACGCCTGTTCCACGAAGCCTATACGGCGCCCCTGATCTGGTGGCACCGCATCGTGGTGCATCACAAGCAGGTGCGGGGTTGGTACATCACGCCCAGCCACTACCTCGGCCAGGATCTGGCGAGCCTTTGGCTCGCAAGATAACAACGGGAGCGCTTGCTCGTGCTGTCCTACGTTGGCTACCGTCTTCTCCTCGTGGTGCCGACCCTTGTTGGCGTGGCTCTGCTCATCTTTTTGATGCTGAGGGTTCTGCCCGGCGACGTGGTCGAGATCAAACTACGCGGTGACGGTGGCCACGTCACACAGGACGTCGTTGAACGCGAGCGGCACAGGCTCGGCCTGGATAAACCGATGCTCACACAACTCGTCAATTGGATGGTGGGTTTGGCGCGGCTTGATCTGGGCACCTCCATGTGGACAGGCAGGCCCGTGGCCGAAGAGATCGGGGCACGTCTGGAGCTGTCGCTGCAGGTGGCGGTGATGGCAACTCTGATCGCGGTTCTGATAGCCATTCCGCTCGGTACTCTTTCGGCGTTGTTCAAAGATAGCGCGGTCGACTATGTGGTGCGCATCGTTACGATCAGCGGTTTGGCCTTGCCGTCGTTCTGGCTGGGCATGCTTATCATCCTGACGCTTCTTTACGTTTTTAGCTGGTCTCCGCCGATCACCTACACACCGTTCTACCAGGATCCGTTGGCCAATCTCGCGCAGCTGATCTGGCCGGCACTTGCTGTCGGCTACCGCTACGCCGCAGTGGTGGCGCGCATGGTGCGCTCCTCACTGATTGAGGTCCTGCGTGAGGACTACATTCGTACCGCCCGTGCCAAAGGCATTGTTCCACGCTTGGTTGTCATTCGGCACGCGTTGCCCAATGCGTTGCTTCCCGCCATCACGGTGATCGGTCTTGAATTCGCATTCTTGATCGGCGGGTTGGTCGTGACCGAGCAAGTGTTCAACCTCAACGGTATCGGCAAGCTGTTTGTGCAAGCGGTCAGCCGCAACGACTTCACGCTTATTCAAGGCCTGGTGATGCTGCTGGCCGTCATTTTTGTGCTGGTCAATCTGCTTGTCGACTTGTTCTACGCCGTCCTCGATCCGCGCGTTCGCTACCGGTAATGACCATGACAGCAACAACGCACCGCGTTCGTGAAGGCAAGCTCGCACGTGTCGCGGTCGGAATGGCGCGGTTTACATTGACGCAGCCGCTCGGAACTTTGGGACTGCTGTTTGTGCTCGTGATGGCTGCCGCCGCCTTGCTGGCGGATTGGGCGCCATATGACCCTACGGCTTTCGACATGAGTGCAATGCTTGCGCCGCCGTCGAGGGAGCACTGGTTTGGGACCGATGCGTTCGGTCGCGATATCTTTACGCGCGTCATCTATGGAGCCCGCACGGCGCTGGCCATAGGCTTTCTGTCATCTTTGATTGGCTGTACGGTCGGTGCGATCTTGGGCGTTGCATCCGCCTATTTCGGCGGGCGTATCGACCTCGTGATCCAGCGCTGCGTCGACATTCTGCTCTCATTTCCCATTATCGTGTTGGCTTTGGTGGTGGTTGCGATGCTCGGCAAGCGCATGGTGCTCGGCATCGACGTCAATTTGGTTGTGGCGATCTCGCTGCCGATCATACCCAAGGTTGCGCGGGTTGCGCGGGCCGCCGCATTGACGATCCGAGAGATGCCCTACATCGACGCGGCGCGCGTGGCCGGTTTTTCACACGCACGGATTATTTTTCGGCACATTTGTCCCAATATCGCCGCCCCATATCTCATCATGTTCACCGCCTATATTGCGCAAGCCATCTTGCTCGAGGCATCGCTTTCTTTTCTCGGCCTCGGCGTGACCGAGCCGACGCCGGCTTGGGGGCTCATGCTATCCGGCAATGCGGTTGAGTTTTACCGAGAAGCACCGTGGATGATCCTGTTCCCCGGTTTGGCAATCACGCTTGCCGTCTTTGCTTTCAACCTGTTCGGTGATTCACTCAGAGACTGGCTCGATCCCAAATTCAAGACCTGAAGCTTGCAGGCATCCATGCTCGACCTTGACGCTGTTGGCGTGGGGAGCAATGGTCCGCAGGGAGAAGACGCTGCGACCGTGCACGGCGACCGCAAGCTCGGTCCATGCGGGCGCGGGTGTGCGAGAGGAGGGCTGGGTGTGAAGCGTCGTGCCGAGGACGAGACGCGTAGCGAAAGCGTTGCGCCGTCCCTGCAATCTGACCTGATTGCGCGCATCTGCTGGTATCATTTTCGGGAAGGGCAAACGCAGCAAGAGGTCGCAGACCGAGTGGGGCTAAGCCGCGCCACCATTAACAAGATTATCAGCGATGCATTCCGGCAGGGCGTGGTGCGCATCTCCATCGATTCGCCGGTGGCGCCGTGCTTGGAGCTGGAGGCGCGTCTGCGCGAAAAATTCCGACTTCGCGACGTGGTGGTGGCGCCATCACCGGTGGATGAGGACAATGTGCGCAACAGCGTCGGCATAGCCACCGGCGAATATATTTCCAAGACCTTGCTGAAAGATCAGATCCTGGCGCTGAGCTGGGGTGGCACCATCTACTCCGCAGCGCAATCCCTCAAACCGCGGTCGAAAGCGGGAAATGTCATCGTTTCGCTCTCCGGCGGATTGGCACGCAGCACCATCATCAATCCCTACGACAACGCCGCCACGTTCGCGAAAATTCTTGACGCCGAGTGCTTTTACATGACGGCACCGATGGTTGCAGACAGCCGCGCGACCAGGGACGCGCTGATGCGATCGACGCCCATCCGAGTGGTCTTGGAGATGGTCGCCAAGGCGGATATTGCTCTGTTGACGGCCGTCGACCTTACGTCCAAGACCTGGATCATCAAGCATGGTGCCTTGACCAAGGACATGCTCAGATCCTTGGCGGCCGCCGGGTCGGTCGGGGGAGTGTGCGATCAGTACCTTGACGCAGCTGGAGGCGTCGTCGACCACCCCATCAACCAATGCGCGGTGGCAGCGCCACTGGACGTCATCCGTAAAATTCCGCATGTCGTCCTCTGCGCTGGAGGCGCGTTCAAGGTTCCGATCATTCGCGCCATTCTTGCCTCCAAGTTGGTCCACTCGCTCATTACCGATGAGCGAGCGGCAGCCCTGCTGCTCAAGGCGTGAGCGTCAACGGTCGGTGCCGGAGAAGGCGCACGCGCCCTTGACAAATGACAAATCATAAATGCAAATGTAAATCACTTTCGTGCTAGTCAAGGGTTATGTCATGTCTCAGGCAACGGGTGCACTCTCCGGTATCCGGGTGCTCGATCTCAGTCGCGTTCTTGCCGGTCCGTCCTGTACGCAGCTGCTCGGCGACCTCGGTGCTGAGATCATCAAGGTGGAGCGGCCAGGGGTCGGGGACGAAACGCGGACCTGGGGGCCGCCCTATGTCCGCGATACCAAAGGTCAGGACACGACCGAGAGCGGCTACTACCTCTCGTGCAACCGCAACAAGCGTTCCCTGACGATTGATATGAGCAAGCCGAAGGGCGTCGAGCTGATAAAGCGCTTGGCAGCAAAATGCGATGTCTTGATTGAGAATTTCAAAGTCGGCGGACTCGCCAAGCTAGGGCTGGGATACGAGCACCTCAAAGATGTGATTCCAAGGCTCGTCTATTGTTCGATCACAGGCTATGGCCAGCACGGACCTTATGCAGCACGACCCGGCTACGACATGGTTGCCCAGGGTATCGGCGGCTTGATCAGCATGACAGGCGAGCCGGACCGGCCCCCGGTCAAAGTTCCGATCGCAGTCAACGATGTGATTACAGGGCTCTACGCTAGTGTCGGTATCTTGGCAGCATTGCGCCATCGCGACGCAACGGGCAAAGGGCAGCACATAGACCTCGGGTTGCTCGATGTGCAAGTCGGCTGGCTTTACAATCAGGGACTCAACTACCTGACGGGCGGGGGCATTCCGCAGCGACTAGGTACGGCTCACCCCAATACAGTTCCCTATCAGGTGTTTCCTACGAGTGACGGCTGGGTCATCGTGGCAGCAAACAACGACGGACAGTTCAAACGCTTGTGCGAAACTGCTGGTCGACCGGAGCTGAGTATCGATCCCCGATTTGCAGTCAATTCGGAGCGCGTTCGCAATCGCGACATCCTGATCGAGATCGTTACTGACTTGCTGAAGGCGAGGACTACTGCGTTTTGGATCGAAGCACTCGAGAAATGCAATGTTCCATGCTCTCCCGTGAACAACGTCGAGCAGGTGTTCCAGGACCCGCATGTTTTGTTCCGGGAAATGAAGATCGCTCTACCGCATGCAAAGAGCGGCAAAGGTACGGTCGACCTGATTGGGTGTCCGTTAAGACTTTCGGAGACACCGGTGAGCTACCGGCTGCCGCCGCCTGTTCTGGGAGAACACACCGAGAGCGTTCTGCGAGACATGGGTTTGCAAGAAGCGGAGCTCGAAGCGCTCAAGGCCGACGCGATCATATAGGGCAAATCAAAATGAAAGTGACCGTGACCTTCGTTGGTGCTGGCGACGCTTTCGGTTCCGGTGGGCGTTTTCAAACGTGCATCTTGGTTGACATGCCTGGATTGCGCTTTGCCGTAGACTTCGGTGCGTCCAGCCTTATTGCTCTGAACAAGCTCGGCATCCTGCACAATAGCATCGACCTGGTTCTGCTCACTCATATTCACGCCGATCACTGCGGCGGAATCCCCATGATGCTCGCTGACGCCATGCTGGGCGCGAAGCGTAGCAAACCGCTGACGATCGCCGGGCCCCGCGATATGAAATCGAGGATGGCCGGAGTGCGCGACGCACTCATGCCTGGGATGCACGCCATGGTGCCCAAGTTTCCCCTGTCGTATGTCGAGATGGAAACGCACCGCGTGAACGAAGTGTGCGGCTTGAAGGTGACGCCCTATCCCGCCGATCATACCAAGGAAACAAACCCGACTGGTTTGCGCATCGATTTGGGTGGCAAGGTCATCTCCTACACGGGCGACGGCGACTGGACCGAAGACACGCCGAAACTCGCCGACGGAGCCGACCTTCTGATTTGCGAATGCTACTTCTATGAGAAGCCCATCCGCTATCACCTCAACTATCCCACCATCAGAGAGCGCAAGGGTCAGCTCAACGCTAAGCAGATTGTGCTGACCCATCTGGGTCCAGAGATGCTCAAGAACCGGCATCTCGTGCCGGAGATCTGCGCAGACGACGGCATGGTTCTGGAGATCTAGAGGCGGGCAATTGCAGGCGCTACCGCCAAGCCGGCCAAACGACGAAAGAGCGACCCGCGCCAAAAAAGATCATACGGCGCGATGTGTGCCGCGGGAATGAGGAAGCAGCTCTTGCTGTGATCTTAGGGGGAGCGACCGATGCGTCGCTTGTGGATCATAATACGGAATCTAAGGAAGCTGTTGATTGGATGCAGCCAGCGGCAGAAACCGCGGACGCCGGAGCAGGATATCGTCCGCGAGGCGTGCTTCCGACACCCTTGGGCATGACGAGCCTCACTCGGCGCGCTGCATCACGGACAGGAGGAAACCAATGCCCAGCGCCAAAATCATTCAGGTAAATGATCGCACCTACCGCTGGCCAGTCGATCCCGTCGTGGTGATCTGCTGTGATGGTAGCGAGCCTGAGTACATGGAGCGTGCCCTCACTGATCGTCTTATGCCCAATCTTGCACGCATGATCGCTAGGGGAGTGGATTTGCGCGCAGATAGCGTCATCCCGAGCTTCACCAACCCCAATAATCTCTCGATCGTGACCGGACGTCCGCCGGCGGTGCACGGCATTTGCGGCAACTATTTCTACGACCGTGCATCCAAGACCGAGGTCATGATGAACGACCCGAAGTTTCTGCGTGCGCCAACAATATTCCAGGCTTTCCAAGAGCAAGGCGCAAGCGTTGCGGTCATCACTGCCAAAGACAAGCTGCGGCTCCTGCTCGGCCATGGTCTCCAGTTTGGTGAAGGCAAAGCCGTTTGCTTTTCCTCGGAGCGCTCCGACCAGTGCACTGTTGCGGCGAACGGGATCGTGGGCGTGCCGCAGTTGATTGCTATGAATGTTCCTGACGTCTATTCTCTACAACTCTCTCAGTTCGTGTTTGCCGCAGGCGTGGTTTTGATGCGCCAGAGACGGCCAGATTTGATGTACCTATCAACCACGGACTTTGTTCAGCACATGTACGCGCCCGGTACGCCGGGTGCCGATGCCTTCTACAAGATGATGGACCGCTACCTTGGCGAGCTTGACGCGAGTGGTGCCGTGTTGGTTTTGACCGCTGATCACGGCATGAAAGACAAGCACCTTTCGTGTGGTACGCCCGATGTCGTATTCCTGCAAGACCAGCTCGACGAGTGGTTTGGTGCCTCCGCCTGTCGGGTCATCCTGCCCATTACCGACCCCTACGTCGTGCATCACGGCGCGCTTGGTTCCTTTGCCACCGTCTACATGGAGCAACCTCTGGACGTCGCCTCAGTGATCGACCGAATCAAATCCCTGCCCGGTATCCACGTGGTCTTGGATGGCAAAGCGGGTTGTGCCGCTTTTGAGTTACCCGAAGATCGCCTCGGCGACATCATTGTTGTGTCCCGCGACACCAAAGTCCTCGGCACAAGCCGGAGCAAACACGACCTGTCTGCTCTCAAGGAGCCGCTGCGCTCTCACGGCGGCATCACAGAGCAACGTGTGCCGATGATCGTCAACCGCAAACTCGATAACATTCCTGCCAAGCTGCGCAACTTTGACGCGTTCTCCATTGCTCTCAATCATGTGACATAAGGCCAGCGGCTGCTCCAGGAAGAACGCCGCGCGGAGAGTTTCGACGCATCTGGTAGTATAGAAATTTTTAAGTAAGATCGGAAGATGATCGGTGTTGGCGCGATCAGCCGGGCCTTCGGGACCGGGCACGCTCAGGATTGTCGTGCGGCCGTGAGCTGCACGTGATGGCATCGCGACAACTGCCGATTATTCTGGTTCTGGGCACGACGCAAACTCTGGCTTGGGCATCGAGCTATTATCTGCCGGCCATCCTGGCTGATCCGATCTCGAGGGAATTGGGAATTTCCAGCACTTGGTTCTTCGCTGCATTCTCTGCCTCGCTCTTGATATCCGCTGTCATCGGTCCGCGCGTAGGCCGTACCATCGACGCCGTAGGTGGTCGGGAAGTGCTGGCGTTGTCCAACGTGGTGTTCGCGGCAGGGCTGGCGCTGCTGGCCTGCTCCTATTCGCAACCCGTGTTGTGGACCGCCTGGTTCATCATCGGCATCGGCATGGGCCTTGGTCTTTACGATTCTGCGTTCGCGACGCTCGGCAGAATCTACGGGACGGATGCACGCAGGGCGATCATTGGCATTTCGCTGTTGGCCGGTTTTGCGAGCACCATCGGCTGGCCTTTGACCGCTCTGGGCGCGGCAGAAATTGGCTGGCGCGGAACTTGCCTGGCATGGGCTGCAGCGCACCTGATCATTGGGTTACCCCTTAATCGGTTGTTGCTTCCCAAGCCCCAAGATTTCGCTGCCCTGGCGGAGACGACCACGCCCGCGCACGTTGCAATCGATCGCACCATGATCCTTCTGGCCTTCGCCTTCGCGGCGGCCTGGATGGTCGTAGCCGCCATGGCCGCTCACCTTCCCCGACTGCTTGAGTCGGCCGGCGCGACCACCGCGCAAGCCGTCGCGGCCGGTGTGCTAATTGGCCCAGCCCAGGTCGCGGCGCGAGCAGCTGAGGCCGGTTTCTTGCACAAGTACCATCCACTTACGTCCGCTCGCCTGGCGACGCTCGCGCACCCACTTGCGGTAGTGATACTGGCGTTGTTTGGCACAGGTGCAGCGGCAGGGATCTTTGCTGCTCTCCACGGTGCAGGCACCGGGATTCTTACGATCGCCCGTGGCACGGTGCCGCTCGCGATTTTCGGCCCCGTCAGCTACGGGTATCGTCTGGGCCTGCTCGGCGCGCCGTCGCGGATGGCGCAAGCTATGGCGCCGTTGTTGTTCGGGCTGTTGATCGACCGGTTCGGATCGGGCGTACTCATGTTTTCTTCGGCCCTGGGCCTTGTGGGCTTGGCGGCTCTGTGTGCGATCGTGCCCGCACGGGAGGGGGCGCCACCCCGTCGGTAAGCTGGAAGTGACCACAGCGTATCTGCAGAGAAGATCGTGAGATAGCGATGACTGAAGCACAAGCCGTATCAGCCCTTGCCGCCCTCGCTCACGAGCATCGACTGCGGATCTTTCGCATTTTGGTAGAGCAGGGTCGAACCGGACTTACAGCCGGTGATCTCGCAGTCAGAGTTGGCATCCCTACGAACAATATGTCGTTTCACCTGAAGGAACTCGACCACGGGCGGTTGGTAGAGTCGACGCGAGAGGGACGATTCATCCGCTATGCGGTGAGTGTGGAGGGCACAAGGCTGCTGCTGACCTACCTTACTGAGAAGTGCTGCCGACGCCGGCCCGATCTGTGCGGCAAACTCTTCCCAGTGCCCAGATCTGCCGCTAACGGAAGAAGGCGGCAGCCGAATGATGTGAGACGGTGATGTCGATCACTATCTATCACCATCCCGACTGTGGCACGTCACGTAACGCTCTCGCCATGATCCGTCAGAGCGGCGAAGTGCCCGACATCATCGAGTATCTGAAGACCCCGCCGAGCCGAGAGCGGCTAGATACATTATTGCGGTTGCTGAACATGTCCCCGCGCCAGCTTTTGCGGCGCAAGGGTACGCCCTATGAGGCGTTAGGGCTGGATGATGCCAAATGGACGGATGAGCATCTCATCGCGTTTATGTTGCAACATCCGATCCTGATGAACCGTCCCATCGTCATCACCTCCAAGGGAGCTCGGCTTTGCCGCCCCTCGGAGACTGTCCTTGAGATTCTGCCCAACCCGAACATTGGGCCATTTATCAAGGAAGATGGCGAAGTCATTTTTCCCAAGCCATCCACTCTCGGTTAGCACCCTGAGTCTGCCGGTAGCCGTGATGCTGCACGTTTAAGTTGAGGCGCGGGCGTCGCTTCGATAGGCAAAAAAGATACTGACACCGCGTTTATCGTTGCATTCTCATTCATTTCGACTATTCCATAGCCATGGAAACGAATGAAGCGGCCGCATGTTTCGGCGTATTGGCGCAGGAGACGCGGCTCAAGCTGATACGGCATCTGGCTGCTCGCGGTCCTTCCGGAGCAGCGGCCGGTGAGCTAGCGGTCGCGCTGCAAACGGCCCCGTCCACGCTGTCATTCCATCTCGGCGTCCTGGAGCAGGCGGGATTGGTGCGTTCAACGCGCCAAGGTCGCCACATTATCTATGCTGTCCGCTTCGTCGGTCTGCGGGCGTTATTGAGCTTTCTCACAGAGACGTGTTGTGCGGGCCGCCCTGAACTCTGCGGCGACTTGCACCGGCTGCTGCCCGATGACTTGGACGATCAGACGGCCATGCAGCCTGCCTTCAATGTGCTTTTCATCTGCACGCGCAATTCGGCCCGCTCGATCATGGCTGAAGTCATTTTGCAGAAAATGAGTCGCGGAAAGTTCAGCGCCTATTCCGCCGGCGCCCGTCCAGCTGCAAAGCCGATGCCCGACGTGATTGATCGGCTTTCCAGCTTCGGTCACGAAGTCACGACTCTTCGCAGCAAGTCGTGGCGTGAGTTTGCAACCCCCGAAGCGCCGCGCATGGATTTCATCATTACGCTTTGTGATACGGCTGACGGCGAAGCCTGTCCAGACCTTGGAGACAGGCCGATTACTGCGACATGGCTGTTCCCTGATCCTGCGAAATTTTCCGGCAAAGCGGTGGAGCGCATCGCCCTCCTGAACCAACTTTACGGATCGATCTGGCGGCGACTGGAGGTGTTCGTGAACCTCCCGTTCGCATCACTCGAGAGAAGCGCGCTAAACGCCCGCGTTGGCGAACTGGGCGATAGCGGCAAGTTTGTTACCTAGGAGCGGGCAATGAGAGTTGGCATCAACGGAATGGGCCGCATGGGACGCCTTGCGCTTCGTGCGGCGGGCGGCGGCGTTGCCCGGGCGGAGGGAGATCCGCGCGCTGACAACCGGCTGGATGTGGTTCATGTCAACGAGATCAAAGGCGGCGTTGCCGCGACCGCCCACCTCCTCGAGTTTGACAGCACGCATGGGCGGTGGCGTACAAGTTTTCAAGTTGACGGGGACAAGGCCATAGTCGTGGGAGGTAGATCGATCGGCTTTTCGTCCGTCGCCACTCCCGCCGAGGTGCCCTGGGGCGATCTTGGGTGCGACGTTGTCCTGGAATGCACCGGAAAATTCCTCAAGCCGGAGCAATTGCAAGGCTACTTTGATCGAGGTGTGAAACGCATCATCGTCGCCGCACCCGTCAAGGACGCATCGGCGTTAAATGTTGTCGTAGGAGTCAATGATCATTTGTACGAGCCTGCGCGGCACAAACTTTTGACGGCTGCGTCCTGCACGACGAACTGCTTGGCCCCGGTGGTCAAGGTTGTGCATGAAGGCATCGGCATCCGCCACGGACAAATCACTACGATCCACGATCCGACCAATACGAACGTTGTCGTCGACGCGCCCCATAAGGATTTGCGGCGGGCCCGCTCGGCCATGCTTTCACTCCAGCCCACCACGACCGGCAGTGCGACGGCTATCGCCCTCATCTATCCAGAACTCAAGGGTAAACTGAATGGGCACGCCGTACGGGCTCCCGTACTGAATGCCAGCCTCACTGATTGCGTGTTCGAACTCAAGCGTGCGACGACCGAGCAAGAGGTGAACGAACTGTTTGCTGTGGCGGCAAGCGGGCCTCTCGCGGGTGTGCTGGGTTACGAGTCGCGACCGCTCGTATCGGTCGACTACAACAATGATAGCAGGAGCTCGATAATCGATGCGCTCAGTACCATGGTCACGGACGGGACGCTCCTCAAAGTGTACGCCTGGTACGACAACGAAATCGGCTATGTCTGCCGGATGGTCGACCTTGCGAACATTGTGAAGCAAAGGGGCCTGTAAGCGATGGCGTCCTCCACGCGGAACTACCTTGTCGTCACGGCATCCTATTGGGGTTTCACCCTGACGGACGGCGCCTTGCGCATGCTCGTGTTGTTTTATTTTTTTCAGCTGGGCTATTCGCCTTTCACCTTGGCGTTCTTGTTCGTTCTGTATGAAAGCGCAGGCATTGCAGCAAATCTGGGTGGAGGCTGGCTGGCAACGCGGTTTGGCATCCCGCGCATGCTGGCGATCGGGCAGATATTGCAGATCGCGGGGCTTATTATGCTTTCTGTACTCGATCCGGGCTGGTCACCTGCAGTGGCGGTCGGTTGGGTGGTGGCCGCGCAAGGCGTAGCCGGACTCGCCAAAGATTTTACCAAGACCGCCTCCAAATCCGCCATCAAAGCAACGAGTGCAGAGGGGTCGGGCCAGCTTTTCAAGTGGGTGGCTTGGTTTACCGGCTCGAAGAACGCCATGAAGGGCCTTGGCTTCTTTGTGGGCGGTCTTCTCTTGCAGGTGCTTGGTTTTCGCGGAGCGCTTTGGCTGATGGCGGCGCTGATCGGCGTTATTCTCGCGGTGGGTCTGCCTCTATTGCCGCGCGAACTTGGTAAAGCCAAAGCCTCGAAGAGCATGAAGGAGCTGTTCGCAAAATCGCGTGGTGTAAACCTGCTGGCAGCCGCGCGGATATTCTTGTTTGGCGCGCGCGACGTCTGGTTTGTCGTGGGCCTTCCGGTTTTTCTTTACATTAGCGGTTGGAATTTCGTTCAGGTGGGTGGCTTCCTCGCAGCCTGGACGGTCGCGTACGGCGTGGTGCAGGCTGCGGCACCTCGAGTCGTTGCCCGCAGCGTTGATGGCTTAAGCCAAGAAGTTCCGGCCGCGCGCACATGGTCTTTGGCACTTGCGACGATCCCGGTGGTGTTGGCCATCGCTCTGAATGTCGCCAGCGGGACCCGTCCTGATCTTATGGTCGTCGTAGGTCTCGCGTTGTTCGGTATTGCCTTCGCTATCAATTCATCGGTTCATTCATACCTCATCCTGGCTTACGCCGGGTCCGAGAAGACCGCCGAGGATGTCGGGTTCTACTATGCCGCCAATGCATCAGGCCGACTGATGGGTACGTTGCTTTCGGGCCTCTTGTACCACTTTGGCGGCATTACTGGCTGCCTCGTTGGCTCGGCTGCCATGCTTTTCCTCTGCTGGGCACTGACACTGCTGCTGCCTACCCGCGCCGACGAAGCTGAGTTGGCCCTCACGTAGGGGCCGTACCATGCCCTTGTGCGCCGCCTTCACAACGATCGCCGCCATCGCCGCCTTTGATTTCGTTGACGTGCCCGATATCGAGGCGATTGCATCTACGCAGCCAAGCAGGTGACCGGTCTCGTCTCGCTCACATCCATTGCAAGCCGGATCGCCCGCATAAGCCATGCAAGAAGGCGTGCATCGCAAGGATTTTGCTACGCTCAAGCCAATGGGTGGCGGAAGCTTTCCTCGCGCACGATATCAGCTCCCGGCGACCTGTTTGGCTCGCAAAGGAGGCTTTTCAGTGCGCTCAACCCTGAGCGCAACCATCTCCCGACCCAACGCATGACATCCTCCCGTGGTGGCAGGGACCATTGTCCTCGTTCGTGCGGTGTATAGGGGCGTAGGTGGTGTCCGGCCATGTCGGCCGACGTTGCATGGTCGTGCTGCGAGCCGCATCGTCCGGCTCGATGGTGGACCAGTATCGACAGCGGATGTCGATGGTAGTCGCATGGCAAGCAATGACCATGTCGAGAAGCTGCGGTCACCCGACACTCTATCCGAAATGAAGCGGAGCAGGAGCGGATTGCAGCGCATTTATGAATTGAAGGCAGAGAAAGGACCAACCGCGTCGGCCACCGTCACGCGGCAATTGTCTTCTCAGCTATGAGCCGAGTGGAGGGAGGGGCTCGAGCCCGCTCATGGCGGAATACTGGCGTGTGGCGCGAGAAACATAAGGGGCGGTGGCTCTCTGATGGAATGGGGCGGTCATCCGGCGGGACTTCCGGTTGAAGGCAGCGGCGAAGTGCGTATTGACTAGGCCCGGTCGCCTTTCCTAGCGTGAGGCAAGTCAACCTCCTCCGGTTGGTTTCTCCCCCACTGAGCGGGCCGCTCCAGCGAGCGGCCCTCATTTTGCGGTGAGTAGCGGCGTTGGATCGATCATGAGCACCTACACGCAGGAGATCGTGCTGTCCGTCCGCCATTGGACCGACAGCCTGTTCAGCTTCACCACGACGCGTAGCCCCTCATTCCGCTTCAGCAACGGCCAATTCACGATGATGGGCGTGGAGACGGAGGGTCGCCCGCTGGTGCGCGCCTACAGCATGGTGAGCCCGAACTACGAGGACACGCTCGAGTTCTTCTCCATCAAGGTGCCGGACGGTCCGCTCACCTCGCGTCTCCAGCACATCAGAGATTCCGATCGCATCCTTGTCAGCAAGAAGCCGACCGGCACTCTGGTGATCGACAACCTGTTTTCCGGCCGCTTTCTGTATCTGCTGAGCACCGGCACAGGGCTGGCGCCGTTCATGAGCATCGTTCGCGATCCCGAGACCTACGAGGGCTTCGAAAAGATCGTACTCGTGCATGGTTGCCGGCAGGTGGCCGAGCTTGCGTATGGTGAGCGCATCACGGCCGAGCTGCCGCGCGACGAGCTGATCGGCGAGTACGTGCGCGAGAAGCTGATCTACTATCCGACCGTGACTCGCGAGCCCTTTCACAACCGCGGCCGCATCACCGATCTCGTCACTTCCGACCAGTTGTTCCGCGAGATCGGCTTGCCGTCGCTAGACGCCGCACAGGATCGTGCCATGCTGTGCGGCAGCCCGCAGTTTCTGATGGACATGCGCGCGGTGCTCGAGCAGCTCGGTTTCGTCGAGGGCTCCGCCAGCGAACCCGGCACGTTCGTGGTCGAGAAAGCCTTCGTCGAGCGCTGATTCAATTTCAAAATTGGCCAAGTCAAAATCTCGTTGAGGCACGAACTGGCGCGGACACGGCATGCGGCAGGTTCAAAGACCGGTCCGACGCGGCACTGAGTGTTGACGCTTTATTTTTGCGGCGGAGGGCCAATGCTTAGCTCGTCCGCATGCGCGGTGAGCATGGGGGGGGCGCGTTGTCGCCATGGGGTATTGGCTTTCCGGCCGGGGTCGATTGGGGTTGTGATGGGTGGTCGGAAGCTTGGCCGTCGCGCTCGGTTGGGCGAAGCCGGCCATTGATCGGCGCTAGCGGAAGGACGTGAAATGACCATGGTCGCCTGGAAACGGTTCCCAGTCCCTGAGTTCAAGCACGAAGAATTCAAGGACATGGCCTACACGACCCCGGCGACCGTCTCACCCGATGATGCCAGAGGGCGCCCGCCCGGCGGTCATGTCGTCTTGGCCAGTAAAGAGCTGCTCGAGCGTTTCCAGATTCGCGGCGAGTTTGCGCATGCGGTGATGTGCGTGTTGCCACAGCAGCCCACGCATCTATTGGGGCGCAGCTGGGCCTGGAAAATCCAGCGCGCGCTGGTGTTGGATACGCTGGATGCGGCTTCGGCAAAGGTCCTGCACGACTGGACAACCCCGCGACCGATGAACACACGGCTTGGCCCTGACGACGGCGTCACGTTGCCTGGCGGGACTTGCTATGTGATCACGGCCAGCCGATATGCCGACCATTGGCTCGGCAACCGCTCCATCGTCCAGGGCGATTGGATGCCAGCACCAGGACGCCAAGGATTTCGCGTGCTTGGTAGCAGCGAGCCGGACGCATCCGACTTCCATCACACCTACCTGGCGTTCGATTGGCCGGCGTGAGGATGCGCATCGGGGGAGCATGATGAGATCCAGGCGCACAGTCTCCAGGAAGCATCGGTTGATTTTTGGTTGCTGTGGTCCGCGCACGCATGATTTGCGACGCATCGAACATTCGCAGCGTTTGCCAGGGGCATGCGCGGAGATCATGCGGATCGGCGGCTCAGATGGTCGGTGACGTGTTAGCCCTGTTGATGGTTGAAGCCATCGAGAGACCGTCGCACCATGCCACCCCAAGACGTCGCTATCGACACCGCCACGCGCAGTCGTGTGAGCGCGCCGACCGATTTGAAAACCGTCGTGCGCGAGCTGTGTCGCGGATACAGTACGGAAGTGACGCCAGCCTCAGCCGTCAAGATTCCCAGTTTTCGCGAGCTGCTGCCGCAGGGCACCGACGTCTACATAACGTTCCTGCCGGGCGGCGACTATCTGCAGACGGTGGCATTGGCGGTGCGGTTGCGCAAAGAGGGGTTCAATCCTGTTCCCCACGTGGCGGCGCGCAGCATCGCCGACCGGAGCATGTTGAATGACTATCTGGCACGCGCAGCTGGCGAAGCCGGTGTCACGCAAGTGCTGGCTATCGCCGGTGCTCCGAGCTCGGCGGCCGGCGAGTTCGCCGATTCCATGCAGCTGCTGGCCACCGGCCTGTTCGAGAAACACGGCATCCGCCGCATCGGCGTGGCCGGCCACCCGGAGAGTTGCAACTGCTGCGCGGAGACGGCGTTGTGGGACGCGCTGCGCTGGAAGGATGCCTATGCGGCACGCTCCGGCTCGGAGGTGCATATCGTGACGCAGTTCGCATTCGAGGCCGAGCCATTCATAGCCTACGATCGCGCGCTCAGGCGTGAGGGTATCGGCTTACCGCTGCACATTGGCGTGCCAGGTATTGCTTCCTTGAAAACGCTGCTCGGCTACGCGATGAGCTGCGGTGTTGGCAACTCTATCAACTTCTTGAAACGGCAGGCGACTAACGTGACCAAATTGCTGCTACCGTCGGCGCCCGACAAGCTGCTGGTCGATCTCGCCCAGCATGTCATGAGCGAGCGCCACACGCGTATCAGCAAGCTGCACTTTTTCACCTTGGGGGGACTCGCTAAATCGGCGCAGTGGGTCAATGCGATCAATGAAGGGCGATTCAAGCTGAGCGCCGACCAACGCAGTTTTGCGGTTGAGAGCTGATAGCAACGGAGGGGTGCGTGACGGGACAGGAAGACGAGGCAGGATGCGGGCATCGCCGGACGGCTAGCGTAGATCGACGCAAAGTATTGCAGTGGGGTGGCGCAGTGGGCCTGGCGGCGACAGGGGCCGTGCCGAAAGTTAGTTTGGCGCAGGAGGTGACGCCGGCGGTCGCCGAAAAGGGTTTTCCTGTCTTCGAGGTTGCTCCCCTTGCCAAGATCGAGGTCGGCAGCGAGATCGCTTTTCAGTACCCTGACGCAGACTCTCCGGCTGTGCTGTTACGCCTCGATCGGCCGGCCGAGGGTGGCATCGGCCCCGGTCAAAGCATTGTTGCCTACTCGATTCTGTGCACGCACAAAGGTTGTCCGGTGGCGTTCAAGAGAAGCCACAACATGTTGCTGTGCGGCTGCCACTGGTCGAGCTTCGATCCGGCCAAGGCCGGACGCATGGTCATTGGACAGGCCAGCGAACCGCTACCGCAGATCGCCCTGGAGGTGAGCAACGGCGTGGTGCGGGCGGTTGGCGTGGCGGGCCTGATCTATGGCCGGCACACCAACATTCGTTGAACGGCCGCCATGGCTCCGCCCGTCAAAGTGCCTTTGCCGCCCCGCAACGCCCAAACCTTTTCTACGGTTTGCCAATTCTGCATCGTGGGCTGCGGCTACAAGGTCTACAAGTGGCCGGTCGGCCGCGACGGCGTTGCGGAGGCAAACGCGCTCGGCGTTGATTTCCGTCAGCCGCAGGCGGCGTTCGGCAAATGGGTTGCGCCTTCCATGCATGCGGTCATCACCGAACGCGACGGCAAGCAATTCAACATTGCGATCGTGCCCGACGATGCGTGCTCGGTGAACAGCGGCCTGTCCTCGGTGCGGGGTGGCGGTCTGGCGGCAACCCTCTACGCCCCCGATCGGCCGACCAAGGCGCGGTTGACGACGCCGTTGCTGGCGCAGGGCGATGGCCAGAAGGCCGTCAGTTGGGATGAGGCCGTCGGTCTTGGTGCCGCCATCATCAAAGCGGTCACCGACCGGTGGGGTGCCGATGCGGTGGGAATGAAGTTTTTCGATCACGGCGGCGGCGGCGGCGGATTTGAAAACAATTGGGCGGTCGGGCGCTTGTTCTTTTCCGGCATAGGCACGCGCAGCGCCTCCATCCACAATCGGCCAGCCTACAACAGTGAGGTGCATGCTGCAGGCGATGCTGGCATCGCTGCACTGACCAATGCCTATGTGGATGCGCAGCTGGCGGACACGATTTTGGTCGTGGGTGCCAATCCTTATGAGACGCAGACGAATTACTTCTTGAATCACATGGTCAAGAACTTGTCGGGCGACGCGTTGTCGTTGAAGCGTGGCGCGTTCGGTGCCGAGGCGGTAGAAAAGGGCCGCATGATTGTGGTGGATCCCCGCCGCACCATGACCGTGGCGGCGGCGGAGGCGGCCGCCGGCAAGGAGCGCGTGCTGCACCTTGCCATCGAACCCGGTTCTGACATCTGGCTACTGAACGGCATCGCCCGCATTATCCTGGAACGCAACTGGCACGACGGCGCATTCATCAGCCAGCGCACCGAGACACAAACCTTCGAGGCCTATCAGCGCTCCTCGCTGATGATGGACCGACCGCGGAACGAGATGCTGGGCGAGGCAGCGCAGCGCACCGGCATAAGCATTGCGGATATGGAAAAGGCCGCCCAATGGATCGCGGCGCCGAAGGCGGACGGCAGCCCGCGCCGCTGCCTGATGCACTACGAAAAAGGTCTGATCTGGGGCTTCAAGAACTACGAGAACGTTGCCGCCATCGTCGATCTGGCGCTGCTAACCGGTAGTCTCGGCAAGCCGGGCAGTGGTGTCAGTCGCTTGGGCGGTCATCAGGAAGGTTATGTGCGCCCGCCGTACCCGGGCGGCCGACCGGCGCTCAATGTGGACGAGGCGGTGCGTCGCGGCGCCGTCAAGCTGTACTGGGTTGGCGGATGCAATCCGCTCCTCACCACGCTGCGCGCCGGGGCGATGGAAGTCGCATTCAAGGAGCGCGGGGGTTTGGTCACCGCCAGCCTACGGGCGAGCCAGGGCAAGCCGATCGGCGAGCGGGTTGCCGGAGTCGTCGAGGCCCTGAAGCAGGGCGGCATGTTCCTGATGGTGCAGGACATCTACTCGACCGCCTCCAGCGCATATGCCCATCTGGTGTTGCCTGCCGCGGGATGGGGCGAGACGAACCTCACCTCCATCAACGGCGAGCGACGACTGCGGCTTTATCAGCGCTTCATGGATCCGCCGGGTGATGCCAAGCCGGATTGGGCGATCATGGCACTGTTTGCCAAGAAGCTGCATGAGTTCTACCGCGCCGAGGGCAATTCGCTGCTCGCCAACAGGTTCTTGGATTTCGATTGGGCATCGGATGAGGATGTGTTCATCCAGGCCCGCTATGCCTTCAAAGGCACGGCCGCAGACCCGATCGAGGGATATGCCGGCGTCACCTACGACCTTCTGCGCCGGTTGGGCCCGAACGGGATTCAGACGCCGACCCGCATCGTCAACAACGTGGTAGTGGGCACGGCGCGACTCTATGAGGACGGCAAGTTTGCCACGCCATCCGGCAAGGCCCGCTTTATCACCGCGAGCCCGCCTTACCCCGGTTATGCCGCCAAAGTCGAGGCCCAGCGCAAGCGCTATCGCTTTTGGATCAACAATGGGCGCTCCAACCATATTTGGCAGACTGTCTATCATCACCGCTTTCTCGATTTCTTCAATGAGCGCATGCCGATCCCACATCTGGAGATGCATCCCGACGATGCCAAGGAGCTGCAAATTGCCGCTGGCGATGTGGTGGAGATCGCCAACGATGTGGGTCGCGTCGAGGCCATGGCCTATCCAACCGACGCCGTTAAGCGCGGACACACCTTCCTGATTTTTGGCCAGCCGCGCGGCGCGGCCGGCGAATTGGTGTCGGACCATGTCGATCCGGCCACCACCATCCCCTACTACAAAGGTGCGTGGGCGGACGTGCGCCGCATCGGGCCACGGCCTGAGCTCACCAAAACCGTGTCGTTCTTGCCGCAGAATGTTGCCGAATGAACCCTCGTCGCGCCTTTGCGTTTTTGCTGGTGACCCTACTCCTGGCGGGATGGAGCCCGACGCATAGCCGCGACGCTGCCGAGGTGGTAGCCGGCGCGCAGTTGGCAGGCGCCGATTTGCGCGGGGTCAATCTGGCGGGCAAGGTTCTCGACGGCATCGTGCTCAGCGGTGCAAACCTGTCGGGCGCCAATCTGCGCGGCGCCAGCCTCAAGGGCGCCGACCTGCGCGAAGCTTACCTGCGCGACAGCAATTTAAGCGGTGCGGACCTGCGCGGCGCCAATCTCGGCAAGGCCGATTTGACGCGGGCGGACCTGTCGTCGGCAAATCTCGAGCGGGCCATGGCCCTTTTGGCCGATTTCGCATCAGCGCGACTGACCGACCTCAAGGCGTCGGGCAGCTGGCTGTCGGGGGCGCGGCTTGCCAAAGCCAACCTGGAGCGAGCGAATTTGGCCGGTGCCAATCTGCAGAGCGCAGATCTGACGCAAGCCGTCCTGAAACGAGCCAACCTAGTTGGCGTCGAATTCGGGGCAACCAAGCCGGGTGAACGCCGGCCCGCCGCCGCCTATTTGCACGGCGCCGATCTGACGGATGCCGATCTCAGCGATGCCAACCTAACGAGCGTCAATCTACGGCAGGCCGATTTGCGGCGTGCCAAGCTGCTGCGAGCTCGGCTGTTGCACGCGGATCTAACTTGGGCCAAAGCCACCGAAGCGGATTTCTCCGAGGCTGCGCTGCAAGGTGCCCGGCTCGAAGTGGCCGTGTTTGGTAAGGCTCTGCTGCGCAAGGCCAACCTATCCTTGGCGCGCGCAGCCGGGGCTGATTTCAGCGACAGTGATCTGACGGACGCGCGATTGGTGCACGCCGATTTTTCGCAGGCCGAGTTCAGCCGCGCTAAGGTCGATGGCGTTAGGTTGGACGAGACGAACCTGGCAGCGGCGCGCAATGTGCCGGCCAGTATGGGGCGCAGCCCATGAGCGCGACGGAACAGTCTAAATGGAGTTGGCCGGTCACGCGGCGTTGGCTACCGGCTGTAGTGGAAGTGATGCCGGCCTGCGCGGGCGAGGTCGGAGGCACTTTCATCCTGGTGTTTTTCGGAGTCGGCGCCGTCAATGCGGCGGTTTTGACTGGGGCGCAGATGGGGTTGTGGCAAGTCGCGGTGGTTTGGGCGATCGGCGTCAGCCTGGCAATTTATTGCTCAGCGGCGATTTCCCGCGCGCACCTCAACCCAGCTATCACCTTGGCGTGCGCGGTTTACGACCGCTTCCCATGGCGCCTGGTGCTGCCTTATTGGCTCGCTCAGATCGTCGGTGCGGTGCTCGCTTCAACGGTGCTTTACTTGCTGTTCTCCGATGCCATTGTGGAGTTCGAACGCCAGAAAGGTTTGCTGCGCGGCGGGCCGGGCAGCGAGCTGTCGGCCATGGTGTTTGGCGAGTACTTCCCAAATCCGGCAGTTTACGGCACAAGCGCCGAAGCTTGGCGCGTGGTGAGCCTTCAAACCGCCTTCACCGCCGAGTGTCTGGGCACCGCTATGTTGGCTTTCGCCGTGGGAGCCCTAACCAATCCGCGCAACAGCGCCCGGCCATCGCCGGCCTTTGTGGCCGTGATGATCGGTTTGACGGTAGCCGCGATCATCTCAGTGGTCGCCCCCTTGACCCAGGCTGGTCTCAATCCGGCGCGGGATTTCGGCCCGCGACTGGTCAGTTGGTTTCTAGGCTGGGGCGATATAGCCATTCCAGGACCGCGCGGCGGATGGTTTTCGGTGTACGTGCTGGCGCCCTGCTTGGGAGCCCTGGTCGGCTGGGGCCTGCAGTCCCGTCTCTTGGCCCATGTACAACGGAGCGAAGAAGACTAGACCTGAGTCAACCCGGTGCGGTCGCCGCGGATGGCGGCGATTCGTTTGCTGCGGCCTTTTTGCCTGCCAGCGAAGATTGCGGATCCCGCCACCAGCACGTCTGCCCCGGCGGCCACGACTTGGCTCGCATTTTCGGCCGTGATTCCGCCATCGACCTCGATGTGAACCGGGCGAGCACCCAGCATCGCCTTCACACGCCGGATTTTATCGAGCGTACCCGGGATCAAGGTCTGCTCCAGCAAAGCTGGATTGACGGCCATCACGAGAACCAGATCGATGCCATCCATCACATGAGTGATGACCGTCTCGGGTGTTGCGGGATTGAGAGCGACGCCGGCTTTCTTGCCCAGCGCACGGATGGTCTGCAGCGAGCGATCGAGATGGGCTCCGGCTTCCGCATGCACGGTGATGATGTCGGCGCCGGCGTGAGCGAGAGACGTCAGTAAAGGTTCGGCAGGGGCAGCCATGAGGTGGCAATCGAATGGCTTTCTGCACCAGCTGCGCAGTGCCTTGATCAAGGGCGGACCGAAGGTGATATCGGGCACGAAGTGGCCATCCATTACGTCGATGTGGATCCAATCGGCGCCAGACTGGTCCAGTGAAATCAACTCGTCAGCGAGCCGCGCGAGGTCTCCGCATAGCAGCGCGGGCGCGACAATCGGCGGGGTAGCCTGGGCAAGGGCAGCGCTGCGGCTCGACGGCTCTGCATCGGCAAGAGCCGGCCGACCGTTGCAGCTCACAGCCATCTCAAGGTCCTTGTGCATTCTGACGCAGCGATAGCATTCGGCGCAGGTCGCGTCAGCGCAAGTGCATTTGGCTCGGGGGGGATATGCCCGGCGGTCGCTTGGTTCAGAAACCTACTGCGAAGTGATGGATCTGCAAAGGACTTGCACCTCACGGCACAGCAACCCTTGCCGCGCGATGACGGCGCGTGTAATCGACGGCATCGGCCCTCCCGCAGCACGTGATCGTGCAGCATCGCCACGATGTCCGTAGTCTCAGTGGGCGTTACCTTTGCTCCACAACTTGATTGCCGACATCGCCAGTATGATCGCCAACGTTATCCGCAGCGCATCGGTGGGTGCCCAAGCCGCCAGATAGCCGCCGACCATCGCGCCGACGCCGGAACCGATGGCCATCGGCAACACCAAATAAACCAGCAGCGACTGCGATCTGTAATGGCCGGTCAGCCAGTGCCGAGCAACGCCCGTCAGAACAACCGGGATACTGATCAGCACGCTGGCCGTTCCGGCCGTGTGGATGTCGGCACCGAAGATGAAGATCAGGATCGGGATAATGAACTCGCCGCCTGCAACGCCAAGCAGGCTGGAGATTGCGCCGACCAGCATCCCTGCAACAATCGCGACCGGCAATGTCCACGCTGAGCCCGATGCCAGCACGGACCACGCCACACCCGAGAACGGGGTTTCCGTCGCCAGCAACACGGCCGTCACCAGCAGCAGCGCGGCGATCACGCCCATCATGCGGCTCTTCGGGACGCTGCGCAGGTAGCCGGCGCCGAGCCACGCGGCGATAATGCCGCCGACCAGCATTCCGACGATCTCGATCTTGAAGTCAGCAACGCTGGTGGTGTGCACGAAGCTCAGTCTCGCAACGGCTGACATGGCAAGTGTTGCGAGGCTGATCAGCAGATTGGTACGCACGGCGCGATGCGGGAACAGCGCGAAGATGCCGATCAGGATTGGCAGGCGGAACTCGGCACCGCCGAGGCCGATCAAACCGCCTAGGATGGCAACGGCAGCACCAGCGCACGCGGCCGCCATTGGGCGGCGGATGGGATAAAGGCGCTCGGTTGCGATCACAATTAGCTGAGCCTCTGAGCATGGCGCTGAACGCCTACGCACTATACACTGTCAATAAGTCAGAAGCTCGGTGGCAAGGGAGCTGGCGATTATCTCTAGAGCGTACGTTCTAGGTTGAAGTGCTGCTTGGAGAACTGGCCTTGCGCTCGCCGCGCGGATCGAGACTGAACACGGCGGGCGTGGTTTGCGGCGTAGCGACGAAGTCCCCTTGCCGGGGGCCAAGCGGGCGAGGCCGGAGCAGTAAGCGCAGCACCATCACCAGGGTGATGAAAGCATGCGCGGAGGCGGATTGTAGAAACAGCGCACCGGGCCCACCGGCCTGCACCGTGAAGGCGGCCAGAAATGGCCCGAGGATGGCGCCGGAAGCGAAGGTTAAGAGCAGGCCGCTTGAGACCTCAACCGCGCGCTTGGGATGCACGAGATCGTTGGCATGAGCAACGCAGACGGCGTGCAACGGATAAGCCATGGAGCCGTACCCAGCACCGAGGGCGAAAATGAGCGAAGGCGGGCCAAAGCGGGCAAGATAGAGCCCAACCCCGCAGGCTGCCGCCAGAGCCGCAACGATGGCAAGCACGGTGCGCCGATTGATGGTGTCGGACAAGTAGCCAATCGGCCATTGGGTGACGGCGCCGCCCAGCACAACCAGGGCCAAAAAGTGGCCTACGTCGGGAACCGGCAAACCGCTGCGCAGGGCGTAGATCGGTGCGTAAGCCCAAAACGCACCGTTGGTCAGCCCGGCGATGAAGCAGCCGAACACCGCTGCGGGCGAAATGCTCATCAGCCAAGCGAGGCGCAGCTTGGCGCGTTTTGGCGCCTCGGGCGCGTGCGAGGTTTGTAGGGCAACCGGCACGGCGGCTAGGGAAAACAGAATAGCGATCAGCGAAAACAGCTCGAAGCTCTTCGGATCGCCCAATTGAATGAGCTGAATGCCGACCGAAACGACGGTCAGATTGATGATGGTGTAGGTGGCGAGCACGCGGCCACGCGTTTCCGTGCTGGCCACCGCGTTGAGCCAGCTTTCAATGACCATGAAGAGCCCGGCAAAGCAGATGCCGGTAAGGCCGCGCAATAGCCACCAGACGATCGGCAGGGGGAAGATGGCGTGCAGGAGCGGCGCCAGCGAAGCCACGGCGGTGAAAGCAGCGAAACTGCGGATGTGCCCGACCCGCGTCATGACGGCGGGGCCGACCAGACAGCCCATCATCAGGCCGGCAAAATAAGCCGAGCCGAGAATGCCGATATCGAGCTGCGTGAAATGCTCTGCATCCGCACGCAAGGGCAGGAGGGCAACGGTCAAGCCATTGCCCATCAGCAGGATGGCCGCACCCAGCAGTAGGGCGGTCACAGGTCTGATCAGGCTCGAGAATTCTGCACCCGCCATGGGCTACCGCCTGGCCGCGATTCGTGGCTGTCAGCATAACCGGAGCAGGCGCAGATGTGACCCCATGCGTGAAGCGCGGGGGATGCATGCAACGGTTGTGGGAGGCGTCCCAAGAATGATTGACCGACCTCTACGCGGCTCCTAACGTCGGTGACGATCGTAGAGTGGGACCCCAAACAATGGCTGATTTGTTGACAAGCCTGCTGGCAAAGCGGGAGTGGCTGATGACGGATGGCGCGACGGGCACCAACCTGTTTGGGATGGGGTTATCGCAGGGCTACCCGCCGGAATTCTGGAACGTCGAGCAGGCGGACAAGATCCGGCAGCATTACCGGGCCTTCGTGGAAGCTGGAAGCGACATCGTACTGACCAACACCTTTGGCGGCACGGCCAATCGGCTGAAGCTGCACAAGGCGCAGGACCGCGTCTACGAGATCAACCAAGGTGCGGCGCAATTGCTGGGCGAGGAGATTCGCAGATCCGGTCGCGTGGTGGTCAATGCCGGTTCGGTCGGCCCGCTCGGCGAATTGTTCCGCCCGCTCGGGGAACTGACCCGCGAGCAGGGTGTGGCTGCGTTTGCCGAGCAAATTCGTGGTTTGAAAGACGGTGGTGTCGACGTGGTCTGGATCGAGACCATGTTCGCCGAGGACGAATTGCGGGCCGCGGTCGAGGCAGCCGCTATGCATAAGATGCCGGCGGTGGTGACCATGAGCTTTGACACCAGCGGCCGCACCATGATGGGCCAGACCCCTGGCGATTTTCTCAAGATTGCGCGCAGCCTGACGCCGCCTCTAGTCGGTTATGGCGGCAACTGCGGCACCGGGGCGTCGGATCTCCTGGCCGGCCTGCTGTCCGTCAAAGACCAATTGACGGCGGCCGATGCCTTTGTCGTGAAGGCCAATTGCGGGCTGCCCGAGTTGATCGACGGCAAGGTCTGCTACACCGGCACACCGGAACTGATGGCTGAGTATGCCATCATGGCGCGCAATCTCGGTGCACGCATCATTGGCGGTTGCTGCGGCACGACGGCGACCCACATTCGGGCGATGCGGACGGCCATGGAGAACACCAGCAAGAGTGCGGGTCCGACGCTCGAAGATATCACGGCCCGCATCGGCCCGTTGACGGGCAGCACGCGCAGCCTGGTCGAGGGTGGCGGCCCGGTGCGGCGCCAGCGCAAGCAACGGCAGGTGGCGAGCTCCTGACCGACGGCGCCATGCAACAGAGGGGTGCCGCCTGATGCATATAAATATTGTGTGCTGCGGGGTTGCCCTTGAGCCGATCTAAAGCGCCTGCCGGCCGCCTGCGCGTTGTTCTGGCTCTTGGCACGGCTGAGACGCTGATTTGGGCGTCCACCTATTACCTGCCGGCCATTCTGGCGGTGCCGATGGCGCGCGATCTCGGCGTTCCCAATGCCTGGCTGTTTGGCGCCGTTACGGCGGCGCTGTTGGTGATGGGTGCCGCGGGACCGCTGATTGGCCGCGAGATCGACCGCCGCGGCGGACGTATTGTGTTGGCGTGGGGCAACGTGGTGGTCGCCGGCGGCCTGATCCTGCTTGCTGTGTCGCAAGGTATGGTGTCGCTGGCAGCGGCCTGGCTGGTGCTCGGCGTCGGCATGGCTATGAGCCTGTACGATGCGGCATTTGCCGCATTGGCTGGCATCTACGGGCGTGCGGCGCGTGGACCAATCACCGGCATCACCTTGTTCGGCGGCTTTGCCAGCACGATTGGCTGGCCGATCAGCGCCGCCGTCGAAGCCGCTTACGGTTGGCGCAGCGTGTGCGTGCTGTGGGCCGTTGTGAATTTGACGATTTGTCTACCGTTGAACATGTTGCTGCCCAAGCCACAGGCCGGGGCCGCGGCTGCCGCTCAGGCGTCGACCGCTACGGAGGATGTTTCGACGGACCGGCATACGCGGCGCGCGATCTGGTTACTGGCGTTGATGTTTTCCGTGGCCTGGTTCGTAGGCGGGGCGATGGCTACCCATCTTCCGCGCTTGCTGCAGGAGATGGGCGCGACGACTACCGCAGCAATCGCCGCTGGCGCCCTAATTGGACCGGCGCAGGTGGCGGCGCGGCTGGTCGAGTTCGGCCTGTTTCGCAACCTGCATCCGTTGATTTCTGGACGCATCGCCGTTGCCATGCATCCGATTGGCGGCCTGGTGTTGGTCTTGGTCGGTGGGCCGGCGGCCGCGGCGTTCGCTGTGTTGCACGGAGCCGGCAATGGCCTGCTCACTATTGTGCGAGGAACGCTGCCGTTGGCATTGTTCGGCAGCACGGCATATGGCCTGCGGCAAGGCTTGCTAGGGGCACCGGCACGCCTGACGCAAGCGACGTCGCCATTCTTGTTCGGTCTGGTGTTGGATACGTCCCCGATGCTGGCCATTGCCTTGTCGTCACTGCTGATGCTGATCGCCCTGGCCTGCTTGCTCATGTTGCGCGCTCGGGGCACGAGTAAAGCGCTCTGAGCGCAGAACATGTCCCCCCCGAGCTGGACGCATTTGCTGAGCCGATGAGACGACCGAGGGCCGATGCTAGGCTCTGCCAGTTGATGGCAGAGGACAGTAGACCCGTATGGCAGTTCCCTCGGATATCGAGATTGCGCGCGCTGCTTCAACCATACCGATTGTCGAGATCGGTGCGCGACTCAACATCCCGGCCGCGGATCTCATCAACTACGGACCGAACAAGGCCAAGGTGTCGCTCTCCTTCATCGAGACGCTGGCGGCGCGCAAACCGGGTCGGCTGGTGTTGGTGACCGCCATCAATCCGACACCGGCCGGAGAGGGCAAAACGACCACCACGGTCGGACTGGGAGATGGTCTCAACCGCATCGGCAAGCGCGCCGTGATTTGCATTCGTGAGCCGTCGCTCGGCCCTTGCTTCGGCATGAAGGGTGGTGCAGCGGGTGGCGGCTATGCCCAGGTGGTGCCGATGGAGGACATCAACCTGCATTTCACTGGCGACTTCCACGCCATCACGGCCGCTCACAATCTGCTGTCGGCGATGATCGATAACCACATCTATTGGGGCAATGAGCTGCGATTGGACGGCCGGCGCATCACTTGGCGCCGCGTGGTTGATATGAACGATCGCGCACTGCGTGAGATCGTCTGTTCGCTGGGCGGCGTTGCCAACGGCTACCCGCGCGAGAGCGGGTTCGACATCACCGTTGCATCGGAGATCATGGCCATTCTGTGCCTTGCTACCAATCTGGAGGATTTGACGCGACGCATCGGCAATATCGTCATCGGCTATACCCGCGATCACAAGCCGATCACCGCCAGGCAGCTGAAAGCCGACGGTGCCATGACGGTGCTGCTCAAAGATGCGCTGATGCCCAATCTAGTACAGACGCTGGAGAACAATCCGGCTTTTGTACACGGCGGGCCATTTGCCAACATAGCGCACGGCTGCAATTCGGTGCTGGCCACCAAAACCGCTTTGCAGCTCGGGGACTATGTGGTGACGGAAGCCGGTTTCGGCGCTGATCTCGGCGCCGAGAAATTCTTCAACATCAAGTGTCGCAAGGCCGGGCTGTCGCCGGCTGTTGCGGTGGTCGTGGCGACCATTCGCGCCCTTAAGATGCACGGGGGCGTGGCCAAGGAAGAACTCGGCAGCGCCAATCCAACGGCAGTGCGCAGGGGCCTTGCCAATCTTGGGCGACACTTGCGCAACTTGCGGCAGTTTGGCGTGCCGGCCATCGTCGCCATCAATCATTTCACGACTGATACCGATGCGGAATGGAGGATCGTGGCCGACTTCTGCCGCGAACAAGGGGTGCAAGTCTCACGTTGCATGCACTGGGCGAAAGGCTCGGCGGGCATCGAGGAGCTGGCACGCCAGGTGGTGGAGGTTGCCGAAAGCAGCAAAGCGGCGTTCCGCCCGCTGTATGGCGACAAGCTGCCGTTATGGGACAAGGTGCGATGCATTGCCCAGCAGATCTATGGCGCCGCGGACATCAGCGCCGACGCATCCGTCAAAGCACGCTTTACGCAGCTGCAGGAGCAGTACGGACATTTTCCCGTGTGCATGGCGAAGACCCAATACTCGCTGTCGGCCGACGCCAGCCTGAGAGGCGCGCCGGACGGGCATATCGTGCCGATCCGTGAGCTGCGCCTGTCGGCCGGCGCCGAGTTCGTGGTGGCCATCGCTGGAGACATCATGACCATGCCAGGACTGCCCAAGGTGCCATCCGCCAACAGCATTCGTCTCGATGAGAAGAGCGAGGTGCAGGGTCTTTTCTAGTGAGAGCATCCAAAAGCACAGGCAGCCAGGAGCTGGAGGAAGCATGCCAAGCGCAAATGTCATTGACGGCAAGGCGATTGCCGACGGCTTGCTGGCACGGGTTGGGCGCGAAGTGACTTACTTGAAAGCCACGCAAAGCCTGGTGCCGGGGCTGGCGGTGGTTCTGGTGGGCAAGGACCCTGCGAGCCAAGTCTATGTGAAGGCCAAGGCCAAGCGCGCCACCGACGCTGGGCTCAAAGTGATGGATTGTGCGCTGCCCGAGACAGCCAGCGAGGCGGAGGTGATGCAGCTGGTCGGCCGCCTTAATGACGATGCCAGCGTGCACGGCATTCTGGTGCAGCTACCACTACCTCGCCATATCCGCTCCGATCGCATCCTACATTTGATCAAGCCCGGCAAGGACGTTGACGGCTTCCACCCGACCAATGCCGGTCTACTGTCGCAGGGGCAGAGAGATTTGGGCTTCGTGCCCTGCACACCGCTTGGCTGTTTGATGCTGCTCAAGAGCTGCGTGAGCAGTCTCACCGGTAAGCGGGCGGTGGTGGTCGGGCGCTCCAACATCGTCGGCAAGCCGATGGCGCAACTGCTGCTCAACGTCGATTGCACGGTTACCACCGTGCATTCCAAAACCCTCGATCTGGCAGCAGAGTGCCGCCGCGCCGATATTCTGATTGCCGCGATCGGCAAAGCAGAATTCGTTAAGGCAGCGTGGATCAAACCTGGAGCCATCGTCATCGATGTCGGCATCAATCGCCAGCAGGGAGCCGACGGGCAAACCCGCTTGGTGGGCGACATTGCCTTTGTCGAAGCCAAGCAAGTGGCCGGATGGATCACACCGGTGCCGGGTGGCGTCGGACCGATGACGATTGCCTGCCTGCTGGCCAACACGGTGACCGCAGCCTGCCGCGCCAATGACGTGGAGTGCTCCGATTGGCTGGGGGGTCAGGATACCGTTACTCAAATCATGCCAGCCTTTGCACGTGTGCCGTAAGCGGATTCTGCCAGCCTTCGGGATGCACTGAGGCGGCGTTCAGGGAGGCGATCGATTTCTCGACCAGCTTGGCCATGAAATCGAGGCTGAGGGCGGCGACCTGGCGAGCCATCTCGGCGTCGGGCACGCAATAGATGCCATCCAGGCAGCCGTGCGTCTGGTGATTGCGAGCCAGCAGGCTGGAAACCTCCAACGGCGTTTCCGCGACCGCCGATGCAGACGTTTCATTGAGCGGATCGATGCTGACGACCAGATTGCTGCGCACCACGACGCGGTAGCAGATGGGGTTTGTTGGCATGGCTATGTCGCCTTCAGCAGGCGTTGATGTCCACGGCAATTGCCGAAACAGAAAGGCTTGTTGTCCGAGCGTTTGCAACCGCACATGTGGAATTCGCCGGACACCGGCGCCTCGAATTCGATGGGCTCGAAGCCGGTGCCGAGATGGGCGTCGTCACACCACGGTTGGGTCTTCGACAGGCCGCACGAGCACCAGCGATAGCGGGTGCCCGCGGTCACCTGCACGACGTAGGGACCGACTTGCGGCACCCTGGGCAACTTGCGCTGGCGGGGTTTGGCGGGATCGTCGTCCAAGCGTGCGCTCGCGTTCGCCACAGCCTGCCGGCCAAGGTGCTTTCGAGCGGATGGTCACGTTTCGGGAAGGCGCCGACAAGGGGATGGTGCATGCGCGCGCTGCATGCCCCCTGCTCGCGGATTAGGCGAGGTCGGATTTGCTTTTGTTCTTGTCGCGCCGCGCCTCATCGACCAGGAAGTCGCGCAAGGCCTGAATGCGGCGCGATTGTTTGAGTTCCTCCGGATAGACGAAGGACACTTCGAACACGGGGCCGCGCAGTTCGGGCAGAACCTCGACCAAATCGGGGGCCTCCTCGGTGACGTAGTAGGGCAAAGCGGCAATGCCGAGCCCGCTTTCGACGGCCCGATAGATGCCATACACGCTGTTGACACGCAGGGTGGGCTTTCGCGCCTCACCTTCGGGGCGGTCGGCGGTCAACAACCAGTTCATATCGGTAATCGGTGCAGGCACGTCTTCGCCATAGACAATGATGTCGTGCCGATCGAGATCCTCGGCGCAGTGCGGGATGCCATGTCGGTCAAGGTAAGTCTGCGATGCAAACACGTGATAGCGGACCTTCATGAGTACGCGCTGGATGAGGCTGGGGTGCTTTTGCCGGGCAAAGCGCAGCGCGCAGTCGGCTTCGCGCAGCAACAGGTCGAGCTCGAGGTCGTCGACCAGCAACAAGGATAGCGAGATGTCGGGATAGGTCTGGTGGAATTTATTGATGCGTGCCGTGAGCCAGCCGGATCCGAAGGCAAGCGAGGTGGTGATGCGCAGCGGTCCCTGTGGCTTTTCGCGCCATTCGTTGATGCGGGCCACGCCCATGGAAAGCTTGTTGGCCATGGATTGCACGGTGGCGAAGAAATCTTCGCCGCCCTCGGTCAGCACCAGACCCTGGGAGGTGCGCAGAAACAGCGGCGTCTGTAGCTCCTTCTCGAGAATGGAAATTTGCCGACTGACGGCTGATTGGCTCAAGTTGAGACGACGGCCGGCGCTGGTGAAGCTCTTGCACTCGGCGACCGTCAAGAAGGTGTGCAGTCGCTTCCAATCAATGCTTGATTCGCTGGGAAGCTTTTTTTCGCGGCGGTGCGGTTGAGTCACCGTTTGCGGCGGCAAGGTGAAAGTCGCGGTCGTTATGGAGGTCTCCAGTTTCGGGCGCTTCATTTGCACAACGGTTCGACTAGGTGTTCGCATGCGTCACAAGTTGGCAAGGCGAGCGGCCTTGAAACCTCCGAATCCGTCTTCGACGATATCGAACGCCATTTTCTGCCCGGGATCGATCTTAGCAAGCTTCGCCTGTTCCACCACCGATTTGTGGACGAAGATATCGATGCTGGTGCCATCGAGCGTGATAAAACCGCCAAACGGCGCGCGGTTGGCGTTGTAAGACTTCACAACGCCTGTGGCGGGCCCAGGCACAACACCTTTGAAGTCCGCCTTGTTGAGTGCCGGTCTGCCATCGGTCATGCGATCTCCTCCTCCATTGCACCGCACAATGCTCGTGTGCCACTCCCCAAGGGCCTTGGACTAGGTTTCCCCGTCCCGCCCTGGCGGGCAAGCCTGTATGACCGAGAACGGTCAGGTACCGCCGTGCTTGGTAAACAGCCCGCGCAAGACGTAGTCCTTCTTGGCGGCGAGCATGGATTTTTGGGAGTTCATCAGGCGGCCAAGCGGCGTGGCGCACGAATGCACCAAGCGCTTCAAGGGCACATAGGCAATAAAGGCGCAGGCCGCGAGCGCGTGCAGCAGCCAGATGGCGTCGGCTAAGAACTTGGAGCCGCGCGTCGGATCGCCAAGCGTGTAGGCAAACAGCAGGCCAATCGGCGAGGCGGCATGATAGGGGTCCTGTAGCGAGCCGGCGATACGCATGCCCTCGACGACAAAGCCAGTCACGACCACCAACAAGAGAAATACGGCAGAGGGCGTATCGGTGAATTTCTGATTCGGCGTGCCGTGTGCGCGCAGTCGGAACAGAAGGGCCAGCACGCAACCAATCAGGATCATTAGGCCGGTGAAGTCGAAAGCAAAATCGAACGCCATGCGCACCGGGTGACCGGGCATGCGCCAGATGTCGGGCAGGCCGAAGGCCGGTAACGCCTCACGCAGGAATACGGCAAGCACCTCGACGGCGAACATCAGGCCGAAGCCCCACAGGATGAGCTGGTGGCGGATCCAGCGAAAAATGCTCACCCGCAACAGGCTGCGGTGCAGCACGACTTCATCAATGAATGTCGCGCGCAGCGCGGCGGACTCGACTTGGTCGCGGGAGATCACGTGCCGGTAACGCTGCCAGGTCTGTGCATTTTTTTGCACGAGGATGTGATACAGGCCCCAGTCCAGCACCAGGATGGCGAGCAGCGCCGCTGGTCCGAAAATCAGCCATTTCAGCTCCATGCGGTGCTCGATGGTTTCGAGCACGAAAAAGCCGGCGAGTGCCGATATGGCGAGAACGTAGGTCCAGGCTCCGGACGTGAAGGCGATCGCAAAGCCTCTTTGCAGGCGATCCGCATCGAAGGCACGGCTGAGAAGGAATATGCATAGAAGGATCACACCTGCCAGCAACAGCAAAGTGGCAACCAGAAACAGGCCATAGCCCCAAGCCGGGCCGATCACACCGATCATGCCAAGAAAAAAAAGCAGTGCGGCGGTTGCGACGGGCAGACTGATCTCACCGTGCGCTTCTGCTGCTTCGGGGACAGCCGGTATCGGCATGACTAACCCACAGCCGCTTTGGCTTCCTCGCGCTGGCGATCGATCTGCAGCATCGCTGCATGCAGAGCTGGATCGCCACCGGACAGATTGTGCAGCCGATCGACACAGGCCTTGGCTTTCTCGACGGCAATCAGGGCATCCGCACCATAGGCATCGGCACCGATCTTGTCGCACCACGCCTGGCTGATGGGCGCTCCGCCGACAAAAACCTTGACCTGTTCGCGCAAGCCTTCCTTTTTGATGAGCTTCAAAGTTTCGCCTTGCATGTTCATGGTGGTGGTAAGCAGGGCCGAGAAGCCGACGATTTTTGGCTTATGTTCGCGGATGGCGGCGATGAAGTCCTCCGGCGGGACTGACACGCCAAGATCGATGACCGTAAAGCCGGCGGCTTCCATCATCATGGCGACAATCTTCTTGCCGATGTCGTGCAGATCACCCTGCACAGTGCCGACCACCACAGTACCGATATCGATGGATTTTTCGGCGATGATCAGCGGCTTCAGCCGCCCCAGCGCCTCGTGCATGCACTTGGCGGACATCATCACTTCCGGCAGGAAGTACTCGTCCATCTTGAAGCGGCGTCCAACCTCGGCGATGCCGGTGGCCATAGGCCCCGCCACCAGGGTACGCGGCGAGACACCTTTCTCAAGGCAGCCGTTAATGAAGGTAATGGTCTCGTGATGCTCGCCGTCGATGATGTTCCATTCCAGCGTGTGGAAAAGCTCCTTGACGTCGGTCGGCGCATCGTTCCAGCGATCCGTCTTGCGCGTTTCGTCTATGTCGTACTGGAGGTCTTCGAGATCGAATTCCTTCTCAGTTTCGATCTTCAGCGGCATTCGCGATCGCCTCTCTGTAGGGCACGTAGTCTGCGTTGCATGGTGTTGAACCGAGACTTGGTGGGTCAGGCGGTGGCGGCTGGTTTTGGCTTGGGCTTACGTTTCGGGCGCGGATCCCAGGCCTCGTAGCCGGCGCCGGTGTCGGCGCCGGGCGGCGGCTCCTTGGGCAGCGGATAGACGCCGTAGGATCTGCATTCTTCGATCATGGCCAGCGTATTGGCGATCGGCACATCGTGCTCGAGCCGATGCGAAGAGCTGAGCAGGAAGCCGCCGCCGTGCCCCATCTCCCAGATACGCGTACGCACCTCGGCACGCACGTCCTCGACGCTGCCGTATGGCAGTGTTTGCTGCACATCGATGCCGCCGTAGAAGAACATCTCCTTGCCGAGCTGGCGTTTTTTGGCGGCCGGATTGGAGTGGCGGGCGACTTTGGGCGGCAAACTGTCGTAACCATCGACGCCGCAATCCATCAGATGGCGCATGAACGGCTCCGGGATGGCGCCGCAGCTGTGGAACTGGATTTTGCCGAGCGGATTCTTTTTGAGGTAGTACTCCTTGGTGGCCAGCGTCGCACGCTTGTAGTGGTGCTTGAGCTGGCGCTCGAACATATCGAGCGAGGTAAAGGCGGTCTTTTCGCTGGCCAGGTCTTCCGGGCTCATGCGTAACCAATCGATGTATTCGCCGCACTGATCGAGGAACGCCTTGTTGTGTTCGATCTCGATGTCAACCAGCTTGGTCAGGAACGCTTCCAAAAACTCCGGGCTTTCGATGAAGTCGGAGAAGATTTTGGCATAGCCGACCATGTACTTGGCCTGCTCGAAGAGACCACCGCGGCCACCCTGCCCCATCAAGGCGAACGGTGTCTCCTCCCGCACGAACTTGCAGTATTCACGCAAGCTCATGCCGGGGATCGGGCTGTCTTCCCAGCACGCGGGATCCCACGGATCAGGCCAGGGGAATTCGTCCAGCATGCGCAAGCCGTCCGCCAGTGGCGCACTGGTGGCGTGGAACAACGGATAGCCGATCATTTCGTAGTAGCCGCCATTTTCGTGCGGCGTCCATTTGCGCACCACGCCCCACTCATCAACGTTGATTTCGACACCCGCGGGCGGCGGGGGAATGCCCATGTCGAACGGCACTTCCTCGAACTTGATCGGTCGGAAACCTGGGGAGCCGCCAGGTGGTCCGATAGAAATGCGAACGAAGTCGAGATCGAGCTTCTCGGCGAGGTCCAGTTCGAAGGCCACGTCGGTGGTCCAGGTGGTCGAACCGGTGCGATAATTGCGCGGGTCCTCGTTGAACTGCATGCCGAGACCCTGGCGCAGGTTTTGGTAGCCCTCGACGGTGCCCCATAGGCCAACCGGAACGCGGTCCGGCTCGCGCAGATGCATGGCATCGATCACCCGTTTGCGCTGTGGAGGCATCGTCCCCTTGATAATGGCTGCCATTCGCGTGTTCTCCGGGCGCCTAATCGGCGCCGCTTGCTGCTGGTCCGATGTTATTGGGATGTACCGGGGACTGCTGCCGAAACGCACCCCCGCCGAATTGAGAGGCCTCCCCTAATTGCTGCATAGGCGGCGGGAAGCAGCATCCTGCTACCCGCCCGCCCGCATTCTCATTCGTTCCAGGGGGCCTTGAAGCCTTGGAAGTTGCCGCCCTTGTAGACGACGTAGGACATGCCCGGCACCAGCAGGTGCTTGATGGCCGTGTCATCGGGGCCCATCTTTTCGATGTTGACGTTCGGCACCACGCTATCCTTCCAGTTCTTAATTCCCTCCAGCGTCTCGATCAGCCGCTCACGGGTGATAGGGCCTTTACCCATGCGCTTGAGTGCTTCGGTGAAAACCTGCACGCCAGTGAAACCCCACAGGTGCACGGCGTCCGGCTCTTCCTCCGGGTAGTATTTCTTGAGGAGAGCCTTGGCCTGCTGGATCTGCGGCGCCGGATCGTCCCACTCGCGGTAGATGGTGGCGAAGTAGACGCCTTCCACGGCTTCCTTGCCGGCGAGCTCAGGCACCTTCGGGCTCTTGCCAAAGAATACGTTCACGACCGGCGCCTTCCAGCCGAGTTTTTGCCGCTCCGTATAAAACTTGGCGGCCGGCTCGGGAGCGCACGAACAGATAACTGCGTCAGCGCCGGAGTCCTTCATCTTGATGACCTGGGAGCTGACATCCAGTTCCTTGGGCTGGTAGCCTTCGGCGACCGTCATCTCTACACCGAACTTTTTCAGACCGACCTCGATGCCCAGCATATGCGATTTGCCGGATGGGTCGTTCTGATAGAGGACGGCAATCTTTTTGGCTTTCAGCACCTCTTTGGCGAACCGTACCAGCTCCGTGCCTTCCAGATCGTAGGGGGCATAGAGCGGAAAGACGTAGCGGCTCTTGTAGTAGACATTCTTGTCGGCTCCGGTGCCTGCACCGATGAGTGGCACCTTGTTCTCGACGATGTAGTCGATTACCGCCGAGGTTGGCGCCGAGCCGAGCGGAGCGACGATGGCAAAGCACTTGTTTCGCTCGACGAACCGTTTGACGATATCGGCCGTGCGGGGCGGCTCGTACTTGTCGTCGGCCATTTTGAACTCGATGGTACGGCCATTGATGCCGCCCTGCTCGTTCACATGCTTGATCCAGGCATCGGCGCCTTTGCCCATGCGAAAATAGCTGGACACCGATCCCGTCATCGGCTGGTAGGAGCAGATCAGAACGTCTTTGTCGGTGACGCCAGCATCGTCCTGAGCGGCCAGAGGTGTGGTTGAGATGCTGGCGATAGCGATCGTTGCCAAGGCCAAGGGAAGTTTGCGGCGGTATAGCATTGGTGCTTCCTCCCGAGATGCTGACTACCTTTTTTGTGCCGTGCGCGAAGGCGGGTCTCTCGGTCCCCGGCTGGCGCCATCTTGCACGTACGTTGGTACGGCTCGTGCATCAGCCGGGGATGGCACGGATCTCCCGGCGATGTGGGAAACGTGATGCGCGCTTGAGCGCTCGCGGATTTGCGTTCGCTCAATGGCGCACACCCATGTAGGACTCGACGATCTCCTTATCTGCGCGCAATTTCTCGGTCGGGCCCTCGACAACGATGCGCCCAACCTGGAGCAAATAGGCAAAACTGGCATTGCGCAGAGCCAAGTGGACATTTTGCTCGACGACAAGCAGGGCGGTGCCACGTTCGCGATTAATCTTGCGCAACGCCTCAAAAATGCTGGAGATGATTATGGGGGCGAGACCCAACGAAGGCTCATCAAGCAGTAGCAAGCGCGGCCGCGCCAGCAGGCCGCGACCGATGGCCAGCATTTGCTGCTCACCACCCGATAGCGAGCCGCCGAGCTGACGTTGCCGCTCCTCCAGCCTTGGGAACAAGTCGAAGACCACGCGATAGTCGGCTTCGATGCCGGCCTTGTCGCCGCGGGCATAGGCCCCCATCGCCAGGTTCTCTTTAACGGTCAGGTCTTTGAAGATTTTGCGCCCTTCGGGGACCAGGGCGACACCGCGTTTGACGATCTGATTGGGAGACAGATTGGCGATCGGTTTGCCGTCGAGCTGGATACGGCCGGCATGGGTGCGCACCGCACCGCAAATGGCTTTCAGTGTTGTGGATTTGCCGGCACCGTTGGCGCCGAGCAGAGCAACGATGGCGCCCTCTGGGACACTGAGAGAGATGCCGCGCACGGCGCGCACGGCACCATAGTTGGCCTCCACGTTCTCGAGCTCAAGCAGCGCCACCTACTCCTCCTTGCCGAGATAGGCGTTGATCACGTCGGGGTTGCTTTGGATCTCTGCGGGCGTGCCTCGCGCGAGATTGGCGCCGAAATTCAGAACGTAGATGTAGTCACATACCGACATGACCATCGACATGTCGTGCTCGACCAGCACCACGGTGATGCCTAGCTCCCGATTGATGCGTCGGACGATCTTTTCAAGCTCTGCGCTTTCCTCGTCGTTGCAGCCGGCCACCGGCTCGTCGAGCAAGATAATTTTGGGGCGCGAGGCTAAGGCCCGCGCCAGCTCAACGCGCTTTTGATGTCCGTATGGCAGGTGCTTCACCACAGTATCGAGGTCGCGCTCCAAGTGCAGCAAAGCGGCCGTCTCGATCGCGCGCTCGGTGAGTTCCTGCTCGGTGCGGCGCGCACCCGGCAGCCAAAACAAACTGGCTAGCGGATTGCCGATCAGGCAATGCGAGCCGATCAGGATGTTGGACAGCACGCTTTGTTCGACAAACAGGTTGATATTTTGGAACGTGCGCGCCAACCCGAGGCGAACCATCTGGTGCGGGCGGAAGCGGTCAATGCGCTGCTCGCGGTAGAACAGCTTGCCTTCGGAAAAATCCTGGAAGCGGCTCAAGACGTTGAACAGCGTGGTCTTGCCCGCCCCGTTTGGGCCAATCACACCGACGATTTTTCCCTCTTCGACATCGAGGGAGACGTCGTTGCAAGCCACGACGCCCCCGAACCGAACCATGACGTTCTCACAGCGAAAGTGGGAGGCCATCAGCGAGCCTCCAATTTGGTGAGTTTGTCGAGCGAGGCCCTACTGACGCGCGCACCGTCGTTGCGCACTCGCTCGAGTTTGTTCCGCCGCCATGCGCGCCATGGCCGACCGAACACCTCGGCCAGACCAGCGGGAGCGAACATTAAGACGAGGATGAGGGCGACGCCTTTCAGGATGAACGCCAGCTCGCGTAGCTCTTCGAGGAAGAAAGGCAACAGGGCCACGAAAATGCCGCCGAGCAGCGGACCCATCAGGAAAGAGGAACCACCAACGATGGCGGCGACCAAGAAATCGACCGAGTACCAGATGTCGGCGTACACCTCCGAGGCGATGAAGCGCACGATGTGGCCATTGAGCACTCCAGCCAGCCCGGTGATGAAGGCGCTCAGTGAAAACGCCAAGGTGCGGTAGAAGACGCGATTGATGCCGCAGCTTTCGGCGGCTTTCTCGGCATCGCGCAAGGCCATTAGCGCGCGTCCGACGCCCGATCTCACCAGGCAATAAACCAGCAAGGTGGTCAGCGCGAAGACCGCGAGGGCTACATAGTAGAAGCCGACATCGCCGATTTCCCAAATCAAAATGCGATTCTTCGGCAAACTGATGCCTTCGCGGCCCTCGAAGAGGTTGACGTTGTTGACGATGGTGCCGACGAAGAAGGCGAACCCGAGTGTGCCGATGGCCATGAAAGCACCGGACAGCCGCAGGAAGATCAAACCGAGCAAGCAGCCTATGAACGCCGACATCAGGCCCCCGGCGATCAGGCCGGTGATCAGCTCGGTGTGGTAGTGCTTGGTGAGAAGGGCGGAAGTGTAGGCGCCGATGGCCAGAAAGCCGCCGTGGCCGACGGTGACAAGGCCGGTATAGCCGGTCAGCACGGCGACGCCCTGCGTGGCGATGACGTAGATAATGACCAGGGCTACGGTGTAGGCCATCCAGCCTTCGACGCCGGGCAGCACCGGAAACAGCGCGGCTACAGCGAATAGCGCAACGGTGCCGACCCAATTCTGCTTTTGGAACCTTGCCTTGGCGTCGGCCAGCGCTAAGCGCTGACGCTGTGCGTGAGCGGCGGCTTCAGGGGCTAGGTTGGCGGCTTCGAGCGCGTTGCCTCTCGCAAATCGACGCCCGGCCGCTCCCATCTCGTTCATGGTTGCTAGATCTCCCGTCGAGCCTGGATGCCGAACAGGCCCTTAGGCCGGAAGGTCAGCAGCACCACGATCATGGCGAAGGCGGTAGCTGTCTTGTAATGCGCGCCGAGATAGCCACCCGCCAGATTCTCGGCGACGCCGATCATCAGTGCACCAAGTATGGCGCCGGGAATCGAGTAGAGGCCGCCGAACACGGCCGCGACGTAGCCCTTGACGAGCACCTCATCCATCATCTCGGGCGAGACGTAAACGATCGGCGCCAGCAGGATGCCGGCGAAGGCGGCGAGGAAACCGGCCATTGCCCAGGTCAGCAGAACGATGAAGCGGACCGGGATGCCCATCAGCTTGGCGGTCTCCGGATCGTCGGTGACCGCGCGCATGGCAATGCCCTGCTTGGTGTATTTGAAGAATAGAAACAGCACCAAGCCGATGCACACCGCCCAGGCCATGTTGAACAGGTGGCCCTCGCTGACCAGCGTACCGAACACCGAAATGGGCTTGGCATCGAATGTGACTGGGAACGCCTTGGTGTCGCGCCCCCATACCCAGCCGGCTACGCCATGCAGGATGTAGTAAACGCCGAGCGTGGCGGTGAAGAGCGTGAGCCAGTCGGTATCGGCGATCGGGCGCATCACCAGGCGCTCGACCAGCACGCCGAGCAGCATGCTGCAAAGGATGACCAACGGCAGCATCAGATAGTAGTTAAGCTGGAAGTTCTTGAGAAAGACGATGCCGAGAAAGGCAGCAATCATCGCGAAATCGCCCTGCGCGAGATTGATGACACGGGTGTTGCGGAATACGACGACGACTGCCACGGCGGTCAGCGCATACAGGCTGCCAGTGGCCAAACCGCTCATGACTTGCTGACCGAACAACAGCTTCCTCCCCGTGAAGCATGATGGCTGTCTGCGTTGCTGTTGGAATGCTGCAGAATTTCAGCCGTGTTCTGATGTTTTTGGCGTTGCGAGCAGCCTTCCCCTTTTCTGCGGGCACTGCCCCACACCCCGTAGGGTGTGGTGCGTTTCCCACCCCGTCACAGTAACGGCAGGGCACGTTGGAGCAATCAGTCACTCCATGCTCGGCAGACATGCCCCCCCAGCAAAGCGGTGATGGGCAAGGTGAGCGGCGCGTCGCTAGGCGTGCGCGGGCGGCACGGTGACGTCGTCGGAGTTCGACCACGGCACCAAGGCAACGCGCTGCGCCAGCTCGGTAGTAACTTCACGGATGTACTTGCTCTCCTGCGCTTGGCGCGCCAGCAGCAACGGGTCGCTGAGGCCATGCGGGGCAAAACTCTGGGTGATGATCCAAGCAAACGGCTCGATGGAGGCGCGGCGCAAATCTTTCTGCAGTGCGGCGGCCTCATGCACCGGCGTTGCTTCGGGGAGGGTACAAATGATCACCCGGGTGTAGGTTGGATCACGCAGCCGCTCGAGCAGACGCAGGACATGCTCGGGCACCGCCTTGGCCTGCCGGCTGACCTCGTTATGAAATGACTTGGCCGCGTCGAGCAGTAGGATGGTATGGCCGGTGGGTGCCGTATCGAGCACGACAAAGCGATCCTGGGCTGCCGCCACGGTTGTGGCAAAGGCCTGAAAAACTGCGATTTCCTCCGTGCAGGGGGAGGCCAGATCCTCGGCCAGCAGCGCCTTGCCGCCGGCGTCGAGCTTGGCGCCGGTGGTGGCCATGACCTCGTTACGATAGCGCTCGACCTCTTTCTTGGGGTCGATGCGGTCGACCTTGAGGTACGCGGAGGCAGGCGTGGCGCCGGCATGGCCAGCCGGGTCGGTAGTGGTCAACAACGCTTTGTGGCCGCGAGCAACCAGAGCCTGGGCGATGGCCACGGCGGTGGTGGTCTTGCCGACACCGCCCTTGCCCATGGTCATGATGAGGCCAGACCCTTGTGCGGCGAGGGCATCGATCAGGTTATCGATTGGACCGACGTGCGGCACCGGCTGATGCGCGGCAACGGCTACCAGGGGCGGCGTGGCTTTGAAGAATGTGCGCAGGCTCGCCATCCCCAGCTGCTCGCGCGGCTTTAGCGGAACGTCAGTGCGAGCCAGTTGGGCCAGCTCAGCTGGCATGCCCTGCAGTGCCTGTCGACCTCGCCGCTCAAGAGCCAGGGCGATCAGGTCGGAATCGAGCGCCGCCTTGAACAGGCCGTTGATCAATAGGTGCTGATTGCGGATGCCGAGCGCGGCCAGCTCGGCGCTGGTGCGCTCCGCCTCTTGCAGGGCTGACTGTTCCGGCCGGCTGACCAGAACGAGGGTGGTTTTTTGAGCATCGGCGAGCGCGCGCACAGCCGCTGCATACATCTCGCGCTGGTTGACGAGGCCTTGCAGTGGTCCAAGGCAGGAGGTGCCTGCGGCCGAGTTTTCGATAAATCCGGACCAGGCGCTGGGGAGGGAAAGGAGACGCAGGGTGTGCCCGGTGGGCGCCGTGTCGAAAATGATGTGGTCGAATCCGTCAGTCACATCGGCATTCGCAAGCAGTGCGGCAAACTCATTGAAGGCGGCGATTTCAACGGTGCAGGCGCCAGCTAGCTGTTCTTCCATGGCAGCCACTGCGGCGGCCGGGAGGATTGAGCGGTAAGGGCCGATCACCTTGTCGCGGTATGCAGCGGCGGCCTGCTCCGGATCGATGTTGAGGGCAAACAAGCCCGATGTATCGGGAATGGGCGTCGGAACCTGGCCAATATTGGCAGCCAGGACTTCTTCCAGATTGGAGGCGGGATCGGTGCTGACCAACAGCACGCGACGGCCTTGCTCGGCCAGGTGGAGGGCCGTGGCACACGAGCTCGAGGTCTTGCCCACGCCGCCCTTGCCCGTAAAGAACAGGTTCGGCGTCGGGGTCTCGAGAAACGACATGACGACCTCGCGCCGAGAGCTAGGAGGCGACCTTTGCGGAGGGCGAGGAGCAGCAGGCGGAGGCTGCTGGCGCGGTGTTCGATGGGGCTGGGCTGGTGGTGCCTATCCCGAGGCGGGCGCCGATGGCCTCGCGCGAGGGGTACTCGCCTTTGGCGAACACGTCGCCGTCGACCAGCACGAGCGGCAGACAGGCCATGCCGTCCTTTTCCAAAAGCTCTTTGACGAAGGCGTTGGTGGCAAACGCACCCGGCTGGTGACCAAGGTCATAGCGTTCGACCTGCACGCCGCTTTCACGTACCCAGCCGAGAGCCGCCGCGAACTGCGCGAGTTGGTCGTCGCCGTCCGGGCCGCAAACGCCCGTGGAGCAGCACATTGGCGGATCATACACGCTGAGCTTGGCCATTATCGTCTCCTTGGTTGCGATATCGATCGGGTGGGGCGACATCCGGTAGGATGACAAGCGCCAACACTGTTCCAGCCTCGAGCGCACGGATGCTGATTACTCAGCGGCATCCGGCCCGAAACGTTGATGAGCGTCGACCATGAGGCTCGGGTAGCCCTGAATGCCAGTGGTGCCGAGCTTGGCCGCTACCTTTTCACGATTGAGTTTGGCGAGCTCAACCAGCGAGCCTGACTTGATGGCGCCGGTCGGACAGACCTCCTCGCAGGCGCGCGGCATATCGAGCGGTCGCGTCTTGCCGGGCGTTTGGCAGAAGTTGCATTTCTGCATTTTGCCGGCGAGGGCGGTGAGTTGCGGGGCGTTGAACGGACAGGCCCAAGTGCAGAAGCCGCAGCCGATGCATTTGTTTTCATCGACCAGCACGATGCCGTCCTCGGCACGCTTGCTGATGGCAGCGACCGGACAGGCGTTGCGGCAGGGCGCATCGCCGCAATGCATGCAGGCCATGGAGACATTCATGGCCTTGACGTTGGGATAGGTGCCGGTCTCGACTTTTACGACCTCGCGCCAGCGCGGACCGATTTCGACCTCATTCCAGGTCTTGCAAGCGATCTCACAGGCGTGACACTTCACGCACAACTGGTGGTCGAAATAGAAGCCGTGCTGCATGGAGTGGTTCTCCTTAGGCCGGCCGGATGCGCACTTTGCATTCGTTGTAGCAATTGGCGCCGGTCACCGGGTTGGTATGGGTGTCCATAAGATTGTTGGAGTGCGCCCCTTTGCCCTTGGCGACCGAACCCATGGCCCAGTGGCCGAAGCCGTGGCCGTGCCGGATGGAGATACAGCCTGGCACCAGGCCTTCGGTGACTTTGGCCTTGATCTTGATTTTGTCCTTTGGGCTTTCGATCCATACCGGCTGGCCGTCCTGGACACCGTACCTGGCCGCGTCGCGCGAGTTGATCTCGACCCAGTTCTCGCCGACGATCTCCATCAGATAGGGATTGTTCTGCGTGACGATGTTGCAATGCATCGACAGTTTCGAGTGGGTGACTTGCAGCGGATAGTCCTGATCGGGGAGCACGCTGCGCTCGCGCCACTCGGGATAGGAGTTGTAGCCGTGCTTGGCGTACTCGCTGGAGCAAATCTCGATTTTGCCGGATGGAGTCGGCAGTCCCTTGGCAACGCGCCCATAGTTGATATCGCCGGCCCAGAACCCCTTCTCCTTGAGGGTATCGAGCGACATCGGCACGTCTTTCATCATCAGCTCGCCCCAGTCCTCCCATTTCTGGTAGCTGAAGTAGTCGCCCCACCCCATCTTGCGAGCGATGCCTTGCGCGATCTCGTAGCTTGGTTTGGATTCGCCGACTGGAGCGACGGCCGGTTGGCACAGAATGACCTCGGGGCCGAGCCACATGCCTTGCCGAATCTCGGCATGCTCATAGAACGAGGTCTCCGGCAGGACGATGTCGCATTCCAGTGCCGTCTCGCTCATGAACAGCTCGCAAGCCACCGCCAATTCCAGGTGGCGGAACATCTCTTTGACGCGGTCCCGGTTGGGATCGCTCATGACCGGATTGGTGGAGTGCACCCATAGACCCTTGACGGGGTAGGGCTTGCCGTCGATGACGGCCTCCGGCAGGCGCGAGTTGGGCAGATCGGGTGCCAGCGGATAGCCCATCGCCACGTGCAAGGGTGGATTCTTGCTTTTGCCCTTGGCGCTGTCGGGAATGGCGACGGGGAGGCCGAGCGGCGCCCAGTCCTTCAGGTGCAGATGACCGGGGCCGTCGACCTGACCGGTTATGGCATCAAGAATGTAGCAGGCGCGGCCTGCGTCGTGGCCGTTGGTGTAGTAGCCCGAGCCCTTGAAGATGGCCGACATGGCTGGCTTGGTGGTGGCGAATTCGCGAGCCAGCCGGACAATTGTGTTGGCATCGATGCCCGTAATGTCTTGCGCCCAGGCGGGGGCATAATCCTTGAGGCGCAGATGCTCGCGGAAGCCAGCGAAGCCTTCGGTGTAAGCGTCACAGAACGGCGCATCATGCAGATTTTCGTCGATGATGACGCGGCACATTGCCAAAGCCAGAGCCGTATCGGTGCCAGGACGAATGGGAATCCATTCATCGGCTTTTTGCGCCGTCTCCGTGAAGTTTGGATCGATGACCACCAGCTTCATGCCGTTCTTCTTGGCCTGCAGCAGCGCGCGGCTTTCCCAAAGCCCTTGATTGGCGCCGAGCATGTTCATGCCCCACAGCATGACGTAGCGCGAGTTGGCGAAGTCGTGCATGGGAAATACGTGGCCGAACAGGGTCAGACAGGCGGCGCGTCGGTCCTGCTCGCACCCTGACGTATGCGCGTACATGTTGGGCGAACCGTACAGGTCACCCAACAGATGGCGATAGAACTGGGTGTTCGGGTCGTGGTGGCAGGTCAGCGCCACAGCCTCGGGGCCAAACGTGTTGGCGATGTGCGTGAGCTTGCCGGCAATGAAGCTGAACGCTTCGTCCCAAGAGATACGCTTGAACTGCCCCGGCTCACCCTTGGCGTTGGTGCGTAGCATCGGATACTTGAGGCGATCGGGATCCTGGGTGATATACCAGCTTGCCATGCCCTTGGCGCAGCGCGAGCCGATGTTGTTGGGGCTTTGCGCATTGCCCTTGTGGTACACGACCTTTCCATCGCGGACGTAGACCTCGGTCGGGCACTGCCAGGGACAGGTGTAGCAGAAGCTCTTGATGACTTTGGCGCCTTTGATCTGCGCCAGGCGGTCGGCAAGGTTTGCTTCTTGGATCGTCATCACTTGCCCCGATCGATGCGCCAAAGCCGCCGCTCACACGCCGTGCGAGCGGGCAATACCGCTGAGGACATGGTAGGGGGCGCAGCGCGCCGCCAGCAAGGCGCCAGGCTCCCAGCCACGCGCGCGGGGGTGGCTAGTCCAGCGCATAGCTGCGGCGGCTCCAGATGCGATATGACAGCCATCGCAGTCGGATGGCCGCGAGCGTCTGTTGCCACCCAACCCGCAACGGGGACCTACCGGCATCGGCGCGACAGAGGGCGGATTCTGCCGTCCGCATTGGGAGAGATTTATCAATGACGAGCAAGCCGCAGAAGTCGAAGCTGATCGTGATTGGAGAGAACATCAATACGACGCGCCGCATCAAGGCCGACAGCCCCAACATTGTCAGGGAAGACGGCAAGGTCGGCTATGTTTATACCGATCTCGACGGCTCGCGCGCCGTGCTCGACATTACAGACATCTTTCCGCAGGATCCCAACAAGATCAAGACGGAGCGCATCGGCCACATCGGCCAGGCTATCCGCAGGAAGGACCTGCGCTTCTTGAAGTGGGCCATTCTGGTGCAGGTCAACGCCGGGTCGGAGATCGTCGACCTGTGCGTCGATGAGCTGTCAGTCTATCCGGAAGAGCGGCTTGAATACATGCGCTGGACGGTGCGCACCGCACAGCAATTGGCCAATGTGTCGTTTGCGCTCGATTCTTCCGATCCGAAAGCCATCCAGGCGGGCCTAGAGGTGTACGACTACAGCAAGGGGCGGCCAGCGATCAATTCGACCAGCCTGGAGGCCGGTCGCGACGTGCTGATGGAGCTGGCGCGCGAGCACAAATGCATGCTGTTCGCCAACGGCTCAGGGGCCTCCGGCATGCCGCAGAACGCCGAGCAGCGTGTAGAAAACATGACGCAGTGCATGGCCTTGATGGACAAAGCCAACGTGCCAATGGAAGATCGCTACCTGGACCCGCTGGTGTTTCCTGTTGGAGCCGGACCCCAGTACGGCAAGGACTATCTGGACGCGGTCGGCGAGCTGCGTAAGCGCTTTCCCAAGGTGCACATCTTCGGTGGACTGTCCAACGTGTCGTTCGGATTGCCGCGCCGCAAGTTGCTGAACGACGCCTTTATCCGTTTGGCGATCATGCAGGGTTGCGACGCCATCATGATCGACCCATTGATGAATCCGCCGCTGGACTACGTGGAATTCAAGTACGCGGCCGATGTCATGACGTCTGAAGACGAGTATGCCATCCAGTATCTAAAGTATGTGCGCGGCAACACCAAGAAGCCGAAACAGCCGGCTGCCTCGGTGGCCGCGCAATCGGCGAGCCTAGCGAGCTGACGTTGTGGTGCGGCCCGGCGGCACGTAGACGCCGGTCGCCTGTCCGGCACGCTGCATCGCAGCAACGGCCTCTTCCATGGTCAGCAGCGGCGTGGTTTCCATTTCTGTGACCGAGCCTGCTGCCGTGAGTGTCATGGCCAACGATGCAGCGCTAACGTTGTCCGGCAGCTCGAACAGCAGGACGATATCGAACTCGCCGAACGAGAAAAAGTAATTATGCAGCCGACCGCCAATCTGCTGCAGGAAGCGCGTTGTTGCCACCATGCGGTCTTCGGGCCGGCTGACCAGGGCGGTAATCATATCCTTGGAGATTTTGGCTCGCGCCAGATAGTAGGTCATGTTTCGCTCCGCCTCCCTCAAGAGGTAATGCAGGTGCTAGGCAGTGGGCGTTAGACGGCGCTGCGCCGGTCTTGTCAGTTGGAGACGCTTTCCGCTTGGCGGATTTTGGAACGGGACACGACCTGACCGTGTCCGCAGTGCTGGCACACCACGACTGCCGCGACGATACCGGACGGGGTGATGTCACCGCCCACCATGTGGGCCGTGGCACCATATTTTTCCCAGATGCGGATGGTGACACCTGGATCGCCGCACATCCGGCATTTGGCCCCGACCCCGTACAGCTTCTGGAACGGTTCCTTTTCGTGCGCTGCCAAATCCCTACTCATGGTTCGCTCCTTCCATGCACGGGTTGCCACAAAAGATCGTGCAAGTCTTGGTGCCGACGGGCGATATAGCTGGTGATGGCGTGCTGTGCGTCGTCAGGCGCACGCTGGGCGACGGCCCGCGCGACACTGCCGGCCATTTCGGCGTGTGCGTTGGCGACATTCTGCCAGTCGCCGCGCCGCGCGGAGATGTAGAACCACAAGCGCAAATGCAGGTGGAAAATGCGCGGTACGGCTTCGGTGAGGTAGTCGTTTTGCGCGGCGGCGGCGAGGATGCCGTAGAACGAGCGGTCGAGCTCAACGTAGTCGTCGATATTGCCGGCTCGACTGGCGGCTACCAGGCGATCGTGCAGCTCCAGCAGTTGCCGAGTTTGCTCAAGCGTAGCGCGCTGCGCCGCAAGGCGCGCCAGGCTGGCATCGATGATGCTGCGAAACTCATAGATGCTCTGCACGCCTGACGTGGTGACGTCGGTGACAAACATGCCGCGGTTGGGTTGATGCACGACCAGGCCTTCGATTGCCAGCCGTTGCAGGGCCTCGCGCATCGGCGTGCGGCCGATGCCGAGCCGCAAGGTAAGTTCCTTTTCAACAATCAGGCTGCCGGGCGGCAGTTCCAAGCGAGTGATGAGGCGAACCAGCTGGCGGTAGGCACGCTCTGCCAGCGAGCGCGGCTCGCGCACGGTCGGCGCGTGGGTGATTGCGGGCGCCGCCATCATGCCGCTTCCGGGTTGCGTTGCATGGCTTCGAGTTGCGCGGTCAGCCCAGCGCGATCGAGATCTTTGCCGATCAGGACCAAGTATTGGCGGCCGCGCGGTGTCGTTGCTGTGATATCAAGCCCGCTCAGCGCGTACTGGACGAGCATGGGCTGGCCGTCGATTCGTAGAAACCCTTTGGCGCGCCACAGGCCCGCCGGAGCGCGGGCAAAGAAGGCCTGCAACGCTGCTTTGTGCACCTCGCCCGCCAAGTCGACGACGAACGAGTCGGCCGGGGCGTGGTGAGCCTCACGGTGCGCATGGCCGGCATGGTCGTGATGTTCGTGATGCTCGTGGCTGTGCTGATGCGGGCCGGCCAAGCCTTGTGCGTAGCGGGCAGCGATGCGGCTGGGCGGGCCCTGCATGATTTCGCTCAAGTCGATGTCACCGCGTTCGGCAAAGCGCACCAGGGCGTCCGGGTTGAGGTCGCGCACTTCGTCGGCCACCGCGTCCAGCAATGCGGCATCGGCCAAGTCGATCTTGTTCAGGACGACAAGGTCAGCCTTCTCCACCTGGGCGTCGAAGAACTCACCCAGCATGGGGCGGATCTTGGTGTATTTGGGCGCATCGAGAACGGTGGTAATCGGCCCGATCTCGAAGCGCGCGCGAAACGTCGGATCGGCGAAGTCCTCCAGCATCTGCTCAGGCTCGGCGACGCCCGTCGCCTCGATGACGATATGTTTGAGGGGCGCGCGGGCAGAGAGCTGCTCAATGGCGTACATCAGCGAGCCACGCAGCGTGCAGCACAGACAACCGGACGAGAGCTCGACCATGTCGATGCCGTTGCCTTTGAGGATCTCGCCGTCGACGCCCACGTCGCCAAACTCGTTGACGATCAGGGCAAGCTTCTCCTTGGGAGCCCACTGCTCGAGAATACGCTGCGCCAGCGTCGTCTTGCCGGAGCCGAGAAACCCGAACAGGAGGATGATGCGCATGCTACTCCCCCGCGGCGCCCACCATGGCAGTGCTTGCAGTCGAAGCGGGGCGTGCATCGCTTGAGTGGGTGACGCGCCCCGCAAACTTCATGCCTTCGATGAAGATCTCCTGGAATTCCGGCCGCGCTGCCAGCGCCACGTGCTCCATGCGGTTGGCGAGCTCGGTGGCGCGCCGGCGCTCGGTCTCCGAGAGAAGGGCCATTTGCGCGCCGAGGGCCGCCGCATTGCCGACGTAAGTGATGCGATCGACCGGTAATTCAGGCAGGAGGCGGATCTTTACGGCGCTTTCGATGTCGATGTAGTTGCCAAAGCCGCCGCACAGCATTAGTTCCTGCAGCTGGTCGTGGCTGACCTGCATGACATGCTGCAGCATGGCGATGCCGGAGTAGATGGCGCTCTTGGCGAGTTGCAGCTGACGCACGTCGCCTTGCGTGAGGGTGACGTTTTCTGGCTTTGCCGCCTGTTCCGCCCAAACCAGCACGAACTCGGTGCCGCCTTCCAGATTCTTGACCAAGCGTTTGGAGAGCGGGGCCGGTAGCTCGTCGAGCTTCTTGCGTCGGAACAGCCCGGACGCCTCCATGACGCCAGCGTCGACCATTTTGGCACAGGCGTCGAGGAGGCCCGAGCCGCAGATGCCGCTGGCGGGCTGATCGCCAATCACCGTGCAACGGACGTCGCCATCGATGTGCACACGCTCGATGGCGCCGACCGCGCCGCGCATGCCATGGCGAATTTGCGCTCCCTCAAACGCCGGACCGGCTGGTGCTGAGCAGGCCACCAGGCGATCGCGGCTGCCCATCACCACCTCACCGTTGGTACCGATATCGACGAGGGCGCGGATCTCCTTGCTTTCATAGATGCGGGTGGCCAGCACGCACGCCATGGTATCGGCGCCAACGAAGCCGGCCACGATGGGCAGGGTGCAGACTTGCGCGCGTGGGGCGACCTTGAGCGGCAGATCCCTGGCGGGAATGACCAGGGCGTCACGCACGACCGGTGCATACGGAGCTAGCCCGACATAGGAAACGTCGATGCCGAGCAGGATGTGATGCATGCAGGTATTTCCAACCAGCACGACCTTGTAGATGTGCTCGTGTGAGACGTTGGCCTTGTCACAGGCTTCCTTGATGAAATCGTTGATGGCATTGAGAGCCTTGACACGTAGGGTTTGCAGTTTCTTGTCGTCGAACTGCGCGAAAGCGATGCGCGACATCAGATCGCCGCCGAACGGTGCCTGCGGATTCATGGAGCCGACCGAGGCCAGCTCTTCGCCGCTGGCGAGATCGAGCAGGGAGCCGACGATGCTGGTGGTGCCGATGTCGAACGACATGCCGTAACAGTGCTGCGTGGTATCGCCGGCCTCGACATCGATGATGCGACCGTTGAACTTGGTGACCGTCACCTGACCTGCCTGACTGCGCAGGATGGCCGGTAGCTTGCGCAGCACGTCGAGTGGCATCTCGCGCGCGGCGGCGCCCTCGGCGGCGAGCAGGATTTCCTCGTGGTCCGAGGTTTGGTGATGCTCGCTGACCGGGGCCTTGGCTTTAACGAGGCGCTTTTCGACGCCGGAGTCGAGCACTAGGCGACTGTCATCGGAAGCGCTTTTGCCGCTGCCGAGAATCTGGTGCCCGGCCTCCGAGCGCAGCGGCATGGGCATGACGATGGAATCTTCCACCAGCTTGGTCTGGCAGGCGAGGCGGAAGCCGTCGCGCACGGCTTCGCTGCCGAGTTGGACGGTGTCCTGCACCGTCGGTGGCGGGACGGTTCCGCGCACCACCTTGATGCGGCAGCTGCGGCATCGCCCGCGCGCACCGCAGGTGGCGGCGATCTCCACGCCGCCACTGTGTGCCGCATCGAGGATCGAGGCGCCGCGTAGTGCCGAGGCGATATGGTCGGGAGCGCCTCCCTCAAGGCCTTGGAAGATGACCTTGACCGTTTGACTCATGCAATGGCCTCTCTTGGCGTCTCATCCGACCGATAGGCAAGCATCACGCGGCCTCCGCCCACGGTTCCCGCTTGTCCTTGACGAGCTTGAGGGCGAGCTTGACGGCTTCGATTGCGTCCTTGCCCCAGCCGTCGGCTCCGCACTCGTCCGCCCACTCCTGCGATGTCGGAGCACCGCCGACCAGGATGTGGACGTTCTTGCGGAAGCCGGCCTTCTGGAACTCCTCGATAGTCACCTTCTGGTAGTAGACGGTGGTCGAGAGGAGGGCCGAGAAGCCGACCAGGTCGGCCTTTTCGTCGACCGCCGTTTTGATGAATTTGTCGGGATGCACATCGGTGCCGAGGTTGATCACCCGGAAGCCGGCGTTCTCCAGCATAATGGTGACGATCGACTGGCCGATGTCGTGCATGTCGCCCAGCACCGTTCCCATTACAAAGGTGCCCACCGGCTTCTCGGCCTTGGCGGCAAGCAGTGGCCGAATGAGCGCCAGGCCGATCTTCATGGCGCGAGCTGTGATCAGCATTTCCGGAATGAAGATGATCTGTGCCGAGAATCGATCACCTTGCAAATTGAACCCCGGGAATAGGCCGTGGTCGAGAATGGTGCGTGGATCGATCCCAGTATCGATGGCCTGTTGCACGCGTTCCTTGGCGTAGACGTGATCACCATTCTCGATGGCTTCCCAAAGCGTCTGCCATTCCCAGCCGGATGGCGCGTGCTTTTCCCAGCCCTCGGGAACTTGGAGCACTGGATCAGACATTCGCTTGAACCCCCTTGCGCTTAGTTGAGTGGATATCTGCCGTAGGTGCCGAAGTCGCGCTGCGCCTCGAGCATGGTGTAAATGTTTTGCACGGGCACATCGGCCAGGATGTAGTGCGAGGGCGAGAAGATGTAGCCACCGCCGACGGCAAGGTTCTTCATGACCTGCAGCACACCTTGCCTGACGTCCTCGACCTGGCCGCGCGGCAGCAACCGCTGCACATCGAAGCCGCCGATCAGAGTGATCTGGTCGCCATACTTTTTCTTGATGCTGACCTGGTCTTTGAGGCCGCCCGTGGGCTGCATCAGTCCCGACAGATGCACGCCGAGCTCGATTTCATCGGGAAGAATCGGCGAGTAGTCGCCGCAGGAATGCAGCTTGATGTAAATCTCGGGGTTTTCTTTGCGGAAGGCGTTGAACATGCGCTCAAAGCGCGGCTTGGCGAGCTCGCGCCATTGCTTGGGCGAGATCATCATGGCCTGCTGAGCGCCAACGTCGTCGCCGACGCGGATCATGTCGACGCCCATGCGTATGGCGTTGAGGCCAAGCTCGGTGTAGTAGTCGGTCAAGCCGTCCAGTACGCCGGCGATGAAGTCCGGCTGATCGAACAGTAACAGGAAGAAATTCTGCGTCCCTACGATATGGGCGTAGGCGGCCTCGATTAGGGTCGAGGACATGTCGACGATGATGAAGTAGTCCTTCTGATATTTCTCACACAGGTTCTTGATCGGATCGAGGATGGCTCGATCGTTGGGATCCGGCCATTTGTAGTTCTTCAGGTCCTCCATCGTCTTGATGGGATGAAAGCTGGGGAAATTCTCTGGCACCACCTTGGCCGGGCCCCAGAATTCCTGGGTCTTCTGGAATACCTGTTCCTCGTCGTGGGTACGGACCTGCAGGCCCGACTTGCCGTAACCGACGTTGAAGTGGTTGTGCCAAGTTTCGCCGATCTTGATTGGCCGATGCGAGAAATCGGCATTGATGCCGATTTGGTAGATGATGGCATCGTTGCCCAGGCGCAGTTCGAGGGTGGGATTGTGCTTGCGGCCCGTGGCGGCATCCTCGATCCCGTAAACGCGCGCCAGCTTTTCCTTGGCCTCGTGCTTCATGCGGTAGAGCAGCGGAACGCGATCCACGGGTTCGCGCCGAAGCGTGCGAACGAACCGCTCGCGCGGCAGCAATTCTTTCATGATCTCCTCCGTACCGGGTGAGGCCTTAGTGGTCCGCCGTATATTGAAAATATATTCAAGCCGCTGCGGGCTGGCTCATGCTGGGTTTCGGCAGGGGTGGCGCACCATACGCATGGTGCGGGACTGTCCGACGACCTTCAGTTGGCCGCGGTCTCTGCACCAGGCGTGGCCGAGCATTTCCGCGCGGCGCACTGACCACGCGCGGCAATGGGGCCATGCTGAGTTAGTCGCTTGCTACCAGATCACAGAACACGAAACCGTCGCGCTTCACGACATCACCGGTCTTTACGGCAAGTGGACGGGCGAACATCGGGCCGGCGGCGGCAAAGGTATGGAATTCGCCGTTCTCGGCGCAGGGATCGACGTCGGAGGGGAGTTCGGCAAGGAAGTCTTTGTCGAGCTGCCGGCCCGCCAGGCGTTCAGGAACCTTGCGGGGGTCGAGGCACGTGACATAGGCGGTAAGCCCGCCGGCGAGCATGTCACGCACCAGCGCGCGAGTTGGGATCTGCCAGAGCGGGAAAATCGGGGTCAGCCCGGTGCCGGTCAATTTGTCCTCGCGATAGCGCCGCACCTCCTCGAGATACAGATCGCCGAAGGCAATCGCTGTAATGCCTCGTTCGACCTGCTCAGCGACGAATTTACCCATGATGCGTTCGTACGCTTCATTCGGGCAGGGGTGTGGGATGGGCAGGACGTGCAGCGGCAGGCCGGCTGCATCGGCCTGAGCCTGCACAAGGCTGCGGCGCACGCCGTGCATGGCCACTCGATCGAAGGCGGTGTTGATGGTCGTGACCAGTCCGACCACCGTTAAGTCGGAGCGCTGTCGCAGCACATGAAGCGCCCATGCTGAGTCTTTCCCCGAGCTCCAACTCAACAAAGTTTGCACATCGGCACCTTGCAATGGGTTCAATTGGCGGATCGATCAGGCCGGGTCGGCTGCGGGTGGCAGCACAGCAAATAGCCCCGAACGCGACATTTTCGGCCGCATGGCTGCGCTGTACATGAGTTCGACTGGCAAAACAGCGTTACCGAATAGTCCGAACAGCTCCTTCTGCTGTTCGAGCGGCCACATCACGCGCTGTGCCTCATCACCGTGGACGCTGTAGCTATAGCCCGGTCCCATGCGCAGGCCGAGCCGTAGCGTTTCGCCGGCTAACTCGCTACGCAGGTAGCCGCCGAACTGAGTGGACAGCCTCTCGATCGACAACCAACCGGCACTCTCCAGAAACAGCGCCTCAAGCGGTTCGAAGTCCTCGATCATCTGACGGACTGCGGCGTCGAATCGATCGCCGAGCGTGATGACAAAGACGATGATTTCGGTGGCGTCCTTGAGAAGTTGTCCGAATACCTCGCAGCGAAAGGTGGTGCCATTGACGAGGTTTAGGCTGTCGCCCCGATTGGACGAGATGGGGACCCGTCGCCAACTGGCTTGCGGCTCGGCGAGGTCGGCAGCGCGCTGCGCCATGGCTTCGGCGGTCTTGCGGATAGCGGGTCGGACCACGTCGGGCTTGGTGTACCGGTGCACGCGCAGCAAGCGCGGAACGTCGATAAGCGGGCACTTGGCGGTCCAGTGCCGCACAGGATGCATCAAGCCAGGTGGCGAGAAGTTTGAGGGGCGACTCATAACATCATGACGCACGGCGACTTATCACTTCTGGTGGGGACGGGTTTGTTCTGGGTCGACCAGCGACATCAGCCATTCAGAGACGCCAGGGCGGCCTCGCGAATTTGGTCATAGCGGCCTTCGATCTCGTCGGCCACAGCGCGTGCAACGTCGGCTGCCTTGCCCGGCCGGTCCGCCTGTTTCTCCTTGCGCCATTGCATGAGATAGTCGTCGGTACCGGCTAGCTTGCGCCGCATGGCGATCATGTCGATCAGTTCCAGGAAGCGGTTGCTGAGCTGAACCTTTTGCGTTCCCTCGCCATCCTTGACTTCAATGGCGGAAGGAATTTCCTGCCAACACATCACAACGACCTTGGCCATCACTCGCGATCGTCCTCTGTTAGCAACCTAGACTGCCGTATAGGCGAAACCATCAAGGCAAGAAATGGCAGCGCTCCGGGACCAGGCCGCCGACGAGGCCGCTGTAGAGGCGTTTACCGAGATCGCTCGGCCAGCACTTTGTGCGCCAATTTCGCTGCGGCTGAAGCCGGGCCGCCAAGCCTTCGAGGAGTTTCGTTGCCGTCTTCCGGCGCGCTTTGGTCCGGCGCCACCATACTGGGCGGTGGCGTGGCCAGGCGGTCAGGCGTTAGCCAGATATTTACTCGATAATCCAATCGTTTGCGGGAGCAACGTGGTGGACCTTGGCACGGGCTGCGGGGTGGCTGCGATCGCCGCCAGCCTAGCCGGCGCGCGAGCTGTGCAAGCTGTCGATTGCGACCCCGTTGCGCTGGCGGCTGTGCGCGTCAACGCTCACCTCAATGAGGTATCAATCGAGGTTCTTCAGACCGAGTGGGCTAGAACGAAATTAGAGGGGGTACATGCCGTGCTCGCAGGTGATCTTTGGTATGAGGCGCATGTCGCCCGCAGTGCCACGCAATTGCTGCGCCGCATCGCTGGCGCGGGCGTGCTGGTGCTGGTTGGTGATCCCGCGCGGACGCATTTCCCACGCATCCGGCGGCGACAGTTGGCCAGCTACCCGGTCGCCGTCAGCGAAGAGTTCGAAACGAGTGCGCACATAACGGCCGAGGTTTGGCAGTTGCTGCCGTGATGCCGGCAAGGGTGTGAAGCAGAAGGCCCAGCAAGCTGCTTGCGGATGAAGTCGCGCACGCGGCCTCACATGTTGTGCGTGGGTTAAAAAGCCCATAGGCTGAACCCATCAAGACGAATGCCATCGGGCGCTGCATACATGCCGACCGATCCTCCGAGCGATCCGCAACGCCGTAGAGTGCCTTGGCGCTTTATGGTGATTTTGGGTTTAGCTGGTGCTATGGCCGGCTTGATCGCGGTGGAACGAATGTCGTTCATGCAACGGTGCACGGAGAGCCATACGTTTGCCTCTTGCACCCTTATGCGTGCCACTTTCTGGGAGCTGCCCTGACAGGTTGTTGCGGCTCCGAACTTCGACCATCGATCGGTTGCTGATCGTCGAGCTGACAATGGTGCTAAGCATTGTCGCGTGAGGAACACCTCCATGTTGGATAAAATCTACAATGTGCCGCCCGAGTGGGCGAACCGCGCCTGGGTGGACAATACCAAGTACTTAGCGATGTACAAACGCTCCATCGACGACCCCAACATGTTTTGGGGCGAGATGGGCAAGCGCATCGACTGGATCAAGCCCTACACGAAGGTCAAGAATACTTCCTACGCGCCCGACGGCGTGTCCATCAAATGGTACGAAGACGGCACGCTCAACGTGTCCGCCAACTGCATCGATCGTCACCTCAAGAATCGCGCCGAACAGGTCGCCATTATCTGGGAAGGTGACGATCCGACCATGGATGAGAAGATCACCTACCGGCAGCTGCACGAACGCGTCTGCAAGTTCGCCAACGTGCTCAAAGCCATGGGCGTAAAAAAGGGTGACCCGGTCACGATCTATCTCCCGATGATTCCCGAGGTCGCTTACGCCTTCTTGGCCTGCGCGCGGATCGGCGCCGTGCACTCGGTCGTATTCGGCGGCTTCTCACCCGACAGTCTGGCCGGGCGCATCAATGACTGCCAATCCAAATTCATCGTCACGGCTGACGAGGGTGTACGCGGGGGACGATCGATCCCTTTGAAGGCTAATACCGACGAGGCTTTGAAGAAGTGCGCCGGCGACGAGAAGGTGCTGGTCGTGCGCCGCACCGGCAGCCCGGTTGGCTGGAGCACCGGTCGCGACATCTGGCTGCACGAGGAACTGGTCAAGGTCGACGCCAACTGCCCACCCGTAGAAATGAACGCCGAAGACCCGCTGTTCATTCTCTACACGTCCGGTTCAACGGGCAAGCCGAAGGGTGTAGTGCACAGTTGCGGTGGGTATCTGGTTTACACATCAATGACGCATCAGTACGTGTTCGACTACCACGACGGCGACATCTATTGGTGCACGGCTGACGCCGGCTGGGTGACCGGGCACAGCTACATCATCTACGGACCGCTAGCCAACGGCGCCACCACGCTGCTCTTTGAAGGCGTCCCCAACTACCCCACCGCGTCGCGGTTCTGGCACGTTTGCGACAAATGGAGGGTGAACACCTTCTACACCGCGCCGACGGCCATCCGTGCCATCATGGGTATGGGCGACGATTACGTGAAGCGCACCGACCGCTCGTCGCTGCGATTGCTGGGCTCGGTTGGTGAACCTATCAATCCAGAGGCGTGGGAATGGTACCATCGGGTTGTGGGGGACGGTCGTTGTCCGATTGTCGACACTTGGTGGCAAACCGAGACCGGCGGCATTCTGATTACGCCGTTGCCGGGCGCCACCAAACTTAAACCCGGCTCGGCGACGCGACCGTTCTTCGGCATCCAGCCAGAGCTTGTCGACGACAAGGGCACAGTGCTGAGCGGCTCCGCATCGGGCAATCTTGTCATTCTGGACAGCTGGCCCGGCCAGATGCGCACCATCTACCGAGACCACGAGCGCTTCGTGCAGACCTATTTCTCCACCTATCCCAACAAATACTTCACCGGTGATGGCTGTCGGCGCGACGAGGACGGGTACTACTGGATCACCGGCCGCGTCGATGACGTCATCAACGTGTCAGGACACCGCTTGGGCACGGCGGAGGTGGAGTCGGCGTTGGTCTCGCACGACAGCGTGGCGGAAGCAGCCGTGGTCGGCTATCCGCACGATATCAAGGGACAGGGCATCTACTGCTACGTCACCCTCATCCAGGGCAACAAGGGCGACGACGAGCTAAAAAGGGAGCTGGTTGCACACGTCCGCAAGGAGATCGGGCCGCTGGCGACACCAGACCTGATCCAGTTCTCACCCGTCCTGCCCAAAACTCGTTCGGGCAAAATCATGCGCCGCATTCTGCGTAAGATCGCCGAGGACGACTTTTCCAATCTTGGCGATATTTCGACCTTGGCCGAGCCGGAGGTGGTTGAAGGCCTGATCAACAATCGTCAGAACAAGAAGGCTTGAACCCGGGCGCCTCAACGCAGGTCGCGCTTACGGCGCGACCTGGAGCCGGTAGAACAGCCGCGAGCCAGGACTTTCGCCCGGCGATGGTATCACCCTCAAGAAGCTCGGTTTTGTAAACCGGCCGGGCGACCGTTGTTTCAGCATGACCACCGCGCCAGGCGGCAGCGCCGCGGCTGTGGCGCCGCAGACCAATTCCCAGTCGTGCGTTGTTGTCTTGCGATCCTGAAGAAAATGGCGCACCGCCTCTACCCGATAAACAGTCACCAGGCGGAGGCCTGGTTTGGCTGCCTCCGTCTGCAGGCCCTTCTCGTCAGTCAGGGTAAGGCGAACTTCGACGTTGGCTGATTTCACGATGCGCGCGAACTCGCCCGCCAACTCGCATACGTCACTGACGAAAAGCTGTCGCTCGTGGCAATCGACCATGCCGGCGGCGTCAGCCGCTTGGCTTATTTCGTCGAACAGGATTTTGGGACGGACAATCAGTCCAAGTTGCAGCATGCGCGCCGGCCTTTGTGTTGCCAGCCAGCGCACCAAATGGAATGGCATCTTGCGGCGCCAAATGGCGGCCGTTACCGATTGGCTTGTGATGGTTCTGAGGACGCGCCGATCATAGGCATCACGTACCGCAGGCGTCGCACGCTCCCCTTTGGGGAGCACGAGGGACAGGTTGACCATGGTGACCACCGTGGTTGCAAGAACGACACTGCGTCACCACGACGGCAAACCGCTCTCGCGCGCGCCCCGCACGCCAGATGGGCGACATGAGATGGCAGGTCTCCTGGCTCGCGGCTCGAGCGTCCTCTTACGCCTTCCCGGCGAAATCAGCTCGCCAGTGGCTTAGATGAAAGAGAACTCGCCACTTACAGTTGCGGGGGCAGCCATGGCATTGCAACCCAATGGGAGCTGCGCACCATATTCCCTTTTCCCGCCTCGGAATGATCCGATGCGGAACCACCACACGTATGTTCTCAATCCAAAACACTGACTTGTCAACGGAGGTGGGGTCGGTTGACTCGTGCTCAAGGTTCAGCGCCGATACAACGAGGATAGCGGCAAGCGGCGCACCTGCTAGCGCGGCGCTCAAGGGGAAGCGTACCAGGGTACAGGCGTTCGGACGCGATCATTGTTGATGACCTCGGGATGTTCGCCCATCCATTTCCGGCCCATCCGTAGCGCCCGATTTCGTTTACTTTCCGACTTCACCGGCATTGCGGAACGTGCATGCGTACGGAATGATCCGAATGCGGCGTTTTCCGCCCGGCGGACGGTGATCGTCTCCCCGAGCGGCCTGGCTATTCCTCTTCCATGCGGGTGCGTCCAGTTCGCCCCTCGGGAAGAGATAGGGAGAGGAGTACACCCATGGCGCAGAAGCACGTCATCAACGTCGATCTGGCCGACGTATGGGCGGACAAGGACCGCAAGAATCTGCTCAGGACCCTCGCCTGGGGTGACGAGGTCGCCGTCATTCGCCAGACCAGCAACCACGTCGAGGTCAGCCTCGCCACCTTCCACGAGGCGTTGGACGGCAGCGTGCTGCCGGAGGCAACCACAGGCTTCATTACCCCCAACAAGAGCTCGGGGATCAAGGCGTCCGACGTGGTGCTGCCAAGGAACCGCAATAAGGTCCTCAAGGTCAACTTCGTCGATGTGCAGCAGGGCGACGGCTCCGTCATCGAGTCGCCGGCGGGCAAGGTTGTGCTGGTCGACGGCGGCGACAACCAGCTGTTCGCCCGCTACCTTGCCGGGCGCTTTCGCGGTACGACCGCCGCCCGTCCACAACCGGTCGAATGCATTCTCGTGACGCATGGAGACGCCGATCACTTTGTCGGGCTTCCCGAGATTCTCAAATCCGAGACACACGCGGAAAAGCGTAAGAGACTCTTCATCGCGCCGAAGCGCGTCTATCACAACGGCATCGTCAAGCGCCCGAGCACGCGCAACAAAAAGAGCGTGCCCCAGAAGGATCTGCTGGGGCCGACCAAGAAGGTAGGCAAAGACGTGTTTCTCGTCGGCCTCGAAGACGATCTGCTGGCGGTCGCCGACGAGGAGATGAACGCGCCGTTCAGGCTCTGGAAAAAGACGCTGGCGACCTACAACGAAAGGGCGGAAATCAAGTTCAGGCGGCTGGAATTCGGCGCGCAGGACGCCTTCGACTTCCTGGCCGACGAAGACATCCGCGTCGATGTTCTCGGCCCGCTCGTCACCGAGGTCTCGGGGACGCCCGCCTTGAAGTTCCTCGGAAGCCCTCCCAAGGGCCCACGCATCGGCCACGAGTCGCTGGAGACCAGCGATCTCAAGTCGAGTGGTTTGTCCGCATCACACACCATCAACGGGCACTCCATCGTCTTCCGCCTGACCTACGGCGGCTTCAGCTACCTCTTCTCCGGCGATCTCAATGACGAGGCCGGCCGCTTCCTTACGCGCGAGCACAACAAGGGAGCTCTCAACCTCAAGGCCGAGGTGTTCAAGGTGCCCCACCACGGGTCGGCCGACTTCTCCGGCGCCTTCATCCAGGCCGTAGCCCCTATCTGCAGCGTCGTGTCGAGCGGAGATGAGAGCGCCCGCAAGGAATACATTCATCCGCGCGCCACATTGATGGGTGCGCTGGGCAAGTGGTCCCGCGTGCCCGAGCCGCTAGTGTTCGTCACCGAGCTCGTGGCCTTTTTCACGCTAGAGGGGTGGTCGAAGCTCACCGACGACAAGAAGGCGGAGAAGCGGGGCGACTTTTTCGCTTTCAGCCGCGCCGCGTTCGGGATCGTCAAAACTCGCACCGACGGCCAGCGGCTGTTGGTCTACACCGACAGCGCCAATATCAAGATGAAGGAGGTATACGCCTACGCTCTGGACGAGTCGGGCGTGCCGCAGCCAGCTAGCGTCCTTCGAGCGTAGGTCCGGTCTGCATTCTAAGCGCTCACGTGCGCTTCCGGATCGGTGCACTGGGCTGACTTGATGCTCTGCCCACGGTAGCTTTTTTCGGATGCCCGACCAGGGAGATCAAGATGCTGGCGGCGGCCTCGACGAGGCCCGGCGCACCGAGCTGCGGCGAGACTTCATTACTTCCACGACGGCTTCCCCCACCGAGCTCGGCATCTGCGTACCGCGGGAATACCTGCTGGCGCCATTCGCTACTTCGATTGTGCGGAACTTGCGGTGGGGCTGAAGCATCTCATCGAGGGCAAAAGTGGAGATTTGCAAAACCCCAATGATCACTTTGGTCGCTCTCCAGCCCATAGCGAACCGACTCGTCGGAGACCAATTTCCGCAACTGGCGCACACTCCCCAATCCGCTCGCCCTGTTGCCTCTACGCTCTTTGACGTAGAGCAGACATGCTGAGCCGCCATGCGCCCTATGCCGGCATGGGCGGCGGGACACCTCTCGCAGCTTGGGTGGAAGGTACCTGTAACAGGATCGGACCTTCAGCATCTATCGGGGGCTATCGCCGCCAAGCGAACTGATCCGACGGCAATTCTGACGGTATGAGCGCCACGTCATGAAAATTATTTGAGATTGTTCAATGCATTACGCGATCAAGAGATGATGGAGTGGGCAACATAGTTGGCGGCGAGGATTTGCTGCCAGACGCCGCGCGTGAGCTTGTCGCCGCGATAGACAGCCTTGGCGCCATGACCTGTTGCGGGCTTGAAGAAGAGGTCCCTCCGTGTATCCCAAAGCTCGGTGGCATTGTCCGGCGACACCCTGACGGTGCGTGGAATTTGCGCAGAGAGCCGCGCCAGCTCGGCCGGCAAGTCAAAGCTGGACAGCCTTGCCATGTCTGAGAGGAGTGTCAGGTTGCGCTTGTCGGCGAGCAGCGCGTGGTTGCGCGGGTTTGGTGTGACAACGACAGCGCCTGCGAGATAAGCCTCGCGCAGCGCACTGTGCTGTGGCCGCTCCAGTGAAAAATCTACCAGGCGATTGTAGACAAGATCTATTGGCGCTTCGCCCACCCATAGCTTGTCCTGGCTGAAGCGAAGTTGGCTTCCGTCGGCGACGACCGCATCGATGCCATGGCGAATGAAGGTTTGGCGCGCCAACAGGAATTCTGGATAGAGATACTGGCTCTCCGGCTCATCGTCGACGATCGCGATCCGTTCGAGCTTCTCGTCTCCGCGCTGGGTCGCCCATTCCGCTTGAAACATCCGGACCAATTCGCTGTCGAAGTTGCTGACAAGTGGGAGCTTGAGAGCTCGCTCGACTTCAGGGCAACAGGCTCGCTGGGCTTTCGCGAGCAGGGCGTTGAGAAAAGCCCCACCCGCGTTGGTATTGACTTCGATCAGCTTGGGGCCAGCGGCGCCGAGATGAAAATCATAACCCATAAAGGCGCCTCGCGGTCCGGGATCGAAGCGGGCGATCGCGGGAGCCCACGCGAGTACGGTTTCCTGATAGCGCGGCAAGCGTGCGGCGGCCTCGACCATCTGGACAATAGCGGTCATTTTCTGGAGGTCGCGCGCCGCCAGGAAGACCGGCACATTGGAAAAGAGATGCTCGCGGGGGCGAATGTAGCGGGACGAAAACTCAGGATCGCCGGCTTCACGCTCCAACGCTGCGTGAAGAGTGTCGCGGTTGAGCGTGATGCAGAAACATGAGCTGTTGAGCCAGTCGGCGGCCGAGGGCATTAAGTCTGTCATTCGCTTCCCACCTGAGTGAATTGCCTCGCGGCATTGCGCACCAATACGTTTAGACTGGCGTACGCGGTCACTGATCGGCGTAGATCCTACCGAAGTACTCCACATAGTAATCGCGCGGACGAGCGAGTCTTCCAACAACTTCCAGCCCATGCATGCTGTTGAGCCAACCACGCAGGCGTTGATGGTCGGCTGGTATGGTGATGTCGCGATAGGTTTCGACGGAAGCAAAGCGCTCGAAGAAGGGGTAGAACGCATAGTCGACCAGCGTCACATCCTGGCCCATCCAATAGGGTTCCGCCTCGCTGACATTGACCAGGGCCCCAGTCTCGATGAATTCCAAATGACCCATCAGATCCGCCTTGAGCGGCGCTCGCCGTTCGGGGTTGCGCTCCTTCAGGAGATTGAAGTAGGCGGGCATGAAGCGCGTGTTGCAGAAATCGATCCAGAACCGGGCAAGCGCTTTCCGACCCGCATCCTGGGGCAGCAGCGCAGGAGTGGGGACGATCTCCTCGAGGTATTCATTGATGATGCTGCTCTCGTACACCGGCCGTCCGTCGTGCCAGAGAACCGGCACGCGCACGTAGGGCGAAAGCAGGTGCTTGGAGTCCTGCTTCTTTGACCGCTCAATCTGCACCGTCCTGAACGCTGCGCCCTTCTCCAGAAGCACTAACTGGCAGCGGTGGCAAAACGGGCAGTTCTCAAACACGATCAATTCGAACATAGGTACACCCGATTGTCGCGCACGGAAGGGGGGCCGGCAGGTATCGATGCCTGCAGCGCCCCTATCAGGTTCAGCCCACGATGATCTGGAACACAATCCCAGAGAGCAGGGCGCCGACAGTGGCCAGCGCGAGGTAGGCAGCAAAGACCGCCCGGCGCGCGATGGCCCAGACGGCCAGAGCGGCAGGGATCGACGTCACTCCGCCGCCGACAAGGAACGCCATGGCCGCTCCCGGCGCCATGCCTTTCTCCATCAAACCGGCGACCAGCGGCAGAGCCGCGTTCCCATTGAGATAGCTCGGAATGCCGACCAGGGTCGCAGTCAGAATGGAAAGGAAACTGCCGTCGCCTGCGATGCTGGCGACCAGATTGTTCGGGATGTAGGCCACCATCAGGCTCTCGAGAACAAAGGCAAGGGTCAGCCATTTGCCGAGAAAAAGTGTGGTTTGACGGGCGTTCGTCCAGAACGCGTCGCGGCGTGCCGGCTCATGCCAGTAGCGCCAAACGACGGCTTTCGGATTGCGGATCTTCGATCCAGCGCAACCACCATTGCCGATGCCATCTCGGAGCGGCGCGCCGACCAGGACGCCCATGCGCTGCATGACAAGGACACCGAAGCCGCCGAGCAACCCAACACCAATTGCAGCCACCGTCTTGGCCATGGCGAACTGGAGGCCGAGAATGCCGGTGGTGATGAGGAACATGGATGGGTCCATCAGCGGCGAGGCGAGCCAGAAGGCCATCACCGGCGCAAGGGGCACGCCGCTGACGAGCAGGGCCGCGATGAGGGGAATGACGCCGCATGAACAGAAGGGCGACAACGCGCCCATGAGGCTTGCAAACACGACCATCATTTCCAAACGTCCGGCGAAGGCACGGGCAATGAGGTTTTCGGCGCCGGTGGCCTTGGCATAGGCCGCAAGGCCGATCGACAACGCGAAAAACGGCAGGACGCTCCAAAGCGCTTTGGCGGTGAACAGGACGGAGGCCGCGGCCTGGGGTGGCACGACCACCGCCAGCACGGCGAAAATGATCGCGATGACGACCCAGGCCGGGTCAAGCCGAACGGCACGCCATTCGCGAGCTTCCGCCAAGAGCGTTTGGATCGACATACGTCTACTCCTCTAGACTTCTAGTTGTGTTTTGCCAAAAAAAGGGGAACCATCATGCAGCCTCGATTTCGGACGCTTCGGCGGCTTCCAAGCCGGCGCAGCACTCCGCTCTCACGTACTCCAGGACCTCGTTGACCGCCTTGTAGTTGGCCGTGCATATCACCTCGCGCCCCCGACGCTCTTGCACAACGAGGTCCGCCTGAGTGAGCGTGCTGAGGTGATGCGCCAGCGTTGTTGCCGGGACACCGAGCATGCGCTGGATCGTACCGACATTGGTGCCATCACGCCCGGCGCGAACGAGCAGCTTGAAGATACGTAAGCGGGTGCGGTTGCCCAGCGCTGCCAGGGCATCGGCCGCTATTTGTTCGCGTTGCTGTTTCCGTCCACTCATGTTTCAGCTATATCACTAGAAATATAGATGTCAAGGTCTGGGTTGTGCACGCGGTGACGGATGTCGATCTGGGTATGAGGACGAAGGGAGAAAGTGCGTGGGCCTGAGAGGCAACCGAGTAGGCGTCATTCTGAAGACGACGAGAAGCTTCAGCGGGATGCCCGGTTTTCACGGCATCAACCTGTTCTACGTCGGTTTTATCTTCCGTGGCTGGGTCGCGTACGCCTGCGCCGCTGTTGTACAAACCCCCGCAGACCTCCAGATGAATCGCCATGATTTGCGATGACCTTGTACAACGCTTTCTCTTTGTTTTCTTGAGCTTAGATCGACAATCGCAACCTGGGGGACTGGGGGTCGGGGGTTCAAATCTCGCCGCTCCGACCATTCTTTCAATAAGTTAGTTCTTCGAGTTCGCTCTGGTTGTACAAGGATAGGCCGGACCGCTTCCTTGGGCCCGTCGCAGCTCATTGAAATCGAGCCGAGTGCGCCCTGAGGTCTCGTGTCGAAGGCGGGGTCCTGAAATTCCCTCCGTTTCCTCCCTTTTCCTCGCGCGTCCTGCGTTTTCCCGGCTTTCCCAATTGAGTGGCGGGGCAGATGTCATGATCCTCCTCAGGAGAGAGACTGCTGTCCATGACGGTGGATAATGGCTGTGCTGCACGCTGGCCGTTCGCTCCATCCGCGCGCCAGATAAGTTTGGGATAGAAAGGATGCAGAAAGCGAAAGGAGTCGGCGCTTTTGACGGTCGGGGGAGCGCTCGACCAACCAATGCTCAGCAGCCGCTGGAGATACACCCGAACGGCGCTGAGGCACCCCCTCTCAATCAGGCATCCGACAGGCCGCTTAGCGCGCGCGGTCTGAGACAACATGGGGAACCAGAACGATTGCTGGCCCAGCCAACCCGATTGGCGAGCACAATCGATGCGCCGCTTGGGGATATGGATTCCAGACCAGATTTTCTCAAGCGCGCTGTTCGCCGCCGTCAGCTCAGGCAGATGGTGCCGCTGGCTGACACGACCATCTATGAAATGGAGCAACGAGGTGAGTTCCCTCGTCGGTTTTATCTGACACCACGATGCGTGGCGTGGGACGCCGCAGAGATCGAAGCCTGGCTTGAAGAGCGGCAACGCACCTCCTCCGCACATCTGAGCAAGCGGGTGCCCTCGCCTGACGTCCGAAAACGCACGAGCCGGCCAGTCAGGCGGTAGGCTCCGCCGCCATCCATTGCATGGAGGAGGGAAGGAGCGTTGGCGCATGTTTGCGCCGCTCAACCCAGGCATCAATCATATCGGCCCATTCCTGCAGCATGTGACGACGCTGTTGCTCGTACTCCGCCTTGTTATAGACCCCTCGCGAAGACCGGCCCTCCTCGTGCGCGAGACACTTCTCAACCCAATCCCGATTGAAACCGAGCTCGTTCAACAGGGTGGAGCCGGTGCGCCGCAGATCGTGAACCGTAAATGGTCCGAGCGGCAAGTTCTGCTTTGCAGCTCGCTCGACCACTGCGACCGTGATGCGGTTGAACGTCGCTCGCGACATCGGCGCGTCTGCGTCATAGCGCGATGGGAGCAGGTATCGCGAATTCCCCGCGCATGTCCTTAGAGCAATCAGGATGTCGAGTGACTGCCGCGACAAGTAGACGTTGTGCGTTTTGCCACGCTTCATGCGCTCCTTTGGAATGCTCCAAACTGCATTCTCGAAATCGACTTCGTCCCATACTGCATCGAGCAGCTCGCTCTTGCGCACCATGGTGAGCAGGATCAACCGCAGGCCCAATCGGATGGTTGGCAGCGTCGGAACATGCTCCAGCTGATGAAGCATGATGCGGATCTCGCCTGGCGATAGTGCCCGATCCTTAGGTGCAAAGGTGGCAATGGAGGCCGGTCCTACGTCGTTAGCCGGGTTGCTGACCCTCTCGCCATGCAAGATTGCGAAGGCGTAGATCTGCTTGACGATATCGCGCACGTGAATGGCCGTCGCCGGCGCCCCTCGGTCTTTCACTTTGCCGCACAGAGCGCGCAGATCGTCCGGCGTGATCTCGGTCAGCAGCCGATTGTTCCAGACAGGAAGGATGTCACGATCGAAAATTGCTTTCCGCATGGCGCGGGTGCTCTCCGCCATGCGCGCTTCTTTGAACCAGCGCTTGCCCACCGCCCCGAAGTGTTGCGCAACTGAAAGGCGTCTCTTCTTGCGCTGCTTCTCCTGCGCTGGCGACTGGCCCTCAGCCACCAGCTTCCGTGCTGCCCCGCACAATTCGCGCGCCGCGCCAAGCGAGAGGCCGCCAGTCCCGTAGCGCCCGATGGTCAACGTCTCTCTGCGGCCGTTGAGACGGTAGTCGTAACGGAAGGTGATCTGGCCGGAAGGGGCAACGGCCACGTACATACCGTCACGGTCCGCGACCTTGTACACTTTATTTTTTGATTTCAGGCTCCTAAGAGACACATCGGTCAGCATCGTCACGGCCTTTCGGGGCCCAAATTCAGGCTCTCGACCCCCAATTTTACCGTCAGAAAAAGTACCGTCAACCTTGGATTATTATGGTCCCATATCAAATGCTTAGTGCAAAAAACGGCCTTGAGCTGGAGGAATTCGGCCTGACGGTATCGACAAAATGACCGAACTTGCAGATGGCGCATACCGTCAGATCTACCGTCAGATTGTTTCGCTAGACCGCGATAGCTCGCGATAGACGCGGAATTGAAATTCTCAGTATATCAATATGTTGAGCCCTGCGAGCGATAGTAGGCGATAGTCTGCGAAAGACGCTAAATCATTCCCAGGAGCTTGTGCCCCCAGGAGAGCGGATGGTCATGGTGGATGCGGCAACAGAGCCCCGCAAGACCGACGTTCGCCTCTTCACCTATGATGGGCACGTTCTGTTGGCAGCGGCGCGCCTATACCAGGGACAGACCACCAACTTCAGGACGCCGGGCGGCGGATTCGCGCCGGTCTTCTTTTTCTGACGTCTAGCTCTCAGTTACAATCGCCACTCGGAGCTGTCAGCCAGCTTTGAGGAACGGGCTGGCCCGATTTCAAGGAAGGCCCTCCTCTCCTCTCGTCCGGTGATCGTCCTCATTTCGCTGTTAGGCAGGCGAGCCTGCGGGTCGCTGTGATCTTCCTGGTCAGCCCGGAGCCAAGCACGCGCCGGCGCCCATCTTCCGGTCAGGCCCAAGCGCCGCCCGGAGACATTCTCACGGTAGTCGGATGCGCAATATTTATTAGATGCATTTGTGCACACGCATGCATATGATGCCGCATTGGACAAATGTTGCGCGCGAATGGTGTGCAAATCGGAGAACTCAAGATGAAGGTGTCACGACAGGAGGCCGCTCGGCGGTGCGTCGCGGTTTTTGACACGGGGTTCTTCAAGGCGCTGTGTGAGCCGGCGCGCATCGCGGTGTTACGCGAGCTTATCCTGCTGGGCCGTGGCGATATCGCCGCAATCGCCGCCCGTCTGCCTCAGGACCGCTCGGGTGTTGCGCGGCATCTGCAGCAGCTGGCCGCATCGCAAATCGTCACAGCCAAGAAGGAGGGCCGGCACGTTTTCTATCAGATCGACGCTGCGGCAGTTGCGGAACGCCTCGAAGGTATTCTCGCGATAACACGTCTGCTCGCCTCGGCAATGAGCCCAGGCGCCGATGGTCGCCTGAGGCTGAAATCCCATGCCCGGTGACACAACCATCGTGTTCGGCGTTCCGGTGCCCTCCGTTGACCCAGTCTTCCTGGCGGTGGTGCGTTTTCATATTATTGTAGGTATCGCCTGCGTCGCGGCTGGCATTGCTGCCATGCTTAGCCACAAGCGCCGAGGCCGTCATTCGACGTTCGGAACGATCTACTTTTGGTGCCTGGCAATGGTTGTCACTTCGGCGACGGGCCTGGCCGTGGTGCGCTGGGCGGAGAACAATCATCTGTTCTTCCTCGGCGCGCTGTCCATGATCGCCGCGACCGTGGCGCGGACAGCACTACGGGAGCGTTGGCGCAATTGGGTCAGGTTTCACATCAGCGGCATGGGCCTGTCATACATCCTGATGCTGACCGCATTCTATGTCGACAACGGCAAGAACTTGTCGCTGTGGCGGGAGCTTCCTCAGTGGGCGTTCTGGGTGTTGCCAGCGGCGATCGGGCTGCCCGTGCTGCTGTACGCCTTTTTGCGCCATCCGCTGTCTTCAACGCAAGGCGCCGGCAACCTGCGCCGGTAACGCGGAGCCAAGCGCGTCGAGAATGGGGCATGCCGGGACCTTGCCGCCGTCGACAGCGGGAATCGGCAGGTGGTGATCGTTGCCAAAGGCGAGGGTCGGTTTCAGCCGCGGGCCGTTAAACTGGGAATGCGCGGCGGCGACCAGGTGGAGATCCTCGAGGGGGTGGCCGAGGGGGAAGACGTGGTCACATCGGCCAACTTCCTGATCGATGCCGAGAGCAATCTCAAGGCGGCTCTGCAGTCCTTCACCCAGCCTGCTGCCGCGGAGAGCAAACCATGATCTCCGCGCTGATCCGGTGGTCGGCCCGGAACCTGTTCCTAATCTTGATCGGTACGGTCTTGGCGACCGGGGCAGGCATCTATGCGGTGCGCCACGTGCCGCTCGATGCGTTGCCCGATCTCTCCGACACGCAGGTGATCATTTACACCGAGTACTCCGGCCAGGCGCCGCAGGTGATCGAGGACCAGGTTACCTATCCGCTGTCGACCTCGATGCTCTCGGTGCCGCGTTCGAAGGTTGTGCGTGGTTTCTCATTTTTCGGCGTGTCCTTCGTCTACGTCATCTTTGAGGACGGCACCGACATCTACTGGGCGCGCAGCCGCGTGCTCGAATATCTGTCTTCGGCGGCACGCACCTTGCCAGCCGGGGTAACGCCGACGTTGGGGCCGGATGCGACCGGTGTCGGCTGGGTCTACCAATACGCTGTCATGGCAAAGAATCGCACGCTCGCCGAAACCCGCGCGACGCAGGATTGGCAGGTGCGCTTTGCGGTCGCCAAGGCGGAAGGCGTGGCAGAGGTTGCGAGTGTCGGCGGCTTTGTGCGGCAGTATTCCGTCATCGTCGACCCGCGCCGTTTGAAAGGCTTTGACCTGACATTGTCGAAGCTGCGTGAGGCAATCCGCATGTCCAACATGGACGTGGGCGGGCGCGTGATCGAGCTTGCGGAAACGGAATTCATGGTGCGCGGGCGCGGCTATCTGCGCGGCGTTCAGGACCTCGAGCAGATCGTCGTCAAGTCGGAAGGCGGCGCGCCCGTGCTGTTGCGCGACGTTGCGCGCGTAGAGCTTGCGCCCGACGAGCGGCGAGGCGTGACCGAGCTCAATGGTGAGGGCGAGATGGCCTCCGGCATTGCCGTGCAGCGTTACGGCCAGAATGCCCTGTCGGTGATCGAAAACGTCAAGGCGCGCCTTGCCGACATCAAGGCGAGCCTACCTGCCGGAACGGAGATCGTCCCCGTCTACGATCGCTCCGACCTCATCCATCGCGCCATTGCCACCCTCAAGACGACGCTGATCGAGGAAAGCATCATTGTCGCGCTGGTGTGCATGATCTTCCTGCTGCACGTGCGCAGCGCTCTTGTCGCGATCATTACTTTGCCGCTCGGCGTGCTCATCGCCTACATCTGCATGCATGTACTCGGCCTGTCGTCCAACATCATGAGCCTCGGCGGCATTGCCATTGCCATCGGCGCGATGGTCGATGCAGCTATCGTCATGATCGAGAATGCCCATAAGCATCTCGAGCGGGCCCCAGCCGACAAGCCGCGCAGCGAGATCTTAATCGAGGCCGCCACCGAGGTCGGACCGGCGCTGTTCTTCTCCCTCCTCATCATCACGGTCTCTTTCCTGCCGATCTTCACGCTCGAGGCGCAGGAGGGCAGGCTCTTCAAGCCGCTGGCTTTTACGAAGACGTTTGCGATGGCCGCCGCAGCGATGCTCTCCATCACGCTCGTGCCTGCCCTGATGATCCTGTTCGTGCGCGGCCGTATCATCCCCGAGCGCCGCAATCCCGTGAACCGGTTCCTGATCTGGATCTATCGTCCGGTCATCCGCGTGGTGCTGAAAGCCAAGACGTTGACCATCGCCATAGCTTTGGCGCTGCTCGCGGCAACCGGCTTTCCGGCGACCCGCATCGGCGCCGAGTTCATGCCAAACCTGAATGAAGGCACGCTGTTCTACATGCCGACCACATTGCCGGGGATTTCGATCACCAAGGCCACCGAGCTGCTGCAGATCATGAACCGGATTCTGAAAAGCTTCCCGGAGGTGCTGTCGGTCTTCGGCAAGGTCGGGCGCGCCGGTACGGCCACCGATCCCGCACCGACAGAGATGTTCGAGACGATCATCAACCTGAAAGATCCGAGCGAGTGGCGGGGGGGTATGACGCTCGATAAGCTCATCCAAGAGATGGACCGGGCTCTGCAGTTTCCTGGCGTGTCGAACGCGTGGACCATGCCGATCAAGGCCCGCATCGACATGCTGGCAACGGGTATTCGCACACCGCTGGGCATCAAAGTCATTGGGCAGGATCTGAAGGTCATCGAGCAGCTCGCCCGTGAAATCGAGGGAGCGATCAAGGGCGTGCCCGGCACGGCCAGCGCCTATGCCGAGCGCATCATTGCCGGCTACTACCTGGAAATCGAGCCGGACCGGACCCAGCTCGCCCGTTATGGTCTGATGGTCGGCGACGTGCAGCAGGTGATTGCCACCGCTCTGGGCGCCGAGACTGTGACCACCACGGTCGAAGGCCGTGAACGGTATGCCGTCACCTTGCGCTATCCCCGCGATGTTCGCTCCGATCCGCAGGCAATCGCCCGCGAGACGCTGGTCCCCCTTGCCAACGGCTCATCCATCCCGTTGGGCCAGGTTGCCAACGTGAAGCTCACGCAGGGACCCGCCTCGATCCGTACCGAGAACGCGCAGCTGGCGGCTTATATCTATATCGACGTGCGTGACCGCGATCTCGGCGGATACGTGGCCGACGCGCGCAAGGCGGTGGCCGCGAAAGTGACCTTCCCACCAGGCTATTATCCGATCTGGAGTGGTCAGTACGAATACTATGAGCGCGCCAAGCAGCGCCTCATGATCGTGGTCCCCCTGACGCTCATCATTATCGTCCTGCTTCTCTATCTCAATTTCCGACGCGTTGCCGAAACGCTGATCGTCATGCTGTCGCTGCCGTTCGCGTTGATCGGCGGGCTTTGGATGATGTGGTGGCTCGGCTTCAACATGTCCGTCGCCGTGGCTGTGGGGTTCATCGCCCTCGCCGGTGTCGCGGCGGAAACCGGTGTGGTCATGCTGATCTATCTCGACCACGCGCTCAATGAACACAGAGCGCATGCCGAACGAGAAGGACGCGCCTTTTCCCGAGACGATCTGAACGCGGCAATCATGGAGGGCGCAGTCGAACGCGTGCGCCCCAAGATGATGACCGTGTGCGCCATCGTCGCCGGTCTGCTGCCAATTCTCTGGAGCACTGGAACAGGCTCCGAAGTGATGCAGCGCATCGCGGTACCGATGATCGGCGGCATGCTGTCCTCCACGGTTCTGACCTTGGTCGTCATTCCCGCCATCTACGCGGTCGTCAAAGGCTGGGGATTGGATCGCGGCAGTCCGACCGCACAACCAGCGATATCGGCTGCGATGCAAGAGGCATGACCCATGATGCACGATGGCATGATGTGGGGCATGATGCTCGGTGGGCTGGTCGCCGTCGTCATTGCAGTGCTCATTATCGCAGCATTGATCAAGTATCTGTTTTTCCGCTGAGGGCAGCCTTCACGCTCACAGCGGCCGGGCGCCCTTTACCTCGGACGCTGGGATGTTGCCCGACTCGAGATAGCGCGCGACTGGTCGTCCGTCGGCACCGTCTCACCACCTGCAAGGGACGGTCGCTCCGGTTATTCAATTTCTCCCCGTCAACTGGCTCCGAGCGCCCCACTCACAGCTTGCCCATCCGGCCTAACAGCATTGCGACCCCGAGCCCAAGCACACCGAGTGCACCGACCATCTCGAGCGTCCAGCCCGCACTTGATCGGATGCGGTTGCTGCGAGCCAACAAGGATGCCAATCGCTCCCTAGCAAGCACCGCCGACACCGCGAAGCTTGCCAGCGTCACGATCACCCCGAGCATCATGCCGAGAACGGCAGCTAAGCCAATGGCGAGCTTTCCTCGCGCCAGCGCGTAGGTGAGGATGAACGTAGTCAACGGACAGGGCACCAGCCCTGTCGCGACGGCTAACGCCCAGCCATCTCGTATCTCCCCGTGTGGACGTGGTCGGAGCAGTCGGGCAACGAGAAAGATGCCGATCGCGGTAATCAGCATTGCGCTCGCCAGCTCAAACGCGGGAGCGCGTCCACCAGCCGCCAGGGAGCGGCTGATCACCGCCACACCGGCCAACACAAGGACGACGGCGGTACCGATGTGCGTCAAAGCCAGGAGCGTGCCGGTTGTCAGGCCTTGATGCCAACGCGCCTCGCGCCCGAGGTGGTAGGACACGAGCACAGTCTTGCCGTGACCGGGCATAAGCGCGTGCACAATTCCGAACAGGAATGCGAGGGACATCAGCGCCGGCAAGCCGGTCATGTCGGTGGCTGACCGCATGCTCTCCGCCATCCCGGCGTAAAGCCATCTCTGGATCGCGATCAACCAATCCATTGTCGCGTTACGCTGTCGCCTCGTGCCGGCACGCGTGCACCTCAACGGTCACATGCGACAGACCGGCAAATCCAGCGAGTCGTGCCTTGTAGGCATCCGGCGCCTGCGGCACGTCCGATACGATCGAAGCAACAACGCCCAGATGTCCTGGTCCGAGCCGCCACACATGCAGATCTGCCACCCTGTCGGTGCCTTGCTCCAGGCTCCTCTTCAGCTGGGCTGCGAGCCGCGTATCGGGCACGGTATCCAGCAGGACAGCGCCCGACGACCGCAACAAACCAAGCGACCAGTGAGCGATCACCAGCGCGCCGACAATGCCCATGGCGGGGTCCATCCATACCCAGCCGTAGAGGCGACCTGCCAGCAGGGCGGTGATGGCCAATACGGACGTCAATGCGTCGGCGAGGACGTGCAGATAGGCGGCTCGGAGATTGTGATCGTGGTGGTGATGGTGGCTATGACGGTGATGATCGTCTTGACCGTCGAGATCATGATGGCTGTGGTCATCATCTGAGTGTTCGCCGTGCTCATGGTGGTCGCGGAGCAGCCAAGCACTTGCAAGATTCACAGCCAATCCGACCACGGCGATGGCGATCGCCTGATCGAAGCTGATGGACACGGGGTTGAGCAGGCGAACCCCCGACTCATATCCGATCAGAAGCGCAATCATGGCGAGGATGATTGCGCTCGAGTATCCAGCGAGCTCGCCGAGCTTGCCGGTGCCGAAGCCAAACCGTTCATCCTGGGCGTGCCGTCGCGCGAAGCGATACGCGAGGGCGGCGATGGCCAGAGCGCCGGCATGCGTCGACATGTGCCAGCCGTCAGCCACCAGGGCCATTGAGCCGAAGATCGTCCCGCCGATGATTTCGGCTACCATCATGACGGCGGTCAAAACAACGACGAGCCACGTCCGACGCTCGTTCTCGTCGTGCCTGCGGCCGAGAAACACATGACTGTGCTGCCAGCCCTCCAGCGTATGGGTATGCATCGTCAGGCCTCCACTCGGCAATGCTCACGGCTTGCGTGTTTTTCGCGGCCGTCGTGCTGGGGTCTTCAAATCCTTCTCCAAGGGCCAGCTTGGCCGGCGACCCCGCTCGCACTGCACAATCAATTGGCGAAATGAGTCGATCATCTCCTCGATCTGTTCAACGCGTTGTTTGAGTTCCCTAACCTTCGCCAGAGCCAGCACCTTGGTGTCTGCGTCGCTTCTTTTCCGATCGTCCCACAGGGCGAGGATGTCTCGAATGTCGACGAGTGAAAATCCCGAATCCCTAGCGATCCGGATAAGGCGCAGACGGTGAATATCCGGTAGCTCATACTGCCGATAGCCGCTTGGCCGTCGCTTAGGCGGCTGGATCAGGCCAATAGCTTCGTAGTATCGGAGCATCTTTGCCGAAACGCCGGAAGCATGGGCCGCCTCGCCGATGTTCACGGTCTACTCTCATCTCTTTTGCGTGAAGGGCCGATTTTCTTGATGCCGCGTGATCGCTGCGATGCCTTCGTTTGCCGGTCGCTCAACAAGGCGTCAATCACCCGACACTCCGCAATTCTGCCACGGCGGCATTGCTCGATCATGCGCGTTACCTCCTGTCGGAGGGCGGACAGTCGCGCGATCTTGTGCGTGATGGCGGCTAGGTGGTCCCGGGCGATAGCGTCGACCGAATTGCACGGCGCATCGGGATGGGCTGCCAGGCGCAGGAGGCTTCGGATGGCGTCCACCTCGAACCCGAGATCGCGGGCGTGACGAATGAACAAAAGCTGCCGGAGCTGCGTCTCATCATACCGGCGCTGGCCACCGGCGGTGCGGGCGGGGGCCGGCATGAGGCCATTCTGCTCGTAGTAGCGGACGGTCTGCACGGCGTAGCCGGAGCGGCGCGCCAGTTCGCCAATGGAAAATTCCATCACGAGCCTCTTGAACCTACAGTGGCTGTAGGGACTATGTGTATGCTCCAAACAAAAAATGCAAGGCAGAGACCGTGAGCGCGAGCTGCTGTGGCGGAAACGCCAAATTCGAAGGACTGGATCCTGTTTACAAGCGCAGGCTTTGGGCTGTGATCGCCATCAATGCCGCGATGTTCGCGATTGAGCTGACGGCAGGTGTCATTGCGGGCTCGCAAGCGCTGCAGGCCGACGCGCTCGATTTTCTCGGCGACACGCTCACCTACGGGATCAGTCTGGCCGTGATCGGCATGGGCCTTCGCGTGCGGGCCACTGCTGCCCTGGCGAAGGGCGCCAGTCTGACGTTGATGGGGCTGTGGGTGTTCGGCTCCACGGCCTATCACGTGCTGGTGCTGGGCGTTCCGCGTGCGGAGGTCATGGGCCTCATCGGCGCGCTCGCGCTTGCGGCCAACGTCACCAGCGTCCTGCTCCTGCTACCCTACAAGGACGGAGACGCAAATGTTCGATCGGTATGGCTGTGCTCACGCAACGACGCCATCGGCAACGTTGCCGTGATGGTTGCTGCTGCGGGTGTGTGGCAGACCGCGACGGCTTGGCCGGATCTCATCGTCGCCACTATCATGGCCAGTCTGTTCCTATGGTCTTCCACCCAGATTCTGCAGCAGGGCTGGATCGAATTTCGAGAGGCTAGGATGCAGCCCGCCGCCGGCAAGGTTTAAAGGTCATCGCCTGCTTGCTGAGCGGGCCCTTGGGCGGAGATTTTGGCAGGACATTGAAGTCGTCAGGACCAGCAAAAAGCCTGGTAACCGGCCGGCCTCCTTTAGGATGCCAACAAGCGTACAAGGCACCGAGGTCGGTGCCGGTACCAACGACATAGCTTGCCGAACAAGCAGAAAACACCGGCTCAACATCGCTTTGTCGTGTGCGCCCGGTTGTGCTCTTCGACGCGCCTGGCGTGCCATCGCCTACCTCTTGCCTCGACCTGATTTCGGCGGACGTTGAAGCAAGGCGGCCGGCTCCACGCCGAGAATCGTCGCAAGCTTTTCGACCATCGTGATGCTGGCGCTGTAGACGCTCCGCTCGAGGGCACTAATGTACGTGCGATCAACACCGGCTTCGTGGGCCAGAGCCTCCTGGGACAGCCCCCTCGCCTGCCGAAATTTTCGCAGGTTGCGAGCAAAAACCTCTCGTATGTCCATGCACGAGAGGCCAGCTCCTTGAAGAGCATTTCACCACGGAGTATACTCGACATTCGAACGAACCCGCGCCCCGGCCATTGATCGGGACAGCCGACACCTGCGAATGTCCGAAAAGACTCCAAGCCCAATTCTCGAAGCTCCGCCCGATAGCAATCAGCTGACAGAGTACGACCGCGCGCACCTTGTCACCTATCTGCAGCTCCTCGATGCCGATGCCGCTGGCGCGGACTGGCAAGCCACAGCCAAACTCGTCCTGTCGCTCGATCCGGCTACCAACCTCGAGACTGCCAAACGCACATATGACGCGCATCTCGCCCGGGCATATTGGATGACAAGTGTCGGTTATCGACAACTCTTGAATAGGTGATCACGGTCAGGTCTAAGAGCACCGATGTCACGCAATGGTCCACGACATCGCTCTCAACGTACTCCGCCGTACCCATCCCACGAGCAGCGACGCGACAGCTAGGCCGACGGCACCGCCTGCAAGCGGAAGGCCAGCCTTTGAGCAGGTCCGTGCGAGCGCACGCATCGCAACTTCGGCAAGCACAAAGGCTCTCTTGACGTCATGGGTCGAGGCTCACGCCAACTGATTAGGCAACAGGCGCTGTCCGCTTTGATCTTGCTCAAGGCAGACGGCCTCTACACCCCCGCATGCTTGGGAGCGCATTCGGAGGATCACCCATGTCCATTGCAGAACAAATCCCCGCGAGACGGCCTGAAAAGAGCACTGTCAGACAGCCAAGCTGGATCGCGAACAACTGGGGGTTGATCCTCGCCATCGCTGCGCTGATCGCCATTATGCTGCTACCAACGCCGGCGGGATTGCCGGTGGCTGGTCAGCGGATGCTCGCCGTGTTGGCATTCGCGGTCGTCGTGTGGATGACCGAGGCGCTCGATTATGCCGTCTCGGCAATCGTGATCGCGGCGCTAATGGCGTTCCTGCTTGGAACGGCACCGAATGTTGTCAATCCAAAGGTGCTGCTGGGTACGAGCGCGGCTCTCAGCGTCGCCTTTAGCGGCTTCGCCAGCACGGCACTGGCGCTCGTCGGCGCGGCCCTGTTCCTCGCCGCAGCCATGCAGGTCACCGGGCTCGACAGGCGCATCGCCCTCGTTATCCTCTCGCGCGTCGGCACCGAGACCCGACACGTGGTCGCCGGCTCGATCCTGGTGGGCATTATCCTCGCCTTCCTGGTGCCATCGACGACCGCGCGCGTGTCCTGCCTTGTGCCGATCATGCTCGGCATCATTGCTGCGTTCGGGATGGGCAAGAAGAGCGCGTTCGCCGGCATGCTCATGATTACCACCACGCAGACCGCCAGCATTTGGAATGTCGGCATCAAGACCGCGGCCGCGCAGAACATGGTCGCCATCGGCTTCATCGAGAAGACGCTGCAGAAGACGATCACCTGGGGCGAGTGGCTCGTTGCCGCCGCCCCCTTCGCGATCATCATGACCATCGCGCTCTATTTCGTGATGACCCGCATGCTACCGCCGGAGGTCAAGGAAGTCCCCGGCGGCCGCGAGGCGATCCGCAAGCAGCTCGCCGAACTTGGGCCCATGAAGGCCTCGGAGATAAAGCTGCTCGCAATCTCACTCGGCCTGCTTGCATTTTGGGCCACCGAAGGTGTGGCGCACAAGTTCGACACCTCGTCAACCACCGTCGCGGCAATCGCGCTGATGTTCTTGCCCGGCATCAGCATCATGACCTGGAAGCAGGCACAGCCGAACATTCCGTGGGGCACGGTCGTACTGTTCGGGATTGGTATCAGCCTCGGCACGGCGCTGCTCCAGACGAAGGGCGCGGTGTGGCTCGCAGACCTTGTCGTCGCCGAGTTCGGGCTCAAACAGGCAACTACGCTCTTCATCCTGGGTGCGATGGGGCTGTTCCTGGTCGTCATCCATTTGGGCTTTGCCAGCGCCACCGCGCTCGCGTCGGCCATGATCCCAATCGTCATCGCCGTGCTGCAAGGCGTTTCTACGCCGGGCATCAACATTGTGGGTATGACCATGCTGCTGCAGTTCGTCGTGAGCTTCGGCTTCATCCTGGTGGTCAACGCGCCGCAGAACATGGTCGCCTACGGCACCGAGACGTTCGAGGCGAAGGACTTCGTGCGCACTGGCCTGGTGCTCACCGCAATCGCCTTTGCGCTTGTCATGGTCCTGGGCGCGACCTATTGGCGTTGGCTCGGCTACGTTTGAGGACGCACGCGATGGCACACTCCTCCTCGCTCAGCGTGGTGTTCGCTGGCAGCCGGGTCCCGACGCGATGATCGCTGGGCCACGCTGTTGCTTAGGGGCAGCGGCGTCACTGACACTATGGCCATCGCGCGGGGTGCGATTCAACGTCAAATCAGCGGCTGAGGGCCACCTTCCTGGCAATCGACAAAGCGAGGATCGGAACGAGAGTCCACTGCAGCAATGGCGACAAGCCGGTGTTGATGATCGGGACCACTGGCATCGTTGGCGCGTAGGCCCAACTCGCCCTCACTACGACATTCAGCCACTCGCTAAAGATCGTGTAGGCGATGCCTGAGGCGAGTGTGACGAGCAGGACCGGCAAGTGACCTGCAACCGGCCAATCCCTGGTCCCAACGCAAGTAAGGCCGATCGTGAGGGTCGTTAGCGCGATCAGGACATCTCCACCACTACAGTGGATGACCGCGAATGCCTGCTGTTGCAGCGTGCCAGTTGTCCAGATCGTATAGAGCGGCAAGTGCAGCGTTTCCCAGATCAGGTTCGCCATGATCGTCACGCCAATATACGCCTTGAGGGCGCCGAGCCAGTCTGTTCCTGCGCTATTCGATGGCTGCTCGCCGACCCTGCTTTGCCAGGCGCCCAGATCCCTACCCGTCATCAGCTCGTCCATATGAGGAACCTACCCTTTGAGATGTCGAGGTCGGCAATGCAACGAGGCTAAGCCTCTATCCGTCGGCGGTCGTTGGCAGCATTCCTTCGCGCCACACCGGCCCCGTGTGCCGCTTGGCCCAAAGATCATGCAGCACCATGCCGATGACCATTGCGACAACGAAGACGATCACGCGCGGCGAGAACGTGGCAAGGTTCTCCAGGGCTGGCCCAGGACACAGCCCCACGAGACCCCAGCCGATGCCGAACAGCGCTGCGCCAGTCACGAGCGAGCGGTCGATATCGGTCTTGGTGGGCCACAAGCTTTGTACGGCGAGTATGGGCCGCTCACGCCGCCTTGCCAGCGCGAAGCCGGCGTTCGACACGACCAGCGCCGCAGCCATTACTACCGCGAGGCTCGGGTCCCACGCGCCGAAGACGTCGAGAAAACCGAGAACTTTTTGGGGCTGGACCATGCCGGAGATCAACAATCCCAAGCCGAAGGTGAAGCCGGAGACGAAACTGGCGACCATGAGCATGGCTCAGCCTCCCAACACATGGCGGGATAATGCGACGACTACAACGGCAGTCCCCATGAATACCGCAGTCGCTGTGACCGACCGCGCTGACAAGCGCGCGATGCCGCACACTCCGTGCCCCGAGGTGCAGCCGCCGCTGAGCCGCGTGCCGAAGCCGACAAGCAGGCCGGCTACCACGATCACGCCCCAGCTCGCCGGCATCTGCGGGCTCGGGACGGGGTAACCGACGAGACCGGCGGTGAGGGGCGCGAAGACCAAGCCCGCGATGAACGCGCCGCGCCAGCCTTTGTCGCGGGTGCCGAAGCCGAGACAACCTGCAAGGATGCCGCTGATGCCCGCAATGCGGCCGGAGAAGAGCATCAATAGTGCGGCGGCGAGCCCAACTAGCCCTCCGCCAATAGCAGCAGAGATTGGCGTGAAATTGGCCATGGCATTTGCCCTCAGGGCGATGTCGTTTCGATCTTTGGCGTCAAGTTGGAAGTAGCCAACTGGTTCAGGCTCCATGCGCAGCGGTGATGGACGATGCGCCAGAGCGCGGCCCAACTCCTCGCGAGGAGATCGCAAATCGTATCCGGATGACCACGCCCCTTGCGCTCGACGACCTCAATGGAACTCTCCGCCAACGACGGACATTTGAGCATCTCGGTCAAAATGGTCAAAGCGGGGGCTCCCCCTGGCGGTCTGGTCCCGATACTCAGCGGGTTTGTCGCTGCGACACCGCTGCACCTTCTTTGACTCGATCGCTGGGATGAAGAACGACGCGATCGCCTGCCGAAAGGCCAGACAAGACTTCCGCCAGTTGCGCGTTGCGATGACCGATGCTGACGATGGTCGTGCGCACGCGCCCGGCTTTGACGGAGAAGAGGGCCCAATCATTGCCCTTGCGAAACAGCGAGCCCACCGGCACGGTCAGCGCCTCGTTTGCTTTCCAGACGGTAACATGAACGATCACCCGGTAATCATGCCCAAGCCGTGACCAGGTCTCCGCTGGCCCTACAAGATCGATGGTCGTGCGGACCCGTTGCTCCTCGATGCCCAACGCCGAGACCTTGAGGAAGCCGGCAGGGTCCACGCGCGTGACACGGCCCTCAATCGGTGAGCCACCCCAGCCGTCGATCTGCACAAGGGAACCGGGTGTAATCTGGACCGCATCAGTGGAAAGGAGATCGGCAACAATCTCGAGATCGAGCGGATCACCGATCTCGAGCAAAGGGGCCCCAGCCGTCACGACGGCTTCGCTATCCTGAACGATTTTGAGCACACGGCCGCTGACAGGTGCGCGGATTTGAATGCAACACGTTGGGTTGGTCTTTGCAGGAACATTGGCGGGATCGATCAACCGGGCGGCCACGCTGGCCCGCTCGCTGCGGCGAACGCCCAGTTGGGCCCTCGCGCTTGCCAAGCCGGCTTCGTTGGTGGCGACGTCCAGCTTGGCCTTATCCAGTGTCCTCGAGGAAATCGTGCCGGTGCGGGACAGCGCTTGTGCTCGCTTGAGCTCATCCTGCGAGAATTCGAGTGCCGCCTCGATACGACGAATCTCCGCTTCCGCGAACGTCACGGCTGCGTCGGCTGCCGCCACGGCCGCCTGGATTTCTTCACGCGAGCGGACATCGATAAAGCTCGGCGCCATCGGTTGCATGATGGCGACCACCGTCTCGTCGGCAATCACCTGATCGCCGACGTGCAGCGAAATTCCATGGCTCCCGACCGGGTAGGAAATTCTCAAGACCTTGCCGGCAATCGGCGCGGAGACTGTGTAGACGTGTCGTACGCGGGTCTTGCCTTCGTCGTCGATCGTGACTTCCATTGGTCCCTTGATCACGGCTGCAATGTCGACGGCGGCCGGACGTGGCCATGCGAACCAGAGCACGCCGGCAATGACCAGTGCGCCCGCAAGCGCTGCAGCTGCTCGTTTGGTCCAAATCGTTTGCATGGCTCAGTCTCGGGTTTTGAGCACGGACACAAGGTCCAGCTGATTGACACGCTGGCGCACGACGAGCGCTGACAAAACGGCAGCGGCGATGACGATGGCGCTGGCCAGGACATAGGTCGAAGGCTCGACGACCAGACGGACCCGCATCAGCTCGCCAGCCAAATTCGTCTTCATGATCCAAGCAAGGCCGTAGCCCATGGCCCATCCAGGCGGCTGTGCAATCAATGTGAGCAGGGCGAGCTCGAGGAGAAGGATGCGCAAGACTTCTCCGCGCGTGAAGCCGAGAACACGCAAACTGGCCAACTCGCGTGCACGTTCCGAGAGCGAGATGCGCGCGCTGTTGTAGACCACCCCGAAGGCGATGATGGCAGCGAGCCCGGTGTAGATGCTTGCCATCGTGGTAATGAGCAGGGCCACCGTTTCGCGGAAATTGGCGAGCGACGCGCGTTGCAAGGCCAAGCCGCTGACGATCGGCATGCCCTTGATTGCGGCGTAAAACTGGTCGGCTCGGTTCTGGTCGAAGCTGAGATTGACGCTGTTCAAGGCCGGAGCCTCACGCATGAGCCGCGCCAAGGCTGCAGCATCCATCATGCCCCTGATGCCGAAGTAGTCTTCGACCAATGCGGTCACGGGGAGAGACACGGTTCGCCGCGGGCCGTCGAGCAGGTCGACTTCGACAAAATCGCCAACGTGCACGCCCAAGATCTGCGCGAGCATGCCGGAGATTGCCAAGCCCACGTCCGGCAACACGACAGGGCGCAGGTCGACGTCGATGACGCGGTTGAGATCGGCATCGCGCGGTCTTCCACTGATCGTGACCCGTCGCTCGATACTGCCGTTGCGGATACGAATCGGAACCTCGCGATAGGGCTCGACGGCCAGAACGCCTGGCAACCGGGCCATCTGCAGGACGACCTCCCGCGGGCGTTTCTCGATGAAGCTGACGGTGGCGTCCTGTCGATCGGACAGGAAATACGTCACGTCGATCAGCTGCTCCATGGTGTCATTGGTAAAAAGAGATACGACGAGAATCGCTGTTGCCAGCGCCATGCCAAGCATCGTGAATCCGGCACGGATTGGATGCCGGGCGATATTGCGCAGCATCATGATGCTGGGTTGAGACAAGACGCTGTCGAGGGCGAATGCTGCAGGCAGCACCCGGCGGTAGCGCGGCGGAGCAGGCGGCTGCATGGCAACCGCGGGAGGCAGCCTGACAACATCCCAGAGCGCGCGAATTGCACCGACAATGGCGGCCAGGAGGCTGAGCATCGCGGCCGTGAAGTAGACGTCAGGGCTGTAGGTGAAAACGAGAAATGGGAAGCGGAAGAAATCGCCGAACAATCTTGTTACACTTATGCCGAGCCACGTGCCGGCGGCGCTACCGATGGCTATGCCGATGACGGCGATGATGATGACGAACTTGATGTAGTGTGCAGCGATCGTCCACTGACCATAGCCGACGGCTTTCAAAAGACCGATCTGTTCGCGCTCGAGCGCGACCAGCCGACTGAGGGTGACGTTGACCAGAAACGCCGCAACCAGAAGAAAGATCGGCGGTAGGGTACGGCTCATGTTGTTGAGCATGTCGAGTTCGTGGTCGAGCCACGCATGCGACGTCTGCTCTTTTCGCCCGTGCGCCGCCCGTCCCCCATAGCGTTCCAGCAGCACGTCGAGGCGTTGCACCACCTCGCGCTCGGAGACGTCTCGCAACAATTGGAGATTGACCGAAGAGAACGCACCTTCGAGATCGAAGGCGCTGGCCAGCGCCTTTTCCGACATCCAGACGATGCCGAAGCGGCGGTCGTCCGGCATGATGTCGCCTGGTCCGACCGCATAGATGAACTCAGGCGACAGCGCGATGCCGACGATGATCAGCTCGCGTTTGCGGCCGTTTAAAATCGCCGAGAACCGAGAACCGGGCACGAATCCGTGCGCATTGGCAAAGCTCTCGCTGACCACAACTTCGTTCGAGCTCAGGGGCTCGGGCGTCCGGCCCATCCGCATGTAGAGCTGGTTGAGCGCGGACTTGCGGACCTCGGGCAATGAAATGAATTGACCGGTCGCCGGCTCGCGAAAGTTGGGGATGTCGAGCAGCGCGAGCTTGGCGATTCGCGCGTCGACGGCGGCGACACCGGGAATTTCCGCGATTCGACCCCGCGGGTCACTTCAAATTCCTCCGGGTGCGGTCAGTCAAATTCCTCCACCCGCGAGGCAGGACAAGGTGATTG
>JAIEQJ010000005.1 GCA_019747815.1 Hyphomonadaceae bacterium
AGTGGAGGCGTCAAGCACCCCCACGATATGCCGCCTTCACCGATTCATGCCGTCACCAACTTCCGGCCATAGCTCCTTCCTCGGCAATCACAAGCAATGCCACTCCGGTAGAACCGGAGTGGCATGCGTTGCGTGCGAACCAGGCTAGCGTGAGCATCACAGTGCCGTGAGCACTGATCGAAATGAGCGCCAGTAGTGTTTATGATAGTGCCTGAGGCCAATTCGGGGAGCTGTCCATGAACCACCACAAGATTGCGGCGGCGGTGCTTTTCACGTCCGTGCTCGTCGTCCTACCGCACGGCGACTCGCAGGCGCGCATGCTCTGTGACGGCAACTTTCAGGCCGTGCGCGGCCAGCCGCTGGCGACACCCTATTGCCGGGAGCAGAATCTTGCGCGCGTTGCCCGCGGGTATGGCGTGCGGGTGTCGGACGACGCGATCCGCTACAGCGAAAGCGCCAAGGCCGACGTGTGCCGCTTCATCGGTCATGACTTGCGCGTTCAGGAGATCTGCGCACCGTATTCCCGCGGCGGCTCTCGGTTCCGTCGATAAACCCAACAGCGCGCCGTATGGCAGGCCTCGCGGATGCGACGGCCTGCCAAATCGGGTCACGCGGCGAGGTGTGATCGGCGGTCAACTTCACCGGCCCGCGTCAACACCAATCCCAACGTCTAACAAACACCCGAATCGCCGCCTTACACGGCCGCGCACGTCGTGAGCGTCCTCCAACATCCGCGACCCCACCCCCCAATATCCGTGAGTCACAGCCCCGAAATCCGTGATGCGGGCGTCCGCCGTCTTCGGCCGCGCCGGGCTCTCGTGAACCGAGCCCTTCGGTCTCGGCCGTGCCGGAGTCGATCCCTGGCGCAAGACAGTTATCAGCAAGCTCATCGAGGACGCTATGAAGGTTGCTACGCGGATCGCCCGATGACGTGCAGGCAGCTGCCGTACGCGCGATCATCGACTACGGAGCCGGCCACGACGATGACCTGCGGCTATCCGACGAGCAGGTCGCTGAAGTCGAACGACGCACAGCCGATCGCAAATTCCTATCGCTGACCGGAAATGCGCAGTCGTCTACGCTCGAGTGGGCCACAACGTGAGGCAATGCAGCCCTTGCGGGGCTCGGATCGCGGCATGGCAGTCATCAGGCGCAGCAACACTTGGCGATGCTTATTGCTGCGCCGCATGCTCGGGCAGATGACTTGTGTGATCCAGCCGATTACAATAGCCGACGGGGGGCTTCTCCGAGGAGGCCCACACAATGAACAGGCTTGGCCAACTTCTTGCCTTCAGTGCGCTAGCAATGTTCGCGGCGGCTGGGGTGTCTGCAAGCGCCGCGCCCTCGAGTGCCACGTTCGGCGCCGTGAAGAGCACCATTGCTGTCATTGACCGACAAGTAGAGCCGGCTCATTACCGCGGCAGACACCACTGCCATTGGCGGCATGGCCATCGGCACTGCCACGACAGGTATGCCAGGGCTTATGGTAACGACAGATATTGGGTCTCTTACGCCTACCAATCCTACTATCCCTATCCCTATGGCTTGTACCCCGGCGTCCACTTGCACTTGGGACACCATTTCTCGGGCCATCATCATGGCGGGCATCACGGGGGCCACCACGGTCATCACTAGCTCTCACGCGCACATCAGTGTAGGCCGTGCTTCTCGCGCTCCTGCCGGCAGTCGGAAGTCTCCGTCTGCAGCGTCACGTGCGTGATGTGGAACCGCTGGTCCAGCACGTCTGCGGCGGCCCTGCGCACCGGATCACTGTCATTGCCTTCGGCGAGCACGAGGTGGGCCGAGAGCGAGGGGCTATCGCTGCTGAGCGCCCAGATGTGCAAATCGTGAACGTCGCGAACACCCGGCAGAGTCTTGAGCGCAGAAGCGACGGCCTCGAGGTCTACCCCGTCCGGTACGCCTTCCAGAAGCACGTTCACCGTCTCCTTGAGCAAACCCCAGGTGCGCGGCAGTACCCAGAGGCCAATGCCTATGGCAACCAGTGCATCGACCCAGACCCACCCGGTGAGCCAAATGAGGATTGCCGCAGCGATGACCCCAAGGGAGCCGAGCATGTCGCTCCAGACTTCGAGGTAGGCGCCCTTCACGTTCAGGCTCGTCTGCTTGCCCGCATCCAGCAGCCGCATGGCAATGAGGTTCACGGCCAGACCGAGCAGGGCCACGGCCAGCATGCCGACTGACTGAACCTGGGGTGGCTCAACCAGGCGCTTGTAGCCCTCGTAGAGGATGTAGCCGGCTACGGCGAACAGAATGATCGCATTGAATGCGGCCGCCAGAATCTCGAAACGCTGGTAGCCGAAGGTGCGTCTCGTGTCGGCCGGCCGCTCGGCAATCTTCATTGCCGCAAGAGCGACGGCGAGACCGATCGTGTCGGTCAGCATGTGCGCCGCATCCGAGATGAGCGCAAGGCTGCCGGTCAGGATCCCGCCGATGACCTCCGCCACCAGAAACGTGCCGGTCAGCGCCAGCGCTATCGTCAAGGCACGTGCGTTTGGCGTCCGCGCACTACCGTGCTGGTGTCCCGTGGCCATGTTCTCGCCTTAGATTTCCTCGTTGGTCGCGGGCGCCAGCGTTATACGCTCCATCATAACATTGCGACTTCCCTCTCGTGTTGCCGGAACATGGCGCTGTGGAGCAGCGTTGTGTTCCACACTGCTTGCGTGACGCTAGTGAGACGGTCCAACAGGCGTGAACGAGAAATGAACGGGAGGTTCAGGTCCGCGACAGGCTCGAATTGCTACGACTATCACACGCTGGCTGTCTGCCGGCAGAAATGGTTTCAAGGAATCCGTAAGGAGGATATTCCTATGTCGAACGCTCGCATGCTACTGGCTGCCGCCCTGATCGCAATCCCAGCGGCGGCCTTGGCCAGTACGGCCGCCCGAGCCGAAAGTTGGCAGGATCATGGCCGCAGCCATCGGGTTGTCGAGTTCGAGCACTCCGGAGGTCACCGTGTCAATTCGCATCGCGGGCACGAGGTCAACCGGGGCCATGGCCACGACCGTCAACACGACGCCCGTCGCCATCACCAGCCACTGTACGATTTTGTGCCGCAGCGCCGGCATCACCGCGATCATCAGTAAGCCGAGCGAATTGCAGGCCGGCGGGATCGGAGCCCCCGCCTGCTCTCGCCATGACTTACGCAAGCGCGCGAACCACGCCTCAAAAGGGCCCGCCTTTTAAGCGTTTGCTCGTCATTCCAACAGAAAGGGTAGACCAATGAAGATGACAGTGCTCCTCGCCGTTGCCGCGACGGCTCTCGCGATGCCTGCGCTCGCTGCTGGCGGCCACTGTGATGCAGATCTCAAGGCGGTGGATGCAGCAATTTCGAAAGCCAAGCTGAGCGACGCCGATATGACAAAGGTCAAAGCGGCGCGTACGAAGGCCGACCAGCTGCACAAGGCCGGCAAGGAAGAGGACTGCGAGAAATCGTTGGCCGAGGCGCAGAAGCTGCTCGGCATTAAGGACGCACACAAGCATTGAGCCCCCGCTGCGGGGCGTTGAGCGCGCTGCCATCAGGACGCTCTCGTCCCAGCCGATCGTTCGTCAGTAGGCCGCACCGGATCACCCGGTGTGGCCCCTGTCTTGGTCAGCTCACGATCCAGTTGCCAGCATTGATGGGCCAGGACCGGAGCAGCCAAGGGGTGGGGATGCATGTATCGATCCGGCATTCATCCGGGGTTCAGGTCGTAGTCTGCAAGATTTGCCGTATTGGGGACTGTTGGGCCCTCTGTAGATCGGAGGACATCATGTTGAGATCGGTTGTTGCGCTTGGCTTCGCGCTGACATCGTCAATCGCATTTGGTGCCGCTGCGTTCGGATTCAAACGCAAGTCGCCGCGCCGATTACCGCTGGTTCTGCGCAGGACGGGTTGCTGCGCCTCGTCCAACATCATGATCACGCCCGATTTCTGGGCTGCGTCCACGATGAGCACGAGTGCTCCGATCGAGCCAGGCACAGCCGTTTCCAGCACTATTTCGTGCGCCGCGATCACGACCGCTGTAACCATCACCCCCACTTGGCGTGCTTCGGACGAAACGACTAACTGTCACACGGCTGCTTGATCCTGACGGGGCTTGCCGGCGGCGACAACGAGGCCTTGGCCGAGCGGCTGGTGCAGATCGAGCGCCGCCGTACGGTGCTTGAAGGCTTGGAGCGTGAGGTGAGCAAGACAGCACAGCACGTCGACGCTGTCAGCGCGCAGCGGTCGCGGGCGCGACGCGCCATCTGGAGCGGACGGCCGCGTGGGTACGGCGTGGCAAAGGCGGGACCGTGCGCGAGCCGGCGGCCGGATTGTTGATGGGGACCTTCGACCATCACACCAGCCGTGCGGTCGATCCGCAGCTACACAGCCACGTGTCTTCAACCTGGCACCGCGCAAGGACGGTACCTGGGCGCGATCGTCAGTCGCGAGCTGTACAAGGCGCAGAAACGGGCTGGTGCCGCATACCGATCCGCGCTGGCGCGCGAGCTCGAGCGCGCCGGCTATGCCGTCGAGAGATCCGCAGACAGTTTCCGCATTGCCGTGATTCCGCACGATGTCGAACGGGCGTTCTCTAAGCGACGCAAGGCGATCGAGGTGGCCGGCACGGAGCACGGGTATCGATCGCCGAGGCGCACGGAGCCTGCGGCCCTCCGAACGCGGCGGACGAAGCGTGATGTGCACCGGGCCGCCCTGTACGACGCTTGGCGTGCCGAGGCGCGTGACCTGGGCTTCGAGTTCCGGCGCGACGCGCCGAGAGCGTACGTTGGTGCGACCGCCAGCCCGCTGGACGCGAGCGCCATAGATCGACGGAGCGCGGGAGTTGCGATCCGGTCGGCGAGCTTTGCAAGGCGTGATGCGCAGGCATGCCACGGCAAAGATGACCGGCGCATTGCTGGCAATGAATCAGCCTGCAGCCATGCCTGGGCTCGCGGTCAATCTCAGACAGCGCGAGCGGGACTTCAGCCGCGGCTGATCGGTGAGATGCCCCAGGAAACGGCTCTTACATGCGGTGTATACGGGTCGGGAAAATTCTAACGCCATGGCCTATCACGAGTTTTGGGCCCGCGGACTGCCGAGCCGTAGACGCGGTGTTTACGGCTTGGTCGTGGGTTTTATCACGCTCGGCCAAAGCGTTGGTCGGCAAGGGGGGGCCGCAGGCGTGCGCACCGCAGGTGCATAGGGTGTGGTGAAAACACAAGACAGGGTTCCTCTCCCCGAGCTCGACCGCAGAGATAGCCGCCAACCGATCCGCGAATTCCCTTTAACCGCATTTTCTTGTTCGGCCGGGATCGCATTTTCCCGCCCCGGCCGTGTGTTTTCGAAAGCACGGCGCGCAAGGTCGGTCAATGCTGGCCGCCTCTTCGGCGGCCACCCGCAGGGCTTGGCATTGACCGGCCGAGCACCGTGCTACGATTGGCAGAGGCCGTGCCGATCGTCGGCAATGTCCTGCTGAAGAGCTGGCTTTTTTGCGGCAGCGATCGTCGCCCGTTAGGGCCGAGACCCGCGGCTTCCGGCCAGACGGGGCTCGGTCGCGCGGCCAATGCTCACCGCGCGGCAGAGCGCGGTCCTCGCCTCTTCGGCGAGGAGCCGCCCAAAGCATGGCTGATAGGTCGCGCATGCCGCTCCCCAGCATCCCGACCAATCGACAATTGTCAGGGCGAGATCCTCCCTAACTGATGGCTCGTGCCTTCGGGGCGCGCGATCAACTTTCTCAGTCTGCCCGGGCCAAGGCACGGTCGGTCTACCCCAACAAACGGACATATCGGCATTGCCACCGGTCCGGGGAAAGAGTGCCTTGTGTCACGAGCATCGCCGGTCCACACGGCGCTGCGCAACTGTACTGGAGATGAAGGAAGGCCCTTCGGGTTCGGCGATCAGGTCGTTGATCCCAAGCTACCGCAAGCTGCTGCGGGCAAAAGCTACGGTGGTGAGCGTTGCGGAAAAGCCGGGATGATGATTCCGGCAGGCGAGGTCGAGAGAGGCGAGCGCAAGCGAACCGCTGCGGAAGCGTCGAAATTCCCATAGGCGATGTCGAAACCGGAGGCTGGCACTTCCTCCGGGATCAGCTCGGAGGATGTCCTGATACCGACCGAGCGGCATCCGGCGTGTAGGCGGCGCGAAGCTCGATCAGGCTCCGGTATGGAACGTGAGAACCTGGCCGGCGATGCTAAGGGAAAAGGCGCGAGCGGCTGCAACCGCGAGGCCGAAAGTACCGATGCGCCGGAGAGGGGCGGACTGCCTCGTAGTAGTGACGAAGGCTCTGTAATGGAGCTGGAGCGAAGGGGGTGGGTCATCGCCGTTGATTTGGGCCAACCGGTTCGCCGGGAGGAGCCCTTCGTTCAGTGGAAGGCGGCAGCCTTCGCGCGATGGCACGAGCCGGATGATGCGAGAGTATCCTGTCCGGATCTGTGAGAGGCTCGAGGTGAAATTCCTCGGGCCTATTCGGCATAAACGGACTCATGCACCGCAGCAAAAACGTCGCTATTCGATCACCTCGTCGGCGAGGGCCGGTCCCGAACGATCTCAGCGGACTGCAAATTCTGGGTTCAGCGTAGCTCGCGAAAAAACGCGCGCACCTCGTGTGCCAGCAGATCAGGTTGCTCAAGGGCGGCAAAATGGCCGCCCTTTTCCATGACGCTCCAGCGGCGGATGTTGGTATGCACGCGCTCGATCGCGCTGCGCGGGGGTTTCAGGATTTCGCGCGGAAATTGCGCATAGCCCGTTGGAACCGTGATGACCTCGCCGCGCGGCAAAATGGCCGAGCCGTGCAGCCTCGCATAGTAAGGCCAGAATGACGAACCGATCGCGCCAGTGAACCAATAGAGCGAGATATCGGCGAGCATGCGGTCGCGGCTGATTGCGCGTTCGACATCGCCGTCGCAATCCGACCAGGCGCAGAATTTCTCGACGATCCAGGCCGCAAGACCGGCCGGAGAATCCGTCAGCGCAAACGCGAGCGTCTGCGGGCGCGTGCCCTGAATCCATAGATAGCCGGTTTCCTCGCGCGTCCAGTGCGCGAGTTCGCCAAGATAGCGCTTTTCCTCATCGGTCGGTTTCTCGAAGGTGCTCGCCCCGCGCCCGGCCGCCGCCCACAGGTTGAGATGGATGCCGATCATCTTTTCGGCATGTGCATAGCCGAGCCGGCTTGTGATGTGCGCGCCCCAATCGCCGCCTTGCGCGGCAAAGCGCGAAAAGCCGAGGACGTCGTGCATCAGGGCCGCGGCGCAATCCGCCATTTCGGGAACGCCAAATCGCTTCTGGCCGGGCTTGAACGAGAGCCCATAGCCCGGCAGTGATGGCGCGATCACCGTGAAGGCATCGCGCGGGTCGCCGCCGAAGCGCGCGGGGTCTGTCAGACGCGGAATGATATCGACAAACTCGAATACCGAACCCGGCCAGCCATGCAGGAGCAAGAGCGGCATCGGATTTTCGCTGACACCCGGCACGTGCAGGTAATGCAGATCGATGCCATCGACGGACGTACGGAATTGCGGGAAGACATTGAGCGTCGCTTCCTCGGCGCGCCAGTCAAACCCGTCCCGCCAGTAGTCGACGAGGTGGCGCAAATAGGCGACATCGGTGCCCCACGCCCAGGCTTCGCCGGACGCGGAATCCGGAAAGCGCGTCCGCGCCAGCCGATCGCGCAGGTCGGCGATGTCGGCATCCGGAATGCGAAGCGTGAACGGAGCGGGCTTGGTCATGATGCGGCTCGGCTAACTTGAGGATGTGACAGGTCGATCATGTTGTCGGCAATCTCGGTCCGGCGATTCACTGCGATCTTTGGGCTGGTGATTTTCGTACTCAGGTATTCGGTTGCAGAAACGTGCCGTATTGCTTGCTGGCGGCGACCGCGGCGGCGGCCTGTCCAATGACACGCATCGCCGCCATCATGGGCCACGGCCCAAGGCTCACCCGCCGAACACCGACGCGCGCGAGATCCCGGATTTCGGGACACCTTGGGTCACCATGATGTTGACCGGCAGAGGCGTGAGTTGAGCGAACTTCTCGATGAGAGCGAGGTCGGTGAGGCCGGGTACAAAAATTCCGTCAGCACCGGCATCGGCATAAGCTTTGGCACGCTTTGCCGCTTCATTCAGGCATTCATCCGGCGACCCGAATTTCAGCAGAAACGGACCAGTTCTCGCATTGATGAACAGATGAATTCCGAGTTTTTGCGCAGTGTCCCTCACTGCTTTGATCTTCGCTGCATGCTGTTCGGGACTGACGAGTTGTCGCTTTCCCCCAGAGAGCCCGTCTTCGATGTTGATCCCTATGGCGCCGGCTTCCAGAATCCTGGCCGCCGACTCCGCGGCGGCGTCCGGCGTGTCGCCATATCCTGCCTCCAGATCGATTGATACTGGAACCGACACTGCCGCGGTCATCCGCAACACCAAACCTGTCACCATATCGAACGGGGCATTTTCTCCATCCGCGTACCCAAGCGCGGACGCCACCGCCCCGCTACTGGTCGCAACGGCCGGAGAAGTCTTGGCAATGGCCTTGGCTGTGGCGATGTCCCAGGCGTTGAACAGGCGAGATCATCACCCCGCACAATATGTGCGCTCCGCACATATCTAGTCAAGTTGATTCTTGTGCGCTCCGCACATATTATGCACGCCATGGTGATGGAGCCTGAAATCGCGAATTTGCTGGGGGCGCTTTCGCTCGCCGTGCTGGATCGGATCGAGCAGGGAGCCCGCGACATCATAGGCCACGCCGGCGAAACGCCTGCGGCACTCATCGTCATTGGGTATGGCCCCAAGACCAACGACAAGCTCCGCCGAATCCTCGGCCTATCGCATTCGGGGACGGTCCGACTCGTGGACCGGCTGGTTTCGGATCGGCTTGTTGAACGCCGGCCTGGGAAGGACGGTCGGGAGGTCGCCTTGCATCTCACCGCCAAAGGCGCGGCGTCCCGAAAGGATTTGCTGACCTCCCGGATTTCCGCCGTCGCATCGTTCGTTGACGTCTTGTCAGCATCGGAAAGAAAGCAACTGGGAGAACTGATCCGCAACGTGCTCGCTAGGCAGGATACCTCGGAGATGGACCGCTTTACGATCTGCCGGATGTGCGACAACGGTGTTTGTTCGAATTGCCCATTGCCTACAACCCTGAGAAAACGCGACCGTTAGCACCAAGCTGTTGCCTTGCCGGCGGCTCTAAGGCCTTCTCGGTCTCCGCCACTGTCTTGCAGGCCGGAAGATTCCAGAACCGCATCGCATCCGGATCGCCGAAGCAGGCGTGTAAGTCGGTTGCATCATTCGGTTCAAAGTGTCTAAGACGCAGCCGTCGCGTGACGAGCGTGGGGAATGTGTCACCGGTTCTCGCCATCTGGTGCGATCCCGAAGTGGGCAGCGGGATCAAGATGAGCCGCGGTGCGTGAGTAAGCAACAGCCACAAAGCGCCGACTTCAGATCTGGGTCAGATTGAGAAAGGCTCAGCATGAGCATATTGCGTCCGAAGTACCTCAGAGAGCTGACGTTTCATTTAGATAGGTTGCTCTCGTTAGATTTTGGGGCCGCCCCCGGCCATGCTGGCCGGGGTCGCGTCCTTTCGCGCGGCGAGCATTGGCCGCGCGATCGAGCCCCGCCGGCCGGAAGCCGCGGGTCTCGGCCCATTCGGGTTACGGCCGCTCGGCCGACGCCCACGGGCCATCAGAGTGGCACGATCCACTTTGTCCACTATAGGGACGACGACTTTTCATGCTCGCCCGCGTGAACCCAAACCGCCGGAAGCGTCCAGTTCCTTTCTTCGGCCTCACCGCTCCGTTCCTCCGCCCCGTCTGCATGTCGCTAGCGCCGTCGCGTGCAGTGGCCGTCAAGGATGGCCATCGGCCACCGGAGGCGTGTCCTCGACGGCCGCACATTGAACCAGCCGGATGGCGGTTACGACAGTTCACACTGCGATCGCAATGACATAGGTGTTCGCAGTTTCATCCTGTCCGGCGCGCCACTGTTTTCCTTGTCCGACCCGGACACATGGGTGACGGATCGTACCTAAGACATAGGTGACACCCGTTGCTCGCTCGGCCGCTGCAACAGCGGCGCTTCCTCATTCGATGGCGTAGATCTTTTCTGGCTCGTCCGCCTGCCCGTCGGAGATCTCGTAGATCGTGAAAGGCTCGCTCCTGCTGCCGGTCATGCCGGGTGAGCCGTCGGGCATGCCCGGCAGGGAGATGCCCCTGATCTTCGGCCTCTCGGCCAGCAGCTTGTCCAACGCCGTGACAGGGACATGACCTTCAACGACAAAGCCATTGACGACCGTCGTATGACAGCCGGCAAATTTACTGAGTACGCCACGCTCGTGCCGGATGAGGGACAAATTGGGCGTCGGCAGAGTGGTGACGGCATAGCCATGGTTGCGCAAATACGCGGCGTAGTTTTCGCAGCACTCGCAGTCCGGACTCATATAGAGGAGCGCCGATGCTTTGACCTCACCGTGCGTGACGCGAATGGCATTGAGCACGCCGAATATCAGGGCGACCAGAGCCACCGCAGCTAGACCATTGATCGCGAGAACTCTTTTGCTCAGTGCGGCCCGCTTTGCCATGGGCGGCTTCGCTTCGCCTCTTGTCTCGCTTCCTGTCATTGTCAGCCTCCCCTTGATCTTGGCAGCATAGTGCGTGAGAGTTGCTCTCTCTTCTTCAAAACTCGCCTCTTTACCTTTACCGCGATGACGGGCGACGCCCTTGGGATGGCCGCCCGCCTCGTGCCGGCGGAGCTGCCGCTGCGCCTCAACTCGGGAGAGCGCCTCTCGGGGGGGTGGGTTCGGGTGGAGCGCTCCAGCCAACGCTTTGGCGAAGTGTGGCGTGGAGCGGGGCCGCGGCCGGAGGCACCTCGAATGCGGCGCGTGTTGCCGGCAATGCGCTCATCCCGTAGCACAGCAGGGAGCAAATGCCTGCCGATTCACAAGGGTGCACGTCGACAGCGCCGCAACCGCTCCCATCGCACACCTGCGCGATGGGAGCGGCTATGCTCATTCTACTGTCCATGCTGGCCGCCCGCGCGCCATGTGTCACCACCCCAAACGCGACGGCCAGGGCGAGCAGCAGGCAACCGAAACGGCGAAGTCCCAGCATCGATCCAACTCGGGAAGGGTCCAAAGTAGCAACCGACGCCGTCAGGCGCCAGCAGCTTCGGCGTCGCTTGGATGAGATGTGATCGGCTGCTCAGCCTGCCGGTTCGCCGGCCATCATCGAGTAGGCGTCGCTGCGCTGACCCCTGCACCAGCGCGGCCGGTCAGCGACGGGTCCGCTCGCTCAGCCAGCGGGCCGCGGCCTGCGGTGAGGCGCCTTCGCTAATGCGCCGGTTGGCCTCGCGCATGGTTGCAACGTCGATCGTGTCAACCAGGGGGCGCAAGGCATCGATCAAGGCCCGGTCATCGGCCCGCTTGGGCGAGACCAGCAGAATGGCGTCGTAGGGCGGGATGGCATGGTGCGGATCGTCGAGCACCTGCAGGTCGAACTGGGCAATGCGGCCGTCGCTTGTGTAGGCGGAAATGGCGTCGACCTCCCCCGCAGCGACGGCCGGGTACATGAATTCGGCCTGCATCTGCCGCTGCTGCCGGAACGCCAGGCCATACGTATCGCGGATGGCTTTCCACTCGGGCCGCCCGAAGAACTCGTAGTCGCCGGCCACCGACAGGGTGGGCGCATGCCGCGCCAAGTCGCCGAGCGATCCGACGCCAAGCTCGCCGGCGCGTTTGCGCGTCATCGCCAGGGCGTAGGCATTTTCGAAGCCCAGTCCGCCCAGCATCAGGATGCCATGCCGCTCCTTCAGCCATTGACCGACTTCCGCCAGCACCTGATCGCGCGGGGCTGCGCCGGTGCGGCGCATCTGGTTGGCCCACAGCGTGCCGGAATATTCGACATAGGCGTCGATATCGCCGGCAGCGAGCGCGTCGAAGATGACGGCGGAGCCCAGGCCGTCGCGCCGCGTGGCCGCGAGCCCCTCGGCACGCAGCCTGTCCTCGACGAGCGCAGCCAGGATATACTGCTCGGCGAAGGGCTTGGCGCCGAGGACATAGCCGCCCCGGCTTCCCGACAGGTTGGGGATCAGGGCCAGCAGGACGATCAAACCGAGCCCCGCGGCGCCGATCACCAGCCGAGGGCGGCTCCGCGCGGTGTATCCGCGCTCGATCAGCGCGAGGAGCTGGTCGACGGCTAGGGCCAGCACCGCCGCCGCGACGCAGCCGAACAGCACGAAAATCCAATTCTGCGTCTGCAGGCCGGCGAAGATGTAGTTGCCGAGGCTGGTCTGGCCGATGGGTGTCGACAGGGTGGCCGTGCCGATCACCCACACGGCGGCGGTGCGCACACCCGCCATGATCACCGGCAACGCCAGCGGCAGCTCCACCATGATGAGCGACTGGCGCCGGGTCATGCCAACGCCGAGTGCTGCCCGCGTGACGGCGGGGTCGACGGTCATGATGCCCGTAATGGTGTTCCGCACGACGGGGAGCATGCTGTAGAGCGCCAGCGCGAGCACGGCCGGCAGGAAGCCCAGGGCGGAGAAGCCGACGCCGAGCAGGCGTTCGGAGAGCGCAGCCAAGCCGAGCAGCAGCGGGTAGAACAGGGCAAGCAGCGCCAGGCCGGGCACCGTTTGCACGATGTTGGTGGCCGCCAGCAGAGCCGCGCGCAACGCCGGCCGCTGCAGCGAAGCAAGCGCCAGCGGCAGGCTGATGGCAAGGCCCAGCGCGAGCGCCGTGACGCTCACGAGCACATGATTGCCGAAATAATCCGGCAGGCGAGCCAGGGCATCGGCGATGCGCGCGATCACCTAGCGCTCCTTGCCCGCCAGCAGAGCTCCCACGCGATCCGCAATCTTTCGCGGCGTCAGCATCAATTCGCGCACGTCGGCATGCTGGTGCAGCATCAGCGCAGATGGCGTGCCTTCGGCAATGATGCGCCCTGCCTGCAGCACGGCGATGCGATCGGCGACACCGAGGGCTTCCAGTACGTCGTGGGTGATCATCACGGTTGTCAGGCGCAGCGCGTCGTGTAGGCGCCGATAGTCTTGTGCCAGTCCGTCGCGCGTTAACGGGTCGAGGGCGGCAAACGGCTCGTCCATGAGCACCACGTCGGGGCCCGCCGCCAGGGCACGCGCGACGCCGACGCGCTGCCGCTCGCCGCCGGATAGCTGGTGCGGAAAGCGTGCGCGATACCCGGGATCGAGGCGGACGAGGCACAAGAGTTCGTCGACGCGGGCAGTCTGACGTTGCTCGTCCCAGCCGAGCAGGCGCGGCGTGATGGCGATGTTTTCCGCCACCGTCATGTGCGGGAAGAGGCCGACCTCCTGAAACACGTAGCCGATACGGCGCCGGAGCGTGACGGGATCGAGGGCGAGCGCATTGACACCGCCGATGCGCACTTGGCCGGCGGTGGGTTCCGACAAGCGATTGATGAGCTGCAGCAGGGTGGTCTTGCCGGAGCCGGATATGCCGACAATGACCAGGAACTCGCCTGGCTGCACGGCCAGCGAGATGCCATCGAGGGCCGGCTTGTCGCCGTCGAAGCGCTTGGTGACATCCGCCAGCGCGATGGCTGCAGGCTCAGGCATGGACGGCCTCAGCACGATGGAGCGTTGCGACCAGGCGCCCGCATACGGTCAGCCCGCACCTCAAGTCTCCGCGGTCAGGACGAGACCAGCTCGTGCACGCTAAACAGATTGTCCGCGTCGGTCCACACGCGTCGCGGCAGCCAGTCGGCCGAGCGGGCTAGCTCCTGGAACTCGCAGACGGAATATTTGTACGAGTTCTCGGTATGAATGCGCTCGCCGGCGCGAAAGCGGATGCGGTGGTGCCGGATTTTCACGTCCTGGTCTCGCAGGCTTTCCAGGTGCATCTCGATGCGGCCCTCGCGCGGATTGTAGATCGCCTCATGCCTGAAGGCACCGGGATCGAACGTGCCGCCGAGCTCGCGATTGATGCGGTAGAGCAGGTTGAGGTTGAATTCGGCGGTGACCCCGGCGGCATCGTTGTAGGCGAGCACCAGCTTGCGCGCGTCCTTCTTGAGGTCGGCGCCAACGATCAGGCGGCCTCCAGGCGACAGGGCAGCGCGAAAGACGCGCAGCAGGCTGACGGCTTCCGGCGGCGCGAGGTTGCCGATGGTCGAACCCGGGAAGAATCCCGTCTTGTGACGCCCTGCCAGGTCCGGCGGCAGAGCCATGGGATAGGAGAAATCGCCGACAATGGGGCGCACGTCGAGACCGGGAAAGCGCCCGGCCAGCCGTGTGGTCGCGCTGCTCAGGGCGCTGGCCGACACATCGATCGACACATAGGCACCGAGCCGAGGCTGCTGCTGGATCAGGATCTCGGTCTTCAGGCTGGATCCGGAGCCGAATTCCACCAGCACGCCGCCATCGGGCACGCCACCGGCGATGTCTGCCGCATTGGACTCTAGAATCGCGGTTTCCGTGCGCGTGGGATAGTACTCCGGCAGGCGCGTGATCTCCTCGAACAACTCGCTGCCGCGTGCGTCGTAGAAGAAACGACATGGCAGCGTCTTGTGTGGTCCGGACAGCCCCTCGAGAACCGCGAAGGCAAAGGCGTCTTCATCGGCGGGCAGGAGGTCCGGCCGCCGGCGAGCTCTTGAGTTCACCATGTCAGATGATCTCCGATGCGAGACGCAGGCCCATGAACTGCCAGCGCTGGTGGGGGTAGAAGAAGTTGCGATAGGTGGCGCGTGAGTGGCCCGGCGGCGTCGCGCAGGAGCCGCCGCGCAGCACCTGCTGGCTCACCATGAACTTGCCGTTGTACTCGCCCAGCGCGCCGGCGGGCGTATGATAGCCCGGATAGGGCAGATACGCGCTTTGCGTCCATTCCCACACATCGCCGAACATCTGGCGCGGCTTGCCCGGCGATGCGGCCTCCGCCGGCAGGGGGCGCAGAGCCCGGGTGGCAAGCGAATTGCCGACGACGGGCAGATTTTGCGCGGCGATTTCCCACTCGAATTCGGTCGGCAGGCGTCTGCCGGCCCAGCGCGCAAACGCGTCGGCCTCGTAGTAGCTCACATGTGTCACCGGAGCGGCCCGATCGACGGGCTGCAGCCCTTCGAGCGACATGGCGAGCCACTGTCCGTCGCGTTGCTCCCAATAGAGCGGGGACTCCCAGCCTTCGCGATTGACGGTCGTCCAGCCATCGGCGAGCCACAGTGACGCCGCGCGGTATCCGTCGTCGCCCATGAACTCCAGCCACTCGCCGTTGGTCACGAGTCGGTCGGCGAGGCGGAAGGGATGGATGAGAACGTCGTGGCGCGGGGCTTCGTTGTCCCAGGCAAAGCCCCCGCCGTCGTGACCGACCTGATGGATGCCGCCCGGGTAGTCGATCCAACCGGGTGCGGCAGGTTCCTCGGCCGTGCGCGGCCTGTGCGGGCGATAGGCGGGCCGCAGGGGATTGGCGGCAAACAGGGCCAGGATATCGGTCAGCAGCAGCTCCTGGTGCTGCTGCTCGTGGTTGATGCCGATCTCAATGAGCCGGGCGAGATCCGAGTCCGTGTCCACGCCGTCGGCGACGAGTTTCGCCAGCGCTGCGTCCACATGCGCGCGGTAGGCCATCACGCGCTCGCTCGAGGGTCTGGTGAGCACGCCACGTTTGGTCCGCGGCTGCCGCGGACCTTGGCTCTCATAGTAGGAGTTGAAGCAGTAGTTGAAGCTGGTGTCGAAGGGGCGATAGGCCGTGAGATGCTTGGCGAGAATGAAGGTTTCAAAGAACCATGTGACGTGGGCGAGGTGCCATTTTGTTGGGCTTGCATCTTCCATGGCCTGGACGGTCATGTCCTCGGCGCTGAGCGGTGCGGCAAGCTCGTGCGACAGGTGCCGCGTGTCGAGCAGCCGGTTTTCAAGCACCCGGCGCCCCTGGATGGTCGTTCGTTGAACGGAAAGCTGGCGTGTCATAGGCATTCCTCGCTGTTGGTCTACAAGCTCGCCCTGGCTGGAAATGAGCTGATCACCCTGTTCTGCAAGCCGAATTTGGCCCTGCCGGCCGTTGGGCATCTCAAGCCAATGCACGAGCTCATTTTAAGTTCCATGCGCCCCAACTATGGCGCATTCATCCTTTCACGCGGTCTGACAAGTTCGTGTGGCGCGCAAGTCTCCTGACACGAAAGGAGCGCAAGGCACCTGTGCCATGGTCGGCCTTTCCAAGCACACAAACACCACTATCCTTCCGCGATCCGGGTCAGGGCTGATCGGAAAATACGGTGTGCGTCGTCGCTCGGATCGGTCTCTTGCCGAAGGAGGGCCTCGCTTGACACGCGTGCTGCACCGGTCCATCGCGTACAGCTATCCCGTCGCAGTGAGCGGCCGTGGCATTCACATCCGCGATGCCAGCGGCAAGGACTACATCGATGCCAGCGGCGGCGCCGCAGTGTCGTGTCTGGGCCACAGTCATCCCGATGTGCTGGCCGCCATGCATGCACAGCTCGATAGGCTGGCTTACGCGCACACCAGCTTTTTCACGACAGCGGTCGCCGAAGAGCTGGCCGAGGACCTGATCAGCCATGCCCCGTCCGGCGTCAGCCACGTCTACTTCGTCAGCGGCGGCTCGGAGGCCATCGAGGCCGCCCTCAAGATGGCGCGACAGTATTTCGTTGAGAAGGGCGAGCCGCTGCGCCGGCACTTCATCGCCAGGCGGCAGAGCTACCACGGCAACACGCTGGGCGCCCTGGCGGTCGGGGGCAATGCCTGGCGTCGCCAACAGTTTGCGCCGCTGCTGATCGAGGTGCAGCACGTGTCGCCATGCTTTGAGTATCGCGGGCGGCGGGTCGATGAGACGCCGCTGCAGTATGGCGAGCGGCTGGCGCGGGAGCTGGAGGATGAGATCGACGCCCTCGGTCCCGAGACGGTGATCGCGTTCGTGGCGGAGACGGTGGGCGGCGCCACAGCGGGTGCCATTGCGCCGGTCGAGGGTTATTTCAAGCGCATTCGAGAGATTTGTAACCGTCATGGCATCCTGCTCATTCTGGATGAGGTGATGTGCGGCATGGGCCGCACCGGCACGCTCCATGCCTGCGAGCAGGAAGGGATTGCGCCGGACCTGATGGCCGTAGCCAAGGGGCTCGGCGGTGGCTTTGCCCCGATCGGGGCCGTGCTCGTTGGAGCCAAGGTGTTCGAGGCCTTCGCGCGCGGCTCGGGCTTCTTCCAGCACGGCCATACTTATCTGGGTCATCCGTTGGCCTGCGCCGGCGCGCTTGCCGTGCAGCGCGTCATCCGGCGTGACAACCTGCTGGCCCATGTGCAAGCGCAGGGCGAGGTCCTGATGCGGGGCTTGAACGGGCGCTTCGGCAATCATCATCACGTGGGCGACGTGCGCGGCCGCGGGCTGTTCCAGGCCATCGAGCTCGTGCGGGAGCGCGGCGGCAAGGAGCCGTTCGATCCCAGGCACAAGCTGCATGCGCGCATCAAGCAGCAGGCCATGCGGCGCGGGCTGATGGTCTATCCCATGGGCGGTACGCTGGACGGGGTGCGCGGCGATCATGTGCTGCTGGCGCCGCCGTTCATCGTCGATGCGCGGGATATCGACACGATCATCGAGCGGCTGGGCGATGCGGTTGATGCGGCGATTGCATCGGTGAGCTGAGCGGACGCGCATGGTGCCACGGCAGGAGGTCGAGCGGCATGGCCTGGCGGATCGGTGTCGATATCGGCGGCACATTCACGGACGTGGCGCTGATCGACGATGTGAGCGGCGATATTGGCGTCGCCAAGGTGCCGACCACGCCGCGCAATCTGGCTGAAGGCGTGCTCTCCGCGCTCGATATGGCCATGCGGCGCCACGGCATCGCCGCTGCCGACGTCGGGCTGCTGTCGCATGCGACCACTGTCGTCACCAATGCGATCCTGGAGGAGAAGGGTGCGCGCGCAGCCCTGATCACCACGCGCGGCTTTCGCGATGTGCTGGAGCTGCGGCGGTCGGCGCGCGCCGACCTCTACGACTTGTTCCAGGATGCGCCGGCCACGCTGATTCCGAGGCGGCGCCGGTTCGAGATCACGGAGCGCATTGGTGCGGACGGCACGATCGTCACTCCGCTGGCGGACAGCGAGATCGATGGGCTGCTCGCAGAGCTGAAGGCCGCACGCGTGCAAGCCGTCGCCGTCTCGCTCCTGTTCAGCTTCCTTAATCCGCGGCACGAGCAGCGGTTGGGCGCGCGACTGCGGGCGGCGCTGCCGGGGGTTCCGGTCTACCTGTCGTCGGAGGTCCTGCCCGAGATCAAGGAGTTCGAGCGCACCAGCACCACGGCCGTCTGCGCATACGTGGGGCCGACGCTGGCGTCCTATCTGGAGCGGCTGCAAGGTGCGATGCGCGCCAAGGAGCTGCCCTCGCTCTACGTGATGGCCTCGAACGGCGGCATTCTCGAAGCTACCGAGGCGGTGGCGATGCCGGCAATGGTCGTGGAGTCCGGTCCTGCCGCGGGCGTCGTCGCGGCCGCACTCGTGGCCAGGCAGATCGGATGCCCCTATCTGCTCTCCTTCGACATGGGGGGCACGACAGCCAAAGCGAGCCTGATCCGCGACGGCCAGTACGAGACCACTCCGGACTACGAGGTGGGCGGCGGCGCCAGCGGCAACAGGTGGATGCACGGCACGGGCCATCCGATCCGGGTGCCGGTCATCGATCTGGCCGAGGTGTCGGCCGGTGGCGGCTCGATTGCGTGGGTCGACCGCGCCGGGGCCCTGCGCGTCGGGCCTAAAAGTGCCGGCGCCGACCCCGGCCCTGTGTGCTATGGCCGCGGCGGCACCGAGCCGACCGTCACCGACTGCAATCTGGTGCTGGGCTACCTCGACAAGGGCTCGCTGCTGGCCGGCGATCTGCCGATTGACCATGCGGCTGCCATGGGCGCGATCACCCAGCGGCTGGCCGAGCCGCTGCGCATCGATGCACGCGCCGCCGCCGCGGCCGTGATCGACGTGGTCAATCATGCCATGGCCGAGGCGCTGAAGATTGTGTCGGTGCAGCGGGGCCATGATCCGCGCGATTTCACGCTTGCGGCGTTCGGCGGCGCGGGGCCGCTGCACGCAGCCGCGCTCGCGAGCGAGCTTGGCATCGCTCGGGTCCTCTGCCCGCCGATCCCGGGCGCGTTCTCTGCGCTCGGGCTTGTCAGCACCGATCTCAAACGGGACTACGTGCGCACGGTCTACACAAACACCGCCGTGGCCGACCCGGCAGCGTTGGAGGCGGCATTCGCCGGGCTGGAGCGCGAGGGGGCGACGATGCTCGACCGGGCCGGCGTCAGGGCCGAGCGCCGGCGCTTCGAGCGCACGGTCGATGCCCGCTACGAGCGCCAATCCTATGAGCTGCCCATTCCTGTCCCGCCGCACGTGCTCGATCAGGCGGCGCTGGGCGAGATGGCCCAGTCCTTTCATGATCGCCACCGGCAAACCTACGGCCATGACAACCGCAGCGAGCCGGTGCAACTCGTCAGCATTCGTGTCACGGCCATAGGCGTGATCCCGCCGCTGCCGATCAGGCAACGTACGATGGTGCAGGAGGCCGTTCATGCCGTCCCGACAAGACGGCAGGCTTGGTTCCGCGGAACCGGGGAGTGCACCGCCGCAATCTATCACCGCAGTCGCTTGGCCGCCGGCCAGATGATGGAGGGCCCTGCCGTCATCGAGTCACTCGAGTCGACCATCCTTGTCCCTCCGGCTTGGCTCGCTAAGATGACCGGCGACGGCTTCGTGGTGCTGACGCGCTTCGATCGGGGGAATGGCTAATGCAGGACGCGCCGCTGCATGCCGATCCCGCCACCTTCGAGATCGTCAAGAACAGCCTCTACAAGATCGCCGAGGAGATGCGCGTCGTCCTCGCCAAGACGGCCTACTCGCCATTGCTGAAATCGGCCGGCGACTTTTCCTGCGGTGTGTTTGACGCCCGCGGCGAGATGGTGGCGCAGGGGCCGGATCTGCCGATCCATCTGGGTTCCATGCCGGACGCGGTGCGTGCGGTGGTTGCGGCCTTCGGCAGCGACGTGCACGACGGCGATGTGTTCATCCACAACGACCCCTATTTCGGGGGCAGCCATCTGCCTGACGTCAATGTGGTGCGACCTTCGTTCTCGCATGGCCGGCTGCTGGGCTATGCCTGCCTGCGCGCGCACTGGCCCGACATCGGTTCGGCCACGCCGGGGAGCTATGGCGCGGTCACGGAAATCTTCGGCGAGGGCCTGCGCCTGCCGCCGCTGCGCCTTATCAGCCGGGGCACGCTCAACGTCGACCTGGAGAAGGTCATCTTCGCCAACGTGCGCACGCCAGATGAGCGCAAGGGCGACCTCGGCGCCCAACTCGCCGCCACGTTGCGGGCAACGGAGAGATTGAAAGCGCTCGCCGAGCGCTATGGCGCAGAGCAGCTGATCGGCACGATGGCGGAGGTGATGAATTATTCCGAGCGGCTGATGCGGGCGATGCTCGCAGAGCTGCCGGACGGTGAGGGATATTTCGAGGACTTCTGCGACGGCGATGGCATCGCCGATACGCCGGACGGCGAGGATGCACCGTTTTGGATCCGCATGCTTGTGACCAAGACCGGCGACCGGGTGGTGGTCGACTTCGCCGGCAGCGATCCACAGGTCAAGGGACCGATCAATGCACCGCTGTCGGTCAGCGCCTCGGGCGTCTATTGCGGCCTCAAGACAGCCGTCGATCCCAACAGTTTCATTCCGCCCAACTCCGGGTGCTGGCGGGCCATCGAGGTGAAGGCCCCCAAGGGCACGGTGGTGAATGCAGAGTTCCCGGCCCCGGTCGTCTACGCCAACCACGAGATCTCCCATCGCCTCGCCGACATGGTGATGGGCGCATTGGCGAGCTTCTGGCCCAATCAAGTCATGGCCTGCAGCCAGGGCACCTCGGCCATCCTGACGCTGGGCGGGCTCGATCCTCGCTCCGGCCGGCGCTACGTCTCCTATGAGACGATCAAGGGCGGGTTCGGTGCCAGGCCGACCAAGGATGGCATCAATGTCGTCGCCAGCGGCATCTCCAACACCATGAATACGCCGATCGAGGTGCTGGAGATGGCGTTTCCGGTGCGGATAGAACGCTACGAGATCAATCCGGACTCCGGTGGCGCGGGGCAGTATCGCGGGGGCTGCGGCGCGCGGCGCGTGTGGCGCATGCTGGATGGCGCGAATGCCACCGGCGCGCTGTGCATGGAGCGCATGACCTCGCCACCATTCGGCCTGCTCGGAGGCAAAGCCGGGGCTGCCGCGGTCGTAACCTTGACCACGCCCGGCGGGGTGACGCGCCGTCTGCCGAGCAAGGGCGCATTCAGCGCGCCTGCCGGCTCGGTTGTCGACATGGTCGTGCCCGGTTCCGGCGGTTTCGGGCCGGTGGACAAGCGCGAGCCCTCGCTGATCGGCCGCGACCTGCTCGAAGGCTACGTCAGCCAGCGCGCGGCGCGCGAGAGCTATGGCATTGCCGATCCAGGGGTCCTAAAGGCGGCGGCCGCAGCAGAGGATAAAGCATGACCTACATCCCCAATTCCATCGAGGCACGCGACATCGCAAGCCTCGTGCACATGCAGACCAATCTGCGCAAGCACCAGACGGAGGGCCCGCTGGTCATCACGCGCGGCGAGGGCTGTCGCATCTTCGACAATGCGGGGCGCGACTACATCGAGGCGGTGGCGGGCCTATGGTGCGCAGCGCTGGGGTTCGGGTCGGAGCGGCTGGCAAAGATTGCCTACGAGCAGATGCGCTCGCTCGGCTACTATCATCTCTACCGGCATCGCTCGAACGAGCCGGTAATCGAGCTGGCCGAGAAGCTCATCGAGATCGCGCCGGTGCCGATGGCGCGTGCGATCTTCCAATGCTCGGGCTCGGAGGCCAATGACACTGCCATCAAGCTGGCTTGGTACTATTGGCACGCCCAGGGCCAGTCGCAGCGCACCAAGGTCATCGCGCGGCACATGGCCTATCACGGCAACACGTGCGCGGCCGTGAGCCTGTCCGGCAAGCCCGATATGCATGCGGGTTTCGGCTTGCCGTTCGCCAACTTCAAGCACACCGAGTTCCCGCATTACTATCGCCGCCACGAGCCGGGCGAGAGCGAGGAGGAGTTCTCCACCCGCATGGCCGAGGCGCTCGATAGCTTGATCCAGGCCGAAGGGCCCGAAACCATCGCCGCGTTCTTCGCCGAGCCGGTGATGGGGGCGGGCGGCGCGATCACGCCGCCCGCGGGCTACTTCGCCAAAGTGCAGGCGGTGTTGAAGAAATATGACATCTTGTTCGTTGCCGACGAGGTGATCTGCGGCTTTGCCCGCACCGGCGAGATATGGGGTTGCCAGACCTATGGCATCGAGCCCGACATGATCAGCTCGGCCAAGGCGCTGTCCGCCGCCATGCAGCCGATATCGGCCGTGCTCATCAACGAGCGTGTGCACAAGGCCATGTTGGAGCAGTCCGACAGATTCGGGAATTTCGCGCATGGCTACACCTATGCCGGCCATCCGGTGGCGGCAGCGGTGGCTCTGGAGGTGCAGAAGATCTACGCCGAGATCGACATCGTCGCCCGGGCCAAGCGTCTGGGTCCGGTGCTGCAATCGGCGCTCGGCAGGTTCAGGGATCACCCCATCGTCGGCGACGTGCGGGGCACGGGGCTGATCCTCGGCATGGAGCTGATGCGCGACAAGGCAAAGCGCCTTCCCTTCGACCCGGCGCTCGGCGTCGGCACACGCGCCGGCGCGGCAGCGCAGCGCCACGGCTTGATCCTGCGTGTGGTCGGTGACCGTCTCGTGTTCGCACCGCCGCTCATCATCGAGGCGCAAGAGATCGAAGAGATCGCCGACCGGCTGGGCCGCGCGCTGGACGATGTTGCGGGGGAGCTCGAGCGTGAAGGCCGCCGCTGATTCCACCATCACTTGCAGCGCGAAAGAGGGCCCCGGTCGAAGTGGAAATGGTCGTGGTGGGCGGCGTTGTAGTCCGGTCCCAGCGCCACGCGGAAATAGGGACATGCGCGGCGATGCACGGCGCGCAGAAAGCGACCCTCGGGGGTGTCGTCACGCCACTGGCTGCGCACGCTGATCGCTCGGCCATCGGCAAGGGTGAAGCCGCCGATATCTGCCGCATTGGCGGTGGCATGTTGACTGCGCACATTGCGCCAAACCGCGTTGCCGATGATGTTGCGGCACGAATAGCTGCCGTAGCTCTGGATGGACCGGATCGGCTGGCCCAGCATGGACTTGGCTAAGGGCTGCACCTCGTGCTGGAGCCACAACGCCAGGGCGACGGCCGTCTCGCAGGTGAGTTTGTCAAAGCCGGCGCGCACTCCTCCGGCAGACACGAGGCGCACGCCATTGTGCCAGCCGCAGCCGTTCTTGATGGGGCTGTCGGCAATGGGTTGAGCCTCGATATGTGGCGGTTTGAGCGTGCGGGCGCAGATTTCCGGATGGTTCTTGATGCTGGCCAGACGCCAGTCGACCAGCCAGGGGTTGGGCTGCGCCAGATCGATGAGTGGCAAGGGATTGAAGGCAGGCGCCACCAAGCCCTGGCGGAGCAGAATAGAGGTGCCCGAAGCGATCAGGACAAACAGTAAGGCACGCGGCCAGCCGGCACGCCTGCGCAACGGATCGATCTTCCCCCTCGCCATGCGGGCTCTCTATAAAGCCCGTGACGGACGCGGCCAAGCTTGAATGGGGCAGCCGTAGCCGGTGAGCATCTACGGGTCGAAAAATGCGGGCGGAGCTTCGCGTGCGAAACTCCGCCCGCCCGTGTCTCCCCCACCCCGCACCCCGACATTGGGCATCTCCCTTATTCTGAGGACGCCCGGCGTAGGCCGTGTTCAGTATTACGGACGAATGTCCGTGATACTCGGTCAGGGCGGCGAGGACGACTGCAACAGCCCTGTGTCCTCGCCGCACTCTCCCCGTCTATTCAAGCATCGACTGCAGTACCTGTCTTTCTTTGATACAGCGTCTGGATTATGGACCCTTCCTTGCAATGGCGATGCCAGCGTTGGTCGAGCGAGGCGAACGGGTGGCGCGGGCTCACGTCCTGCGGCGGTCCAAATGCCGAGCCCATACGGATTTTTTTCGGGCTCTGGCTGACGCGGGCCAGCCATCCCATATAATGGGGGCCTGCCGAGCGCCATGGCAGGCGAGACGGGAACCTTTACGTCCAGGAACTGATCGATGCCGATGAACTATGCCAAGACCGGGCTTTTGCTGGCCGCATTGACGGGCATTCTCGTGGCCATGGGCGCCGTTGCCGGTGGCGCAACCGGCATGGTCATTGCGTTCGTGGTTGCGCTCGGAATGAACCTGTTCAGCCTGTGGCAGTCCGACAAGCTCGTGCTGCGCATGTACGGCGCCGAGGAGGTGACGGAGCAATCGGGCGGGCAATACTACGCCATCGTGCGCGACCTTGCCGCCCGGGCACAACTGCCGATGCCGCGCGTCTACATCATGAATAACCCCCAGCCCAATGCGTTCGCCACCGGGCGCAATCCGCAGAATGCGGCCGTGTCTGCATCCACGGGCCTGCTTGAGATGCTGTCGCCGGAAGAGGTGGCGGGCGTCATGGCGCACGAGCTCGCACACGTGAAGAACTATGACACGCTGACCATGGCGGTTGCCGCCACCATCGGCGGCGCGGTGTCGATGCTGGCGCAGTATCTGCAATTCGGCGCCCTGTTCGGCGGTCATCGCGAGAACAATAGCGGCGTCGGCTGGATCGGCACGCTGGTGGCCATGATCGTCGCGCCGATGGCGGCAATGATGGTGCAGATGGCGGTCAGCCGCTCGCGCGAATATCAAGCGGACCGGCTCGGTGGCATGATCTGCGGCAATCCGCTCTGGCTGGCCTCCGCGTTGCGCAAGATCGAGCAGTATGCGCGGGGCATCCGCAACGAGCCGGCCGAGGCGGCGCCCGCTACCGCGCATCTGTTCATCATCAATCCGCTCACCGGCGAGGGCATGGACAACCTGTTCTCAACCCACCCCAATACGCAAAATCGCATTGCAGCCCTTGAGCGGCTGGCGGCCGAGCTCGGTCCTGGAGCCTCGCGGCTGCCGCAGCAGGCAAGCACCTATCGTGCAACCCAATCGGGCCCGTGGGGCAATGCCGGTGCGGCTGATCGGCCGCGCGGACCGTGGGGTTAGCGCGAAGCCATCGAGCGCCGGATCGCTCCGCTCAGAGAAGGCGGCGGAGTGACCGCAGCGTGCCGGGATCGGCTGCGCGCGATCTCGCGCATCGACTGGTGGCCGGCGTGCTGATCGATCAGCGGCCCTTCGAGCAGGTATTGGCGGACTTGACCGACCGGCCCAAGGCGGCGGCGCTCGAGCCCCGCGATCGCGCTTTCGCTCGGGTTCTCGCCACGACCGTGCTGCGCCGGCAAGGCGAGCTCGAATACGTTCTGAAGTCCTTTCTCGAACGGCCGCTGCCGAAGGATAGCGGGCGGTTGTGGCCGATCCTGCTCACGGGCGCCGCACAGCTCATCTGTCTCGGCACGCCGCCGCATGCGGCGGTCGATATGGCGGTGGAGGCCACGCGGCGGGAGCGCGGCGGAGCCCGGTTCGCCAATCTCACCAATGCGATCCTGCGCCGTGTCGCCGCCAAGGGCGCGGTGCTGCTGCAGGGCAAGGATCGCGCGGCCCTCAATGTTCCGGAATGGCTGCGCGAGCGCTGGCGGTCAGCCTACGGCGAGGACGTGGCAGCACGCATCGCCCAAGCGAGCCTCAAGGAGGCTGCGCTCGATATCTCGCTGAAGCCCGATGCAGATCCGAACGCGTGGGCCGAGCGGCTGGGCGGCCGGGTGCTGCCGACGGGTTCGGTCAGGTGCGCGGGGCACGGCCGGGTGGAGAACCTGCCCGGGTATGGTGAGGGCATCTGGTGGGTGCAGGATGCGGCGGCGGCGCTTGTGGCGCGCGGGGCGGGCGACGTGGCGGGGCAGACCATTGCCGATCTCTGCGCCGCGCCTGGGGGAAAGACGGCAGGGCTGGCCGCGGCCGGTGCCGCTGTGACCGCGGTCGACATCTCGCCGAAACGGCTCGACCGCTTGCGGGCCAATCTGCAGCGGCTTGGACTTGCAGCAGAGGTCGTCGTTGCCGATGTGGCGACCTGGGCGCCGGACAGCCTGTTTGACGTGGTCGTCCTCGATGCGCCGTGCACGGCCACGGGCACCATTCGCCGCCATCCCGACATCTTGCGCCTGAAGCAGGCGGAGGACGTGGCGCGGATGGCCGACATACAAGGCGCGCTGCTCAAGAACGCTCACCGATGGGTGCGGCCGGGTGGGCTGCTGGTGTACAGCACATGCTCGCTGGAACCGGAGGAAGGCGAACGCCAGATCGAGGCTTTTCTGAAGGACACGCCGGCGTTCGAGCGCGCCCCGATCGCAGCTGCCGAGCTGGGCGCCGACCCGTCCTGGGTTACGGCGACCGGCGAGCTGAGGACGTTGCCCTGTCATCTGGAGCTGGAGCCGCCGGCGCTGTCCGGGATCGACGGGTTCTATGTCGCGCGGCTGCGCCGGCACACCTGAGCTTGTCCACAGATCACCCACAGTCTTTGGTGTGGCCCCCGCTTGGCGCGGCGACGGCCGGCGGCTAAGCGGGCTCCATGGACAGGTTCCGGCAGCGCTCGAGCGCGCCTTCCGCGGGAGAAGGGCGTTCGCCCCCGCCCGAATGGGCTGGCCATACCATGGTTGCAGCCCGCGAAAAGATCGGTCTGGCCGCCCTGGCGATCGAGCGCGTTCGGCGTGGCGCGCTGGCACGCATGCGCCGTTCCCGGCTGCTGCGCTGGCGGCATCGAGCGCCGATCGCAGACGACTTGCTGCTCGCTCCGCCCGATCTGCGGCCGCCCGATCCGAGCTTTGTGGACGAGATCGATGCGGGCAACTTTGGGCTCTGTGGGCAAACCGTCCAGCTGCGCGGCGCATCACCGTTTGCCGTGGCGCCGCCAAGCCAGGCCTGGGCGCGGGACCTGCACGGCTTCGGCTGGCTGCGCCACTTCGGCGCGGCGTGGACGCTGGAGAACGAGGCCATCGCGCGGCGGCTGGTGAGGGAGTGGATTTCGGGGCGGCGCCGCCATTCGGCCCAGGCGTTTGCGCCGGACGTGATGGGGCGGCGCATCATTTCCTGGCTGTCGCATGCGGCGCTGGTTCTTGACGGCGCGGAGCGGCGACCCTACGCCGCCATCCTGCTCAGCCTGGAGGACCAGGTCACCCATCTCTCGGCCACCTGGCGCAATGCGCCGTATGGCTATCCGCGGCTGCTGGCTCTCGTCGGGCTTGTGCAGGCGGCGCTGTGCATCGCCGGCCACGAGCGCCGGCTTGGCCTGGCGGAACGGCCTCTGCTGGAGGAGTTGGATCGCCAGATTCTGCCCGACGGCGGGCATGTCAGTCGCAATCCCTGGATACCGGCAGAGCTGCTGCTCGATCTGCTGCCGCTGAAGCAGTGCTTCACTGCCCGGGGGCTCAAGCCGGACCAGGCCCTGCTGGCGGCCATCGACCGGATGCTGCCGATGCTGCAGCGCCTGCGGCTTGGCGACGGGCAGCTTGCGCGCTTCAATGGCATGGGAGCGACCGAGCGGGACGCGTTCGCCACCGTGCTTGCCTACGACAAGGGTGCGTCTGCGCCAGGTGATGCGGTCTCGCCCCTGGGCTATGCCCGTCTGCACCGCGGTTCCACGGTGGTTCTGGTCGATGCGGGTGCACCACCGGCGCTTGAGCTGGCTGGGCACGCCTGCGCCGGCTGCCTGTCATTCGAAATGAGCGCGGGAAGCGAGGTGCTGCTGGTCAACGGCGGCATGCCCGCCCCGGCCCACGAGCGCAGCGGCGCGGCCGCGCGCGGCACGACCAGCCACAACACCCTGGAGCTCAATGGCCAGTCGTCCTCCAAACTGGTGCGCAACGAGAGACTGGTACGCGACGTTGGTAGTGCACCCATCCAGCATCCCGATCGCGTGACATGCAAGGTACGGGAAGCTGACGGCGGCATTGCGCTCAGCGCGTCGCATGACGGCTATGTGGACCGGTTCAACCTCCTACACACCCGCACTCTCAGCCTCGATGTGGCCGGCCGGCGTCTGGAGGGGATCGACAGGCTGGATGGGACCAAAGGCGATCAGCGCTTTGCGCAGGACATTCCATTCGCCGTGCACTTTCACCTGCACCCGCGATCCGGCGTGCGCCCCGGTCCGGAGGGCAGTGCCGAGCTGATCCTGCCGAGCGGCGCACGCTGGCGCCTGTCGGCGTCCGGGGCGACGTTGACGATCGAGGAAAGCACGCACTACGCGGAGGTTGTCGGGCCGCTGCGGGCGCAGCAGGTGGTCCTGCGGGCGGTGTGCTACGGTGCTGCGGAGGTGCACTGGGCGTTGGAGCAGGTGGAGTGTGCGGGGGCAGCCGGCCGCACATCCGAGCCTGACACGGCTGACGCCGTGGCGCCGGCGCAGCCGCAGGCAAGCACAGACACGCCCGCGTCGATTTAGGTCGCACCCCGGCTCCCCTGCGCCTGTTTATCCACCGCCATCCATGCTAACCGGACGCCTGTGGCAAGGTCTTGCGCAACAAAGGCTTACTTCCATGACTGATGCAGCGATCCGTCGGGCGTTGATCTCGGTTTCCGACAAGACGGGGCTGATCCCGTTTACCCAAGCGCTGGCGGCGCATGGCGTGGAGGTCCTTTCGACCGGCGGCACAGCCAAGGCGTTGAAGGATGCGGGCCTGCTTGTGCGGGATGTGGCCGAATACACGGGCTTTCCGGAGATGATGGACGGGCGGCTCAAGACGCTGCACCCCAAGGTGCACGGTGGGCTGCTGGCGGTGCGGGACGATCCTGCGCACACGGCGGCTGCGCAAGCCCATGGGATCGGGCTCATCGATCTTCTGGTCGTCAACCTCTACCCGTTCGAGGCGACTGTGGCCAAGGGAGCGCCGTTCGTCGAGTGCATCGAGAATATTGACATTGGCGGCCCGGCGATGATCCGTGCGGCGGCCAAGAACCATGCAGGCGTGACCGTCGTGGTCGATCCGGAGGACTACGCCGTCGTTCTCGATGCCATGCAGCAGAACGCCGGAGCGACCACCTTGGCATTGCGCAAGACGCTCGCGGCCAAGGCCTACGCACGCACCGCCGCCTATGATGCGGCGATCGGCGGCTGGTTCGCCGATACGCTGGGCGAGATGGCACCGGCCTGGCGCGCGGTGGGCGGACGGCTCGCGCAGGAGCTGCGTTATGGCGAGAACCCGCATCAGTGGGCGGCGTTCTACAAGACCGGGGAGCGGCGTCCGGGCGTGGCGACGGCCGTGCAGCACCAGGGCAAGGAGTTGTCCTACAACAACCTCAACGATACCGATGCCGCATTCGAGCTGGTGTCGGAGTTCGATCCCAAGACCCATCCCGCTGTGGCCATCATCAAGCACGCCAATCCGTGCGGTGTCGCCGTGGGCAGCACCCTGGCGGAGGCCTACGTGAAGGCGCTGCGCTGCGATCCGGTCAGCGCATTCGGCGGCATCATCGCGCTGAATGGCACGATCGATGCAGCGACGGCCAGGGAGATCACCGGCCTCTTCACCGAGGTGGTGATTGCGCCGGACGCCACGGACGAGGCCAAGGCGATTTTTGCCGAGAAGAAGAATTTGCGGCTGCTGACGACCGGAGGCGTGGCAAGCCCGTCCGCCCCAGGCCTCACATTCCGATCGCTGGCGGGCGGTTTCCTCGTGCAGTCGCGTGATGATGCCGTCGTCGAAGAGATGCAACTCAAGGTCGTGACCAGGCGCCAGCCCTCGGCACAGGAGCTCGCCGACCTCAAGTTCGCGTTCAAGGTGGCCAAGCACGTGAAGTCAAATGCCATCGTCTACGTGAAGGAAGGCGCCACCGTAGGCGTTGGTGCGGGGCAGATGAGCCGTGTCGACAGCGCACGCATCGCGGCCTGGAAGTCGCTGGAGGCGGCGAAAGCCGTGGGCGCTGCAGAGCCGCTGGCGAAGGGTTCTGTGGTAGCATCCGACGCGTTCTTTCCGTTTGCGGATGGCTTGCTCGCAGCGGCGGAGGCGGGTGCGACGGCCGTCATTCAGCCCGGCGGATCGATGCGCGATGCGGAGGTGATCAAGGCGGCCGACGATGCCGGCCTCGCCATGGTGTTCACCGGCGTGCGGCACTTCCGCCATTGATGATGAACGAAAACTCCGTCCGACTGCGTCCTGCGACTCTGGAGGACCGGTTTCTGATCCGCCGCTGGCTTGCTGACCCGGCAGTGCAAAGCTGGTGGGGAACGGCCGCCAGCGCAGAAGCCCAAATCACGCTGGCGATGGACAGCACGGCGGCGCTGCCGCGCATTGTCGAGCGCGGGGGTGCTGCCATCGGCTATGCCCATGCCGTCGAGATCGGGCTATGGGCGGAGCGGCTCCGTGAGGGCGTGCCGGCCGGCGCCTGGGAGGTCGACTACTTCGTGTCATCGGCGGCGCAGGTCCAGGCAAGCCTAGGTGCTGCCGTGCTGATGGTGCTGACCGAGGAGGTGTTCGCAACAACACTGGCAGTGGCCTGCTCGGCCGTCGTGTCGATCCGGAACGAGACGGCCGCCCGCGCCTACGAGCAGGCCGGCTTCCGCTGGCTACATGTGGTGCAGGATCCGCTGCTCGGCCCGGCCTGGGTCATGCTGAAGGAGCGGCAGGAGTCGCCGCAAGCTCGCTGAGCAGACCCGCCGCCACCAGCAGGCGCGATACGGTTGTCGCGCCTTCGCCGACAACGGCATCGAGTGTAACGAGCAGGCGGGCAAGGCGCTCGCCCTGCGCGGCGTACCAGGCCTCGGCGCTGCCCGCCGCAATTGCAGACCGCGTGAAGGCGGCCTGGGCGGCAGCAAGTTGGCTGATGGCCTGGGCGATGGCAAGGCGGTCATACTGATCCGACGTTGCCAGGGCAATCCCCTTGGCGGCGAGATCGGCGATGCGAAGATGGTCGCCGATCGCCAAGAAGATGTGCGACGTGTCGGGAATTGGTCGATCCGAAGCGCGCGCTATTTCCGTGATGGACGGGGCCTGTGCAAGCACAGAGAGACGGGCGATATCCGTGGCAAGGTCGGCGGGAATGCCTCCTTCGCCGTGGCGGCGCGTCTCGCGCTCCAGGCCGGCCTTGCTGCGGGGCGGCAGGATATTTTCAAGGTCTGCGCTCAGGGTGGCGAGCCCGGCCTTGTGGCGGGCGATCGTGCCGGCAAGGTCCACCAGCGCGGTGCCATCGCGCAGGAACCAACGTGTTTGCGCGTTCACCAGGTCCTGCGTGGCTTCATAGAGGCGCAACTGCGCTTCGCCTTGCGCGCGGCCGTCGAGGGCATCGATGCGCTGCCAGAGCCGAGGCAGATCGAACACCTCGCGCGCGGCCATGAAGGCGTGCGCCACGTCCGACACGGGCTTGCGGGTTTCGGAGGCGAGCCGCACGGCCATGGTCGGGCCGCCGCGGTTGACGACGGCGTTGGTGAGGCCGAGGGCGATGATCTCGCGGCGCAGGCTGTGGCCATCGATGCCGTTGCGGTAGCGCTCGCGCAGCAGCGGCGGAAAGTAGCCCAAGAGCCAACTTTCGAGCTGCGGTTCGTCCGGCAACGTGCTCTGCAGGATGTCGTGCTGCAAGGCGATCTTGGCATAGCTCAGCAGCACCGCCAGCTCCGGTCGTGAGAGCCCGCGCCCGGCGCGGGCGCGCTCCTGCAGCTCGCCGTCACCGGGCAGCGCCTCCAGGGCCCGTGCCAGCAGCCCCCGCGCTTCGAGCGCGCGCATCAACAGCATGTAGTCGGGCAGATTCCGCGCGCTGCGGCGCTCCGCCAGGCTCAGCGCCAGCGACTGTTGATAGTTGTTGCGTAGCGAGGCGGCCGCCACATCGTCGGTCATGTCGGCGAGCAGGGCCTTGCGCGCATCGGGATCGAGCTTGCCGGCACGCACGGCCGGGGCCATCGCGATCTTGATGTTGACCTCCTGGTCGGAGGTGTTGACGCCGGCGGAGTTGTCGATGAAATCCGTGTTGATGCGGCCGCCGCGGCCGGCGAACTCAATGCGTCCGCGCTGCGTCACGCCCAAGTTGGCGCCTTCGCCAACCACGTGGGCATTGAGCTCGGCAGCCGCGATCCGCAGAGGATCATTGGCGCGATCGCCAACCTCCTCGTCGCGTTCGGACGAGGCGCGCACATATGTGCCGATACCGCCGAACCAGAGAAGATCGGTCTTGCATTTGAGGACGGCGCGGATGAGTTCGGCCGGAGTGATGGTTGCCCCATTGAGGTCAAGCAGCGCCTTCATCTCCTCGGTAACGGAGATCGACTTGGACGAGCGAGAAAATACGCCGCCGCCTTTGGAGATCTTACCCTTGTCGTAGTCCTGCCAGCTGGAGCGCGGGAGATTGAACAGGCGCCTGCGCTCGACAATCGCGTCGGCGGGCGGATGGGGGTCGATGAAGATATCGCGATGATCGAAGGCGGCAACGAGCCGGACATGGTCGGACAGCAGCATGCCGTTGCCGAACACGTCGCCTGACATGTCGCCGACGCCAACCGCGCGGATCGGCTGCGTTTGGACATCGATATCCATCTCGCGGAAGTGGCGCTTGACGCATTCCCAGGCGCCGCGGGCCGTGATTGCCATCCCCTTGTGGTCGTAGCCGACGGACCCGCCGGAGGCGAATGCGTCGCTCAGCCAGAAATCGTGGGCGACCGAAAGTTCATTGGCGATATCGGAGAAGGTTGCGGTGCCCTTGTCGGCGGCGACCACCAGATAGGGATCGTCGCCGTCATGGCGCACCACGTGTTGCGGCGGCACGATCCTGCCGTTCTTCAGATTATCGGTGATGTCGAGCAGCGCGGAAATGAAGATGCGATAGGCGGCAACGCCTTCCTTCTGTATGTCATCGCGCGTGCCCGAGCGGGGCAGCAGCTTGGGTACAAAGCCTCCCTTTGCGCCGGAGGGCACGATGACGGCGTTCTTGACCACTTGCGCACGGACGAGCCCCAGAACCTCGGTGCGGAAGTCCTGTGCCCGGTCCGACCAGCGGATGCCGCCGCGCGCGATGGGCGCAAAGCGCAAGTGCACGCCCTCGACACGGGGCGAGTAGACCCAAATCTCGCGATAGGGGCGCGGCTGCGGTGCTGCGTCCACGGCGTTGCTGTCGAGCTTGAAGGCAATGGTCTGCGGCGGCTGCCGGTCGGCACCGCTAGTCTGGAAGAAGTTGGTGCGCACGGTGGCGCCGACGAGGTTCAGGAGCTGCCGCAGGATGCGGTCCTCATCCAGGCTCGGGACTGCGGCAAGTGCCCCTTCGATGCGGGCGCGTATGGGCCCTTCGGCGGCCTTGCGGGCCTCGAGGTCGAAAGGCCGGGCCGGATCGAAGCGCAGATGAAACAGCTCCAGCAGATCGCGCGCAACTCCGGCATGTCGGTAGAGCGTGTCGGCGAGGTAGCGCAGACCGAACGGAGAGCCGAGCTGGCGCAGGAAGGCGGCATAGGCCCTGAGCGTTGCCGTTGTGCGCCAATCGGCGCCGGCCGCAATCACCAGGCGATTGAAGCTGTCGTTGTCGGCCCGCCCGTGGAAGACGGCGAGGAAGCAGTCTTCGAGGCGCGTGCCTTGAGTGCCGAGATCGATCGGTGCTCCATCGACGGTTTCGAGCACCATGTTGTGCAGCGTCACTTCGCGCGTGCCGTCGGTAAAGTGGGGGTGGACACGATAGGAGCGCTCGTCGATGGCGAGGAAGCCCATGTTCTCAAGCAAGGGCACGCGCTCGGACAGGTTGATTGGGCCGCCGATGCGATAGATGGCGGCGCGGATGCGATGCGCCGGCGCGTCGGCCTCGCGATAGAAATCGATGGCGACGGGCAGGTCCGGCCCAAGCCGCTCAATGCGTTTGATGTCCTCCAGCGCGCGCGGGGGCGGGAAGGTCTCCGCATAGCCGGCAGAAAAGGCGGCACGATATTTCAGCAGCAACGCTTCGGGGCGTGGGGCCGACGCCGTGATGGCATCGGCCAGCCGATCGCCCCAGGTGCGGAGAATGTCGCCGATGCCGCGCTCCAGCTTCGACACCTCCACGTGCGGGGTTGCGCCTTCGTAGCGCCCGACGATGAATTGCACGCGTACCAGCGGGCCATCGGTGAAGTAGGGATAGAACGCGGCGATCCGACCCTGGTAGGCCTGCGCCAGCAGTACGCCGATGCGCTCGCGCACGCCCGACGTGTAGCGGTCGCGTGGGACATAGACGATGGTGGAGACGAAACGGTCGAAGCGGTCGATGCGGGCAAACACGCGCACGCGCGGGCGCGTCTCTAGGTCCAGTATGCCTTCGCTCCATTCGTGCAGCCGCTCGGGCTCGATCTGGAACAGCTCGTCGCGAGGAAAGGTCTCGAGCAGGTTGACCAGCGCCTTGCCGGCGTGGCTGGCGGCCGGGTAGCCCGACAGCTTGAGCACGGTCTCCACCTTGTGGCGCAGGAATGGGATCTCCCTTGGAGACTTGACATAGGCCTGCGAGGTGAACAGCCCGACGATGCGTATTTCCCCGTCGAGCGTGCCATCGCGGCGATAGGTCTTGATGCCGATGTAGTCCATGTGCACGCGGCGGTGCACCCGGCTGACCACGTTGGCCTTGGTGATGATGAGGGGTGCGGGGGTGGCATAGAAGCGGCGGATCTCCGGGGTCAGATCGACCAGCTCTGACCCGCGTCGCAGCACATGCACGCCGGGATCGCGGAGCACACCAAGGCCGGCCTTCTGCGCAGGCACGAGTTCGCCTTTGTCGAGCGGACCCGAAAAGTGGTATTCGCGCGAGCCCAGGAAGGTGAAGTTGCCGGCTTCCAGCCAGCGCAGGAAAGCTACCGATTCGCGCAGCTCGCCTGCGGGAACGCCCCTGGGCGCAATCTCGAGGTGGCGGATGGCGGCCTTCACCTGTTGCAGCATCGGCTGCCAGTCGGCCACGACCACGCGCACGCTGGTGAGAATATTCGACAGCGCCTTGGCGAGATCGCTCCGGGCGGCTTCCGTCAATGCGGGCAGATGGATGGCGATGTAGCTTTCCTGGCGGCCATCGTTCCAGTTCTGGTCGCCGGGGCCCGGCACTGAGCGCAGGCGTCCGGACCTGTCCCGCTCGGTCTTGAAAATGGGATGCAGGAGGAAGTGTACGGTGAGGCCGCGCGCCTGCAGCTCTCCCATCACCGAGTCGACCAGGAACGGCATGTCGTCGTTCAGGATTTCCACGACGGTGCTTTCAGCCGTGGCCCCCGCAGCAGGCACGGAGCGAACGCGCAGCTTGTGCTGATCCCTCGGCTTCTCGACGATGAACTCGAATGCCGCCCGCGCATTGTCGGCGAGCCAGGCTGTGGCAAATCCGCCGGGGCCGTCGAAGCCATTGCGGCCATAGAGCAGGGGTACGAACTGAGCCGCCTGTGATTTCTCGCCCAGGGCCATCTGCACCTGGCGGATGGAGCTGTTGTGAGTCGTTTCAGCGGTCAGTGTCATGATTCCTTCCTAGGCGGCATTTCTACCGGAAAGTGTGACAGGTGCGTGGAGATTGACAATTCGAGCGATCGGTCGTTCACAGGTGTTTGCCCTCGCAGAGGACCCTTGAATGATCCGCAAGCCCAAACTGATGGCACTTGAACCGGGACCGCAAGACGATCTGGAGCCGCAGGTCGCCGAGTATTTCCAAAAATGCGAAGAAAAGCTGGGCTTTGTGCCCAACGTGTTCCGCGCCTATGCCTTCGACAACGTCAAGCTCAAGGCCTTCATCCAGATGGCCGACGACCTCATGCTCGGTGACAGCGGCCTTTCCAAGACCGAGCGTGAGATGATTGCGGTGACAGTGAGCGCCATCAACCATTGCCATTACTGCCTAACCTCACACGGTGCGGCACTGCGTCAGCGCGGCAAGGACCCCGAGCTCGGCGAGGTGATCGCCCAGAACTATCGCGCGGCCGGCCTCGATCGGCGCCAGAAGGCGATGCTCGACTTTGCCAGCAAGCTGACTGAGACGCCGGACAAGATCGAGGAATCCGACCGGGCCGCGCTGCGCCAAGCTGGGTTCAGTGATCGCGATATCTGGGATATCGCCGCAGTCGCCGGTTTCTACAACATGTCGAACCGGCTGGCGGCGGCAGCCGACATCCGGCCTAACAGGGAGTATCACTACTGGGTGCGGGAGCCGCTCGAGGCAGCAGCCCCGGTGCCGATCGAGCCGGCGAGCACGCGTGCCGTGTCGGGGCGTGCGCCGGGAGCAGCCTCCGCTTCGCCCCGGCGCCGGTCGAACCGCGGCGGGTAGCAGGACTTTGTGGCGGCGCTTGAAAGCAGCACCCGGAGTCTGCCACATTTGAGCGGCACATCATTTCGAGCCGACGAGTGGGATCTTGGGGATCGACGAGCTGGTGGGGGCATGCGCAATACAATTGCCGTCATGAACACAAAGGGTGGGGTCGGCAAATCCACGCTCGTGCTGGCCTTGGCCGAAACACTTTCGGCGCAGTTCCGCAAGAATGTGCTGATCATCGACTCCGATTCGCAGGCGAGCATCAGCTCCATGCTGCTGACGGCCGCCAACCTGCACCGCCTGCAGTCGGAAGGGCTGACCATTGTCGATCTGCTGGTGGCAAGCGTGCTCAACAACGTCGCCGTGGAATGGCCGCGGTTTGTCGTGGGCGGCGTGTCTGATGTGGACGAGGCGCGCACCGTCTATCTGATACCGAGCGACATGCAGCTCACCCTGTTCGAGCGGGAGGTGTCCAAGGAAAGCTTGCATGCGCGTCTGCGCAGCAGCATCAGCGCCCTATTGGGCAATGTGCGCGGCGTGTTCGACGTGATCTTCATCGATTGCCCGCCGGGGCTATCGATTCTGACCGAATCGTGGCTGCGCGAGGCCGACTTTCACTTCTCGCCGACCAAGCCGGACTACGTGTCGACCTGCGGGCTCGAGGTGTTTCGCCGCTTCAAGGGGCTCAACCCCGAGATGGGTTTTGCCGACAACATCGGCGTGTGCGTGAACATGAAGGATGGCCATTCGTCGGTTGATGCCGACTACCACCGCTGGCTGTTCAACAACGCCGACAATCGTTGCTTCTCCCAGCCCGTGCCGCGCACCAGCGCGCTGCAGCACGCCTCGCAACTGAGCGCGGTGGAGCGTTCCTACGTGGCCAAGTATCCAGGCGAGTCCGGTGCCGCCATCAAGGCGATTGCCGAGGAGTTGCTGAGCCGCCTGGCCGCCGCCAATCTACCGGGTGCAAAACGACCCGCCGCGCCCAGCGGTCCGCCCTCGCCCGCGCCCATTCCGACGGTGACGGGCTGAGTAGCCCTCGCCCTTTTGCCTCGCATGCAAGTGTTCGGCTGTTGGGCCCCGCCGCCATGATCACCAGAAGTCGGCCACCCATTCCGGTGCGCGTTCCATCGAGTAGGTGAGGGAAGCATAGCGGCCTTCGTGCACGATGAGCGGGGCACGGCCGGATGCCTCCAGATGCACGATGCGGCCGATGAAGATGGAATGATCGCCGCATTCGTGGCGGGCGATGGTTTCGGCGGCGATGACGGCGCTGGCGTTGGCCAGCAGAGGTGTGCGGCCGACGCGCACGAACTCCGGTGCGGTGTCAGCCACCGGCCCCCCTGCGAAATGCGTGCTGAGCTTCTCCTGGTCCTTGGCCAGAATGCTGACGCCGAAATGGCCGGCTTCTATCAGCAGGGGATGTATGCGCGCCCGCGTCGCAACGGAGATGACGCACAGTGGCGGTTCGAGCGATCCCGACATGAAGGCGTTGGCCGTCATGCCGCGAACCTCGCCGCGTGCCTCGGTGGTGATGACGGTGACGCCGGTGGCGAAAGAGCCCATCACCTCGCGGAACAGCGTGTGGTCGGATGCAGCCGTCTTCTGATCTTTCATAGCCCGCGTCTATCCAGCTTGGGCAGCAAAAGCAACTGCGGGCAGTGTTGCATGACCGTCAGCGGCCGTGACGGAGGATATGATAGCTCAGCCGTTCGGGAACCATGAGATTTTGGCGCTTTCCCGTCGTCGAGGTCGCGTTCGGCCGGGATTTCCGCGTGGCAGCTGGCCTGGGGCCGGCCTGCCGGGATGGCCCTGCACGGGCCTCGTCAAGCGCCGTCAGCATGCAGCTGGATCGCGGCCATCCGGCTCTTGTTGAGGTCGGGGCATCCGGAAGTGGCGTTGTGATGCCGCATCAGGCGGCTCTGAGGATCAAGGGTTTGATACGGCGGGTTGGGGAGCGGCAGACATACACGCGCACCGCTGCATGTGGCGCGCGTGTGGATCGCTGTTGCTGTTCGTCACGTGTGCTCACGTCCCCCCGCTGGGATGAGCGACGGCAACGCGCCGCTTCATCGGGTGGGGAAGCGCACGTTCGGCAGATAGCCGTGCGGATAGAAGTCCCAAGCGATGTAGATGGCAACAAAGATGATGACCGTCAGAATGGCGCCAACAAAGGCGTTCCGCGTCAACGAATGGCCGATCAGCGAGGCCACGAACGTGAGCCCGGCTAGGAGCCCAATCGCCTGCATAGGAAGTTCTGCCCAATTGATCGGCATGACGACACTCCTGTCAGTTGGTTCGAAAATGCGGGAAGCACAGTCTACCAGATCGCACCTGCGCAGGGCGATGACATTGCGCCGCCGGCATCGCCGCGGGCAATGAGCCGGACACGGATCGTCGAGTTCAGAGACGGAAACAACTTGTGCACCCAAGTGCTTAGTTGAAAGAGGATGGCTATGGGGATAGGTGCGCGAGGGGTGAGCGACCTTGGCGATCATCTATGCGCAGTGGCCTGGCTACCACAATTTGGACGCAACTTGTTGAAGGTGCCTCGTGCTACACAAGCGTTCGACGCGGCGATGGAGTGTCGCGCGAGGGATTGTGCCGTGCAGACCCGCGCGCTGGCGGAATTGTCTCGCAGGCCCATGAGGATGCCGGCCAATGGACTTGATCGTTTTCAGCGCCGTGCTGGCCTCGGCCGCTTGCCACGCGGGGTGGAACGCGCTTCTGAAGCTCAAACTGGAACCTGTTTCAGCCACCGCCCTGGTGGCGATGGCATCCGGCCTGATTGCGGTGCCTGCTGCGCTTGCGGCCGGCCTGCCGCGTGCTGCCGCTTGGCCCTATCTCACCGGCTCCGTGATCATTCACATCGGCTACTTCCTCACACTTGCTGAGGCCTATCGGTCCGGCGATCTCGGCCAAGTCTATCCGATTGCGCGCGGGGCCGCGCCGCTGATGACGGCCATTCTCGCCACGCTTTGGCTGCATGAAACGCTGGGCCTCTATGGCTGGGCCGGCATCATCCTGTTGGCCGCCGGCATCTTGCTGCTCGCCCTGCGGGGCGGGCGGCCAACCGCGCAGTTGGATGTGCGATCAATCGGCTTCGCCTTGCTTACGTCGCTGACGATTACCGCCTATACGCTTGTCGACGGGATGGGTGCGCGGTTGGCAGGCACGGCGCTCGCCTACAGCGCGTGGTTGTTTCTGCTCAGCGGAATCGTGATGGCCGTGTACGGGTTTCTGCGTGTCGGCCGTCGGCTGGCGGGAGATTTCCTCACCAATTGGCCGATGGCCGTTGCCGGAGGGGCGCTGTCGATTGCAGCCTACGCCATCGCCATCTGGGCCATGACGGTGGCACCCATTGCGCTGGTGGCTGCTTTGCGGGAGACCAGCGTGCTGTTTGGTGCTCTGTTCGCGACACTGCTGCTGCGCGAGCCTTGGCTGTTGGCACGCATCACCGCGGCGGTCATGGTGCTTGCCGGTGCCTTGCTGTTGCGCGTGCGATAGACTTTGCTGCGCCCCCGGTTCTGCGGATCCCGCCTGGATCATCTATCTGCTATCCGTGCGCAGCCGGTGTGCTCCTCAAGCGACACATGGCGACAACCACACACAGGTGTACGCACGCGAGGTTGCGCAGTCAGTGATTGCAACTATCATCGGTGCAGGCGGAGTGCAGTAGCGTACAGTGCAGTAGCGTACAGTGCAGTAGCGTACAGTGCAGTAGCGTACTGAGGGTGCGATGGGCAGAGGGCAGCCGGTCGTAGTCGTTCGGATGGCGTTCGTCCTGGCGTGCGTGATGGCAGGGCCGCAGGTTGCCACTGGCCAGTCGGGGCGTGATGCATCCGGTACCAGCAGCGCTCTCCCGGGCATCAATCTCCTGGGCTTGGTTACGACCAATCCGGCGTCGATCAACCTCGGCAGCAACGGTCTAAGTGCGACGCTTCCGGGCCTCAACGCAGCTGGCGTGGTCACAACCAGCCCGGCAGCCATCAGCCTCAGCAGCAGCGGTCTGGGTGTGGCCGTATCCGGAGTCAATGTGGCGGGCGGCTTGATCAAGATCACGCCGACCTCGGTCAGCCTCAGCGACAAGGGTCTCGGCGTCACCCTCTCGGGCGTCAATGTTGCGGGGCTGGTTGCAACCACACCGACGTCGGTCAACCTTGGTGGCGGCGGCTCTATGGTAGTCCTCCCCAACATCACCGTTGGAGGCCAATCTCTGTGGACGTTGCCCACCAAGGACGTGATCAACAGTGTGTCGCCGATGACCCAGGTCTTCGCAGGCATGGGAAGCGCCGAGGCGTTTGCTCCCGTCGAGCAACTTCTCAATGGCCTTGCCTTTGGCAATGACGCACCGTCCGGTTGTGCCAATGCGAGCACCATCGGGCCGCTCCCTGCTACGGAAACCTGGACTTGGAACGCCTCGACCGTCGGCAGGACCGACCGCGACGGCTATCGAGTTGACCGCAGCGATGGCACCTCCTGTGGCACGACACTGCCCTTCCAGACGGTGGAACGAGCCCAACTGCCGGGGGGGCTGTGGGATGCTTCATCGGCTTTCGGTTTCAAGAAAGGTACGCTCCATCTGGGCTTCAGCGGGGGAGCCACCGAGAGCGACACCCAAGTCAAGGCGAATGCCGCGCTGCGCGACGCGGGGATCGTCCAGGCAGGCACCAACAGACTGAGATCGTGGTCATTCGGCGGGTTCTCGCTTCTCACGAAGGAGAATTGGTATGCTGGCAGCGCGCTCGGTGGCGCCTGGGGCCGCGCCGAAAGCCAGAACTTCGTTTTGGGATCGGACAGCGACTACAACACATCGACCGTCGTTGCCGCCGGGTTCATCGGAACCATAATGCCCTTGACTGAGGCGATGCGCTTCGATTTGCGCGGCACGCTCTCGTATCAGCGCACGGTCGGTGAGGCCCACGTCGATTCCCTGGGCCTTGTCTATGGAGATCATATCATTGAGGCCGCCGACGCGATGCTCTCGGGCAGGCTCTTCGGTGTGTTCCAGAACGACGCAATGACGATCAGGCCGTTCATCCAGGCAGGCCTCAAACACCGCCTCAGCTATAGCAATCAGCTTGAGATCGACGGTATCGCCTTCACCTTGCAGGAAGCCGACACAAGCATCTTCTCGGCGGTCGGCATCGACTTCGAGATCGACAAATCCCTGCAGCTCTCCGTCGGCGTTCGCCATGACCGCAGTCCGGACTCGGAGAGCTTGACGGGGCGGTTCGGCTTTCTGCTGCGGTTCAATTGAGTGTGAGGCGAGATCGTTCGCAACGTGCACCGGTCGCGCGTGAGGCACAGCGCGTTTGGCTGACGGCGGGGCCCCGTCTATTCTAAAGCCCTCCGGAGAGAACATCGCCCACCCTGCCAAGCCGCGGCCGCTGGTCTGCGCTGGTGGCTGCCGCCAATGAAGTCCTCTCGGCAGGTTTCTGCGCGACCTTGGCCGCCGGAGGGGCCTTGCGATCGATACGCGGCTCTGTCGCACCCGGTTTGGCTGGCAGGGCCGGAGGCGCACCGTTCAGGCGGCTGATGGCTGTGCCTTGGTGCGGGAGGGCGTAGTGCGCGTTGTGTTGCGCTCTGCGGATGCGCTGATCGTTGCGCAATTCAGCAAGGATTGGCCCGATCGGCCGATTGCCGGAGACCCGGAAATGCACAATCCGCAGGCCGAGACCAGACAACTCCGTGCGTTCAAGCAACTCGAGCCCATACTGCACAGCAATGTCATCCTCGACGCTCTGCGGCACAGACAAGGCAAGCGCCACCAGAATCGTATCGTCGCCGGCGACCGCATCGGTCTTGGCCGGCGGCCCACTTTGTGCGAGCAGCACTTTGAGGTCCACCTCGACCTCGGGCGCACGAGCAGGCAACCCGATCTGAACCGATAAGGTCTCCGATCCGCTCCCGATCGATGCCATGCGCGTCAATGCGACGAGCCCGCTCTCGTCCGCCCTGGCGGGGAACACCATGGCCAAGCTCAAGGCTGCAGCCCAGAAGGCAAGCGTTCGACCTGTTGTCTGAGAACCGGTCCCGCCTGGCTGTCGTGGCGGATACTTGTTACGCGCCGCGGCCATGGTGCTGCCTTTACTCCCAACAACACGACAAGCATTGATTGCGAAGCCGGATTCTCAGCGGCGGAACCCTGACCCTTCCAAGCACGACATATGCGTAGGCATGGTATCGCGACGGTGCAGTCGCTGCCAGTTGCATTTCAGCCGCGCGCGCCGCTGTACGGTGTCTGCGTCCTGCGCGCCACGCCTAACGGTGCCGCGGTGCGGCTGCGGCAGGCGGCGGCAGCGAGCCTGTCGAAATCGGATTGGCTCCGGCGGGTACAGTCTGATCCGCCTTTCCGGATGGTAGGCTATCATGCGCCCAGGCCATGCCGCCGAACCACTTGTCCTCGGGCAACAGGCGCTGATGCAGGCCGGTCCACAAGGTGCGGGATGTGATGTTGTCGACGAATATCTTGGTCGGTGGCGTGAACAGAAAGACAAGCACGGTGGCGGTCGCCATGGCTGCCGAGTGGCCGAGATGCTTGTAGTCGAACAGCTTCAGCGCCGTGCCGAACGACGCCTTGATGCGGGTGTCCATCACGTCGACCGAGTAGAGCTCGTCCAGAATGAGATGTGTGAGAAATCCGATCGCCAGAAAGCCCGCCGCCAGCCAAGCGACCCCTTCATCCCGGCCCAGCAATCTGCTGTACACCCACGCCGTCACCAGGGAGCAGAAGATAAGCGCCAGGATCGAGTGCCAGACACCGCGGTGATAGCTGATGCGAAAGAAGATCGCTCTTGCGACGTAGCGCACGAACAGGAGTGTGCCGAGCCAGAGGATCAACATCTCGGCGATTGAATATTTGCGCTCGAGGCTGAATAGAACCGCGAAGGAAAAGAACACGCCGAGGCCGGCGAACATCGCACGGGCGGGGCGCGAATCCTTGAGATCGATATCGGGCAGCACGGAACCCAGCACGCCGGCCAGCGTCACGGCCACAATGTTCTGCGGCGCCACCATGTCCGCGGCCATGGTGACCGTCGCCAACGCGCCGCTCACCACGGTGCCGACCGCAATGTGGGTGGGAAAATTGGCCATCGTCACCTCCTCGCGCGAGCGGCACGGCCGAACGCGGGAGCACACGAAACAACAGGGCCAAGCCAAGTATCGTGCCCTTGCATCAGATTCGCGCATGCAACGGTAGCGGGCTGCTGTGGATAAGCCGCCTTGCAGGTCGCCGCATCTGCTTTGCGCGTGTCGTCGTAGGTTGCGAATGCACTGGTATTCATGTCCTGTTCGTGTCATGTGCAGGCGCGCTTTCCCGTTTGGGTGCGGATGACAGCCACGTCGCTCCAGCCTGCCGACAAGCTCAAGCTCGCCGCTCTGGCCTCCATCGCCGTGGCGGCGGTTGTCATGGGCCTCAAGTACTTGGCCTATTGGTGGACTGGCAGCGTCGCGCTCTACTCCGACGCGCTCGAAAGCATCGTCAATCTGGTGACCGCCGCTGTCGCGCTGTACACCATTCATATCGCCTCTCAGCCTGCCGACCGGCGTCATCAATTCGGGCATCACAAGGCGGAATATTTTTCCGCCGTGATCGAAGGTGCCCTGATCGTTGTGGCCGCGCTTCTGATCCTGCATGAAGCCTACGAAGTGTTTCTTAGGCCCCGCGCGCTCACGGATCTTGCTGCCGGCCTGGGTGTCAACGCAGTCGCCACCGTCATCAATGCCGGCTGGTGCACGTTCTTGATCCGGTGGGGACGCAGGCAGCGCTCACCGGCCCTTGTGGCCGATGGCTGGCATCTTCTGACCGATGTTTTCACCTCAGTGGGAGTGCTGGTTGGTCTTGCGCTTGCCAACCTGACCGGATGGCAGCTCCTCGACCCGTTGCTGGCGGCACTCGTCGCGCTCAATATTCTTTGGGCCGGCTGGCGGCTCGTCAGAGAGTCGGTGAGCGGCCTGATGGACGAGGCCGTGACGTCCGAGGTGGCGCGCCGCATCCGTGCAGTGATAGCGGCCAATGCCGAAGGTGCGATCGAGGCGCACGACGTAAAGACGCGCACTGCCGGCCGCGTGACCTTCATTGAGTTTCACTTGGTCGTGCCCGGGAACATGACCGTCGCCACCTCCCACCAGATCTGCAACCGCCTGGAGGCGGCTCTTACGGACGCCGTGCATGGCGCCGAAGTGCTGATACACGTGGAGCCTGAGGACGAGGCCAAGCAAACGGGCGTGCCCGTCGTTTGACGAGGTGCCCGAGTGTCCCTCGGCTTGATCCAGCGCGGCCTTCGCCCTGCAATGTCATCAGCGGTCTGCACCTGCGCAGGCTCATGACGCTTGAACGCGCCAATATTTCACATTGTGAAATTAATATTCGTCCTTGCAAAATCTATTGACCGGTCGACAAGCGCATCCTATCAACGAGCCCAAGGACGCCGAGCGGGGCGTCAGCACGTCGGCAACCACGTGTTGGGAGGAAAGGGGAGTGGACGGCAAGGCCGGCAGCGCTGGTTTGAACGCAGCGGCGTCAGGCCCGGCTGACCTCAATGCCGGAGGCCGAAGCCAGCGCGGCAGCGTGCAATCGGTCGATCGGGCGCTCACATTGCTCGAGCTTCTGGCTCGCTCTGCGGGCGGCATACCTTTGACGGAGCTTGCTGCAGGCGCCCGTCTCAATATCTCCACCTGCCATCATCTGCTCGCGACGCTTGTCAATTGGGGCTATGTCGCCAAGGCGCCCGGGCGCCGCTACGCGCTCGGCGCACGCGGTCTTCATCTGGGCCAGGCCTTTCTCAAGCAGGTCGACCTGCCGCGCCGCGCGCAGCCGCTCGTCGAGCGGATCAGCGCCGATACCGGGGAGACGGTGCATGTCGCCGTGCTGCAGGGCGACACCATCATCACGCTGCTGCGGCGTGAAGGTCGCCATGCCGTGCGTGTCGATACCGGCGCCCTGGGGGCGTCCGATGCTCCGCATGCCACGGCCACCGGCAAAGCCATGCTCGCCTGGCTTCCCGAGCACGAGGTCCGGCGCATCCTGGCCATCAAGCGCATGGAGGCGTTCACGCCCAACACCATCACCGATCCGGATCGGCTGATCGAGGAGTTGCGCCTAGTCCGCCGCAACGGCCATGCCCTCGACCGGGAGGAGTTCCAGCCCGGCGTGCTGTGTGTCGGTGCAGCCATCCGCAATCATCTGGGTGCTGTCGTCGGTGCCATCAGCGCTTCGACTCCCACTCTGCGCGCAACAGAGGAGCACGTTGCGTTGATGCGGGACAGCGTGATCGGGGCCGCGCGCGTCCTTTCGGCGGAGTTTGGCGAGCAGAACCCGGACGCAGCCGTCGCCGATCCAATGGCGACACCGGTCAATTGACGGAGAGTGAGACATGTATGCGCCGGCCGGGGTGAAGACGAGCAAGGATTTTCCGATCCCCGATACGATGAAGGCGTGGGTGCTCGGCGACCCGGGCGTGCTGGTGCTGAAGAACAAGCCGGTGCCGGTGCCCAAGAAGGCCGAGGTGCTGGTGCGCATCGATGCGGTTGCGATCTGCGCCACCGACCTCGATGTGATCGCCCACGGACCGCCCGCTCTGGTCCAGGGCGGGCTGCCATTCAACAAGAACTGGACCCCTGGTCACGAATATATGGGTACTGTCGTCGCGCAAGGCCCGGGCGTCGACGAATACAAGATCGGCCAGCGTGTCACGGTTGAAATTCATGCTGGCTGCGGTCAGTGCAAGCGCTGTCGCGAAGGCATGTACACCTCCTGTCACAACTACGGTCTCAACTACGGCGACGTCGACAAGGGCCACCGCGCCAACGGCTTCACGACCGACGGCGGCTTCTGCGAGTACCAGGTCAACAACATCAACACCCTGGTGGCCATTGCCGATGAGATGACGGACGAGGAGGCGACGCTGGTCGTCACCGCCGGCACCGCCATGTACGGTCTGACGGAATTGGGTGGGCTCGTTGCGGGCGAAAGCGTGGTCGTTACCGGGCCCGGCCCGATCGGGCTGCTGGGCGTCGCCGTCGCGAAGGCGCTGGGTGCACAGCCGGTCATCCTCACAGGCACCCGCGACAACCGCCTGAAGATCGGCTTGGAGCTGGGCGCCGACCATGTGGTCAACGTCACGAAGGAAGACCCCGTCGAAGCCGTGCGCCGGCTCAACTGCGGCAAGGGTGTCGACTATGTGGTCGAGTGCTCGGGTGCGCCCAACGGGCTCAACGAGGCGGCCAGGATGGTCAATCGCGGCGGCAAGATCTGCCTCGCCGCGTTTCCGCACCAGCCGGTGCCGGTCGACGTGGCGTTTCTCGTGCGCAACAACATCTATCTCTATGGCATCCGCGGCGAAGGCAAGAGTGCCACGCACCGCGCTGAAGCCTTCATGCGGCAGAAGCGCTTCGATGCCACCAAGATTCACACGCACACGTTTGCGCTGGAGGATTTGCCCACCGCATTGCGCTATGCGCGCGAGCGCATCGAGGACGCCATCAAGGTGGTGGTGAAAGCCAAGGGTGTTGCGGTACACAAGGTGGCCGCCGAATGACGGGCGGGGTGACCTGGTTGGTGCTGGGTCGCGCGGAGGTGCGGGTCAACATGGGAATACGCTTAGGAGCCAACCATGCGCAGACTTAGACGCGTCGCCGAGTTGTCAATGCTTGCTACCGTGCTGCTGATCGCTCCGGTGCTTGCTCAGCAGGCGTTCGAACTGTCTCCCGCCGGCGTCAAGACGCTGGCCCCTGCCGGAGCCATTAAGCCAACGGGCACATGGAATCTCGGCACTCGAGCCGGCGATTTCGTATTCGTCGCCGGCATGCGCGGCATCGACCCCAAGACCAACACTCTGGTTCAGGGCGACGAGGCCCGCGTCGTGCAGGCCTTTCTCAACATGAAGCTGATCGCCGAATCGGAAGGCGCCACGCTCAAGGATGCGGTGCGACTGGTGGTTTACGTCACCGACATGTTCCGCTTCCGTCCGCTGGTCAACAAGGCCCAGGAGCAGCTGTGGGGCAAGGGGCCCTATCCACCGCGCACCATCGTCGAGGTCCATCGATTGAACCAGGACGACATCGTCGAGGTCGAGGGCACGTTCTATGCACCGTTGAAGAAGTGAGGACCAGCCTCTGCAATGCTCATCTGTGATGAGTACCTGACGCCGACATCATTGGAAGAGGCATTCGCCGCGATGGCATGCCATCGCGGCGAATGCCGGATCGTCGCCGGCGCGACGGATCTGCTGCCCTGGGCGCGCGAAGGCCGCGCCGGGGATGTCGAGATCCCGACGCTGATCGACGTCTCCAAGATCCCCGAACTCCATGAGCGCCGAGCTGATGGCAAGCGCGTGCGGCTGGGTGCTGCGACGCCGATCCAGCGCTTTCTCGACGATCCTGCGCTCGCCGCCGCGCTTCCCGCCATGCCCCGTTGCGCCGTGTGGTTTGCCGATGATCAGATCCGCGAGTCGGCCACGATAGGCGGCAACATCGTCAATGCCTCGCCGGCCGGCGACGGCATCCCACCGCTGATGGCGCATGACGCTGTGGTCGAGCTGGCCGCCCGACGCAATGGCAGCATCGTGCGCCGCAAGGTTCCGCTCGTCCAATTCATCACCGGCCCCGGCACGACGACACTCGCGCCGGACGAGCTGCTCGTTGCCATCGAATGCGATGCGCTGGCGGGTTATGGCGGCAGCTTCGAGAAGGTCGGCCATCGCCGCTCCTTGGTGATCTCCATCGTTTGCCTGGCCGTTCTGGTGCAGCTGGACGGCGCGGGCCGTGGCTTTGAGGATGTGCGGCTTGCCATCGGCGGCATCGGCCCGGTGCCTCGTCGTCTGACTGCCGTGGAGAGCTTCCTCGGGCAGGGGGCGGTGACGGCGGCGAGGCTTGAGCAGGCGGCGGCTATGCCGGTCGAGCTGGTCGCCTCGCGCACGCGGCAGGCCTATCGCCGCGATATTGTGCGCGGGTTCATGTTGCGTGGGCTTATCGATGCTGTGCGCGCGGCCGGTGGCGGCACACTTACCCCTGATTTGGCGCGCGATCTGGAGGCGGTCTATGCCTGAGCTTCGTATCGAGGCGACCGTCAATGGCCGCAAGGTGGCGCGCGCCGCCAAGCCGCATTTGCGCCTTCTCGATTTCCTGCGTGATGATCTTGGCTACACCGGCGCCAAGGAAGGTTGCGGTGCGGGCGAGTGCGGCACCTGCTCGGTGTTCGTCGATGGCGTGCTGCTAAAGTCATGTCTCGTCCCGGTCGCCAAGGCCCAGGGCACCACCATCGAGACGGTGGAGGGGCTCGGCCATGCGGGTGGTCTTACCGTGCTGCAGCAGGCCTTCCACAAGGCGGGTGCCAGCCAGTGCGGCTACTGCATTCCCGGCATGGTCATGGCCGCTACCGCGGCGCTGCGCGCCAATCCGCTCGCAAGCCGCGAGGAGATCAAGGAGCGCCTGGGGGGCAACATCTGCCGCTGCACGGGCTACCAGAAGATTTTCGATGCGGTGGAGCTGGCCCGCGACGTGCGGAACGGCCGCCGTCCTGCGAGCGCGCTGGCGGAGGAGGACCCCGTTGACGGCGCCTTTATCGGCGCCAGCGTGCGGCGGCTCGATGCACCAAGCAAAGTGTCGGGCGCCTTGAAATATGCCGGCGACATGGTGATGCCGCACATGCTGCACCTAGCGGTGCTGCGCAGCCCCCATGCGCACGCCAGGATCGTGTCGATCGATACCTCCGAGGCCGAGGCCGTGTCGGGGGTGGAGGGCGTGATCACGGCGGTCGATGTGCCTGGCATCGATGGTTTCGGCGTGTTTGTGCACGATCAGCCGATCATGGCGCGCGGCAAGGTGCGCTATGTGGGCGAGCAGGTGGCGGCGGTGGCTTCCGAGGATCCGTTGGTCGCCCGGCGCGCGCTCGCCAGAATCAAAGTCGTCTACGAGACGCTGCCGGCGGTGTTCGATGCCCATGAGGCCATGCGCCCCGGTGCCCCCGTGCTGCACGACTATGCTCCGGACAATATCGTCAAGCACATTCCGATCCGTGTGGGTGACGTGGAGAAGGGCTTTGCTGAATCCGATCTGATCGTCGAAGAAATCTACTCAACCCAACAGGTCGAGCACGCATATCTGGAGCCCGAGGCTGGCCTCGCCTACGTCGATCACGACGGCGTGGTCACTATCGTTTCACCCAGCCAGAACATCACGCACCACCGCCACATGCTGTCGCGCATCATCGCGCAACCGATCAGCAAGGTGCGTTTCATCATGAGCCCGGTCGGCGGCGGCTTCGGCGGCAAGGAGGACATGGTCTATCAGGGCATGCTGGCGCTGATGGCCATGAAGACGCGGCGGCCGGTGCGCCTGGTGTTCACGCGCGAGGAATCCATCATCACCACGGCCAAGCGCCACCCCTCGCACACCACCTACAAGATGGGCCTCATGCGGGATGGGCGCATCCGGGCGGCCGCAATCAAGCTCGTCTCCGACGGTGGTGCCTATGGCATGTCGACCGAGGGCGTCATGCGCAAGGCCGCTATCCTGGCAGCAGGACCCTACAGCATTCCCAATGTGAAAATTGATACCTACGGCGTCTACACCAACAATACCCCATCGGGTGCCTTCCGTTCGTTCGGCGCCCTGCAATCGCAGTTCGCGACCGAGACGCATCTCGACATTTGTGCCGAGAAGCTGGGCCTCGACCCCTTCGCCATCCGCCGAATCAACGCGATGCGCGATGGTGCGGTCACCCACACTAAGCAAACGCTGAAATCGGTGAGCATGCTGCGCGCGCTCGATGCCACCGAACAGGTTTCGCGCTGGGAGACGGGCGCCCCCACATCGCGCGGAGACGTGCGCCGCGATCTTGCAGGTGAGGGCACGCGTCCGCCCTGTACGCTCGGCACGCGTTTTGCAAATTCGGCTGGGAAAGACAGCGAGAGCGAGGTTGCGTGATGGCCAGGAAGCGCGGTCGCGGCGTGGCTGCCTGCTGGTACGGCATCGCCCGCACGGCCACCGTCGACCGTGCCGGCGCTTGGGCCGAGATCGATGACGGCGGCACCGCCAAGATTGTCACCGGTGTGACCGAGATCGGCGAGGGCATCCTGACCGTCCTGGCGCAGATCGCCGCGCACGAAATCGGAGTGCGGCCGCAGGATGTCACCATCGGCGACAACGATACCGCCCGCTCGCCGGAAGCCGCTCACGCTGGCGCCACGCGCCAGACCTACATGATCGGCAACGCCGTGGCACTCGCCTCGCGGCAGGCGCGCGCTGCCCTTGTGGAGGTTCTGGCCAGATACTGGAACGTCGATAGCCGCACGATCAAGACGGCGGCCGGCGAGGTCTGGGCCGAGGGTACCAACCACAAGATGCCCATGAGCGAGGCCGTGCACATCGCCAAGAGCCGCGGCGTTGTTCCTGTCGGCTCGGCCTCATTCGGCACCGATACCACCGGCCTCGATCCAGTCGATGGCTCTGGGCGGCCGTGGCAGGCTTACGTGTTCGGCTGCCAGGTAGCCGAGGTCGAGGTGGACACGCTGACCGGCGAGGTCCAGGTGCTCGGCATTTGGGCGGTGCATGATGTCGGCCGCGCGGTGAATCCACGCGGTGTGGAAGGTCAGATCGAGGGCGGCATCGTACAGGCCCTCGGCCAGGGCCTGATGGAAGACTATCGCACGGTCAACGGTCATGCTGCGACGCCCAATCTGGCGAAATACATCCTGCCAACGTCGCTCGACGTGCCCCACGTGACGTCAGTGATCCTGGAGGACCCTGATCCGATCGGACCACTCGGGGTCAAGGGCATCGGTGAGCCCGCCATGATTCCGACCATTCCGGCCATCATGAACGCCATCTATGATGCCATCGGAGTGCGGATGACGTCTTTGCCGGCCACGCCGGAGAAAGTGCTCGAGGCCATGGGAAGGAGAGCGCGGGCTGCCCGTCAACCAGTCGCGGCAGAGTAAGAGCCTGAAGTTGCGGGTAGTGCAGACGACTAGGACCAGGAGGAAGGCAATGTTCAAGTACACGCGACGCGTTGTTATCGCGTTGGCCTCGACTGCTGCGCTGGCAATGCCTGCGCTTGCCCAATCTTATCCCAACGGCAAGCCGATCGAGATGACGGTGATGTTCGGCGCCGGCAGCGCCTCGGACGTCACGGCGCGCCAGCTTGCCGAAGGCATGGCCAAGGTGCTCGGTGCCCCGGTTCCCGTCGTCAATCGCACGGGCGCGGGCGGTGCAGTCGGCTATCTGCATCTCTCCCAGCAGAAGCCCGACGGCTATGCCATCGTATGGAGTTCCAATTCCATCTCGACCAACTTTCATTCTGGTCAGCTACCCTTCGACTACAAAAACCTCGAGCATGTCGCCCGCGTTACGATCGAAAATCCAGCGATCGCCGTAAGGGCCAGCTCGCCGTGGAAGACGCTGAAGGAGTTGGTGGACTATGCCAAAGCCAATCCCGACAAGGTTCGCGTCGGCAACTCGGGAACGGCAAGCCACACGCACATCGCCGCCGTTGCGCTATTCAATTCGGCCGGCGCCAAGATCACCTCGGTTCCGTTCAGCGCGGGCCAAGCCACGGTCAACCTGCTTGGAGATCGCATCGAGGCTGCGGTCCAGTTTCCTCAAGCCTTCGTTCAGCATGTGAAGAACGGCGATCTGCGCGTGCTGGGTATGCTGGGGACCATCCCCGATCCCTCCTTCCCCGATGTGAAGACGGCGAAGGCGCAGGGTTACAAGGTTGGCCTTGACCTTTGGCGCGGGATCTCGGTCCCCAAGGGTACGCCCAAGGCCGTAATCGCCAGGCTTCAGGATGCGATTAGGAAGACAGTGGAATCGCCCGAGTTCATGGCTGCCGGCCAGAAGATCGGCTTCACGCCGGCCTATCAGCCGAGCGATGCCTTCACAAAGATGATCGCTGCTGATGATGCCGGCCTGGCCGTGGTGATGCAGGACCTCGGCTTGAAGAAATAGGGGCACTTGATGCGCGTTGCTTCGGTTCGGCCGCAGCACGCAGTCGGGGAGCGCAGGCGTGATGGCTGACGAGAACGCATCACCGGACGCAGAGGAGCAGGGCGCGTGGGCGCGCCCCGTTTCTTCGCGCCTTGGTGAAATCGCCATGTCGGTGGCCCTGTTGGCCACCGCGGTCTTTTTCGTATGGCAGGCGGTGCTGCTTCCGCTCGGTGGGATCGGCTTGCCGGGGCCTGGTTTTTTTCCGTTTGCGCTCGGTGCCGTCCTCGGTCTCCTGGTGCTGGCAATCTTCTATTGCTCGATCCGCAGCGAAGAGGCTGAAATCGTCTACCTGGGCCACCGCGACGTTCTGATCGTATTGGCCGCGCTGATCGGCGTGGCCCTCACCTTCGAGGAAGTCGACACATATGTGATTCTTGGAGCGTTCATGGCGGCAGTGTTGCTCCTCGTTGCGCGCGCCGCTCTGTGGAAGGCCGCTATCGCCGCGGTTCTGTCCATGGTCGCTGTTTGGGCCATGTTCAAGCTCGCGCTGGGCGTTCGCCTCCCCACCGGTGAGTTCTGGGATGCTCTCAGAGACCTTGCCCTTTCCAAGTTCGTTGGCGGGTTGTGAGCATGTCCCCGTTCGAGCACCTTATGTCGGGCTTCGCCGTCGCCTTGACGTGGCAGAGCTTGTTCTACGCTTTCGTCGGCTGTCTGTGGGGGACCATCGTCGGCGTGCTGCCGGGCCTCGGCCCCCTGGCTGGCATGACTCTGCTGTTGCCGCTGACCTTCAGCCTCGATCCCGTCAACGGCATCATCATGCTGACTGGCATCTTCTACGGCGCCATGTATGGCGGTTCGACAACCTCCATCCTGGTGCGCATCCCTGGCGAAGCGGCGTCTGTCGTCACCTGCCTGGATGGCTACGAAATGGCGCGCCAGGGCCGCGCTGGACCGGCTTTGATGATTGCGGCCGTCGGCAGCTTCATTGGCGGGACCGTGTCCGTTCTCGGCCTCATGCTGGTCGCCCCGCCGCTGGCGCGCGTGATGGTGGCCATCGGTCCATCGGTGGAAGTCGTCCTGATGCTGCTGGCGCTCGGCACCATTACGCTGGTTTCGGGGGGGTCGCGGCTCAAGACCGCCACCATGATCGTGCTCGGGTTGGCGGTGGGAACGGTCGGCCTTGACAAAATCACCGGCACGCCGCGTTTCACCTTCGGCAACCTCGGTCTCGCCGACGGCCTTTCGTTCACGGCGCTCGCCATCGGTTTGTTCGGCATCTCCGAGATTCTGTTCAACCTGGAGAAGAGCAAACCCGTCCAGGCCATTCGCCCCAAGCTGAGGGAACTCGTGCCCAAGTGGGAGGACCTCAAGGAATCAGCCCCTGCCATCGGCCGCGGTACGATTGTCGGCTTCATTTTTGGTATCATTCCGGGTGTCAGTCACGTCGTATCCACGTTCGTCTCCTACGCGCTGGAGAAACGCTTCTCGCGGCATCCGGAGCAATTCGGCAAGGGCGCCATCGCCGGCGTAGCCGCTCCGGAGACGGCCAACAACGCGACCACCGGCACCGCCATGATTCCGCTGCTAGCGCTCGGCATCCCCTCGATTCCCGCCACCGCCATCCTGCTTTCGGCGCTGACCATTCACGGCGTCCAGCCAGGCCCACTGTTGATGTCGGACAACCCTCAGGTGTTCTGGGGGCTGGTGGCCAGCATGTACATCGGCAACGCGGTGCTGCTGATCCTGAACCTGCCGTTCGTGGGCCTGTTTGTGAACCTGCTGCGCATACCCTACACTTGGCTCGTGCCCATGATCCTGATCGTCTCGGTCATCGGCGTATACAGCGTCAATTTCAAGCCGACCGACATCTGGATCATGGTTCTGTCCGGTGCGGCCGGATATCTTCTGCGCAAGTTCGGCTACGAGATGGCGCCGTTGCTGCTGGCGCTCGTGCTGGGAGACCGCCTGGAGGAGAATTTCCGGCTGGCGTTGACCATGTCGGGAGGCTCCTATGCCACCTTCGCCGACCAAGCCTCGCTCATCGTCATCCTCACGGCCGCCGGACTGCTGCTCATCTTGCAAGCGTGTGCCTGGGCCTTCGGCTATCGCAAGTCGATTGCCGACCAGGCGGAGCGGGCCTGAGTTCGAAGAGCTTCACATAGTATCCAAGGAAAACACAGATCATGAATGAGGCGCCGTTGCGCGTGGCCGTGCTGGGAATGGGATGGTGGTCGGATGTGCTGTCGGATGCCATCAAGCGCTCCAGGGAGTTGGAGATCGTCGCCTGCTTCACGCGCTCTGAGGACAAGCGCCGGACCTTTGCGCAAAAATACGGCTGCCGCGCCGTCGCAAGCTACGAGGAGATCCTCAACGACCGCTCGATTGCTGGCATCATCAACACCACACCCAACAACGTGCATCTGGAGACCACTCGCCAGGCGGCAGAGGCGGGCAAGCACGTCTTCCTCGACAAGCCGATCGCCAACACGGTCAGGGAAGGGCTGGCGATTGCCGAGGTGTGCAAGCAGGCTGGCGTCGTTCTGGCGCTTGGCTACCAACGCCGCCGCGAGAGCCAGTTCCGCTGGATCAAGTCCGAAATCGATGCCGGGCGCTTCGGCAAGCTCGTGCAGGCTGAATGCAACATCAGCCGCGACCGGCTCGGAAAGTTCGACCTCTCCTCATGGCGCTACACGGCGGCCGGCATGCCGGGCGGTGTGATGCTGCAGATCGGCATTCACTACATCGACGTATTGGAATTTCTGATGGGACCCATCAAAAGTGTATCGGCGCGGTTGGCGCAGCTCGTGCTGCCGGGCGACAATCCCGATGTCGCCAACATGATCTTGCAGCATGAGAACAACGCTCTTTCCAATCTCACTGCCTCCTATGCCTCCGCGTCGGAGTTCTACATGATGAACATCTACGGCAAGGAGGCGAGCGCCTACTACGATCTGTTCTCCGGTCTCAGACACCTCAAACGAGGCGACAAGACGGTCCGTGCCATAGCGACGGAGGGGAATGACACGATCCGCGAAGAGCTCGAGGAATTTGCCCGCTGCGCGCGCGACGGCGGCCAGCCCGAGACAGATGGTTACTGGGCCGCGCGCAATCTTGCCGTCATCAAGGCCGGTGCCAAGAGTGCGCGCGAGGGGCGCGTGGTCGAGGTGGCCGAAATCCTCGCAAGCGGCGAGTGAAAGACACGTTTGGAAGAGGCTCCAGAGCTAAGTTGTCCAGGATCGATATCGGTGAACTCACGCTCAATGTGGAGGAGCGTGGGACCGGCCCTGCGTTCATATTCATTCCCGGTCTGGTCGGGCTGTTCGACGCTTGGGAATTCCAGCTGTCGGAATTCCCAAACCGGTATCGCTGCATCTCCTTCGACCACCGTGGCACGGGCGACAGCGACAAGCCGGCGAGCGGCTATACCACCGAGGCCCTGGCGCGCGACGTGATCGGCTTGATGGACAAGCTCGGCATCGACAAAGCGCATGTGGCAGGCACTTCCACCGGTGGCTGCGTGCTGCAGAACCTTGCCATCGACCATCCCGACCGGGTGCGCTGCTGCATCTTCTCCAACACTTGGGTGAGGGCGGATGAGTTCATCACCCGGGTACAGATGACGCGCAAGCGCATCGCGCTTTCCTACGGCCCGGAGGAGTACGTCAAGGTATCCTCCCTGTTCACCAACGGAGCCATGCAGTTTCGCTACGATCTCGACAAGGTGCTCGAGTTGGAACGGCGCGCATTGGCAACCGTGGCGCCGGTCGACGTGCTGGCCCAACGGCTCGATATGACGCTGTCGCATGATCGCACAGCTGATCTATCGAAGATAGCAAGCCCCTCGCTGATCGTTGGCACGCTCGACGACGCGACAGTGCCAGCCTACCAGTCGGAGGATCTGCACAATGCCATCGCAGGTTCCCGCCTGGTCATTGTTGAGGAAGGCGGCCACTATTCCTATCGCCGCCACTGGCAGCAGTGGAACAGAACGGTCGACGCGTTCCTGACAGAGATGGAGAGCAGCGTTTAGATGACTGAGGCGCGCACAGAGGTGGGGCGAACCGCGGCTATGCGGGGGCGGGCGCGCGCGATACGCGCGGCAGGCGGCATTGATGCGGCCGTGGCAGGCGGCGCGCTGCCCAAGATGATCGACACGACGCTGTCGGAGGGGCTGGTGCTCGGCCTGCTCAGGCAGGGCGTGTCGAAGTATCTCGCCATTTTCGGGCACGGCTCCACCGATCTTGGCGAGGTGTTGCGCATCTACGAGGAAGAGGGCGTCACGCGCACATTTAGCTGCCGCAACGAGGTGGCGATGGCCCACGCCGCGACTGCGTTGCGCTGGCAATATGGCGAGGTCCCGGCGGTCGTCACCTCGATCGGCCCGGGCGCGATGCAGGCCATGGCCGGCGCACTGGCGGCAGCGTCGAACGGCGTCGGCGTCTATCACATCTACGGCGACGAGACGACCTTCGGCGAAGGCTACAACATGCAGCAGGTGCCCAAGGAGGAGCAGGGCCTGTTCGGGCAGATGACGGCGATCATGGGCCGATCGTATGTGCTGCATACGCCGGAGGCTCTGCGCGATGCGCTGCGTCGCGGCGCGCTCACCGTCAACCACCCTTATCGCGCCGGCCCCTTCTTCCTGCTGCTGCCGCTCAACACGCAGCCGGCGCACCTTGCGCTCAATCTCGCCGCATTGCCCGAGCGACCCAGTCTGCCCGCGCTGGCCCCGGCCACCGAGGTTTCGATCGAAGAGGCAGCAACGCTGATTGCGACCACAGGCAAGGTCGCCATCAAGGCCGGCGGCGGCACTCGCGGCCATGATGCTGCGGTGCGGAAGCTTGCGGAAGCGGCCGGCGCTGCCGTGGTGCTTTCGCCGGGCTCCACGGGTGTGCTGCCAGATGCCCACTTGCAGAACATGCATGTCGGCGGCTCCAAGGGCTCGATCAGCGGTAACTACGCCATGGCCGACGCCGAAGTGTTGGTCGTAATGGGATCGCGCGCCGTGTGCCAGGCCGACTGTTCCGGCATCGGCTACAAGAATGCGCGTCACGTCATCAACATCAACGGCGATTTTGCCGACGCGACCCACTACAACCGCACGACGGCCCTTGTCGGCGATATCTCGGTGGTTGCGAACCGTCTTGCAGAAGGGCTCGAGGCGGCCAAAGCCAATGCCGGCAAGCGCGAATGGCTCGATGCCTGCGCGGCCAAGAAGGCCGAGTGGGCCGCTTACAAGCGTGCCCGCTTCACTGCCGATCCCGTCTGCGATCCAGTGTGGCAGCGGCCCGCCTTGACGCAGCCGGCCGCCATCAAGATCGTCGCCGACTTCGCCCGAAAGATCGGTGCGGCCAAGTTCTTCGATGCCGGCGACGTGCAGGCCAACGGCTTTCAGATCGTGGAGGACGACAGGACCGGCGACACATTCACTGAATCCGGCGCTTCCTATATGGGCTTTGCGGCGAGCGCACTGCTGGCTTCCGCTATCGCCGACAAGCCCCGCTACAGCATCGCCTTTACCGGCGACGGCTCCTTCATGATGAACCCGCAGATCCTGATCGACGGCGTCGAGCACGAGGTGCGCGGCATGATCGTGATCTTTGACAACCGTCGCATGGCGGCGATCACCGGCCTGCAGATGGCGCAATACGGTGCTGGCTTCCGCACCAATGACGGTGTGGCGGTCGACTATGTGCGCCTCGCCGGTGCAGTTGCGGGGGTCCATGCCGTGCACGGTGGCTGGACCGCGGATGAGTTGGGAAGCGCCCTGCAGGCAGCCCACGCTCACAGCGGCCTCTCCGTCGTTCATGTGCCCGTCTATGCCGGCGATCATGAGCTGGCCAGCCTCGGTGCCTGGGGTCAATGGAACGTCGGCAATTGGTGTGCTGGCGTTGAACGCATCTGGCTGGAGCAAGACCTGTAGCGCAATCCGCCCCTTCAGAAGCTGGCGCTGTTGCGGCGCTCGGCGGGATCCGCAGAACGCCTGAGCCGGCGACAGAGTCGGGACGGGGGTAGCGCCCGACTTGGCTTGGGAGGTCCGAACCCTTAATGTTGCCCTCCGGCGCTCGCGCGCATCCGTATCCGCTCCCGTGCTCGAAAGGATTGCAGATGACGATCAAGGTCGGCGATTCCCTGCCTGAGACGACATTCATGACCATGTCGGCCGAGGGGCCCAAGCCGGCGAAAACGGCTGAGGTGTTCGGCGGCAAGAAGGTGGCGCTGTTCGCGGTGCCCGGCGCCTATACACCCACCTGCCATAAGCAGCACATGGCGGGCTTCGTGCAGAACTATGACGAACTCAAGAAGAAGGGGTTCGACGTCGTTGCCTGCACCTCCACCAACGATATCTTCGTGCTGAGCAATTGGGCCAAGGATTCCAAGGCTGATGGCAAGATCCTCATGCTGGCCGATGGCAGCGCTGAGTTTGCCAGGAAGGTCGGCCTAGACATTGATCTGAGCGCCCGCGGCATGGGTGTGCGCTCCAAGCGGTACTCGATGATAGTGGAGAATGGGGTGGTCAAGGCGTTGAACGTCGAGGAAGCGCCGCCCAATCACGACATCTCCAGCGCCTCCAACTTGTGCTCGATGGCTTGAGGTCCGCGCTGACACGGCACTCCTTGGAATATTGAGCGTTTTCAAGGGGGCTCCAGCTTTTGTGGGGAGCGTCCGCATACCCTCGCAGAATTGGTTAACCGACCCTATATAGTGGGACGCTAGGGCACCGTTTGGGAGATCAATGCCCGGCTCGGAGACCATCCCACATGCAGTTGTGGCGCAAGGACCGCGACGTCGCGCCTTCAGTGCACGGGGTCGCACAGCAGGACGAGGATCTGCTCGACGCCTATTCGCACGCTGTCGTCAGCGTTGTCGAAGCCGTTTCACCTTCGGTTGTGCACGTGCGCGTGCGCGGCGTGCGCCAGGGCCACAATGCCCATGGCTCGGGCTCGGGTACCATTCTTTCGCCCGACGGGCTGGTGCTCACTAACAATCACGTGGTGGAGGGCGCATCGGCGATCGAGCTGGCGCTGGCCGACGGCCGTCACGTTCCCGCCCGCATCCTGGGGCGTGACCCCGACACTGATATTGCGGTGTTGAGGGCCGAGACCGGCGATCGCTTGCCTGCAGCTAGGCTTGGCAACTCCAAGAAAGTGCGGCCCGGCCAGGTTGCGGTTGCGATCGGCAATCCGTTCGGCTTCGAATCGACGGTGACGGCCGGTATCGTTAGTGCGGTCGGCCGCTCGCTGCGCGCCCAGAATGGCCGCCTGATCGGAGATGTGATCCAGACCGACGCCGCGCTCAACCCGGGCAATTCCGGCGGGCCGCTCGTCAACTCGCGCGCCGAGGTGATCGGCGTCAACACGGCCGTCATCATGGGCGCGCAGGGCATCTGCTTTTCCGTGGCATCCAACACGGCACAGCATGTTCTGACCCAGATCCTGCAGCACGGCCGTGTACGCCGCGCACGGCTCGGGATCGCCGGTGATCAGGTGCGCCTGCCGCAGCGCATCAAGACGGCGACAGGCCTCACCCAGGAAGCCGGTGTGCGCGTCGTGGAGGTGCAGCAGGGCAGTCCTGCCGCCGCGGGCAGATTGGAGCCGGGCGACGTGATCGTTGGCCTCGACCACGAGACCGTGACGGGCATCGACGACATCGCCCGGGTGCTGGATGGCACGCGCATCGACAAGCGGGTGGCCATGCACATCCTGCGCGATGGCCGTCTCCACACCGTGGAGATCATCCCCACAGAGCGCTTGCCATAAGGCTCGGTGTCATCCTGGCGGCTGCAGCGCGGCTGTCCGGGATCCGGGAAATGTGTGCATTCAGGACGATGGCGCCGTCTTCATGACGAACGGGTTGCCGCCGCCGGGACCGTTGTTGATCCACACGCTCTTGGCCTGCAGATAGCCCTCGATCGCCTCGGCGCCGTTCTCGCGGCCGAGCCCCGAGGCCTTGTAGCCGCCGAACGGCATCAGGAAGCTCACCGCCCGGTAGGTATTCACCCACACCGTGCCGGCCTTGATCTTCCGCGCCATGGTGTGGGCGCGTTTCACCGACTGCGTCCACACGCCGGCGCCGAGGCCGTAGGCAATGTCATTGGCGATCCGCACCGCGTCGTCCTCGTCCTTGAACTTGATGACGGAAAGCACTGGCCCAAATACCTCTTCCTGGGCGATGCGCATCTTGTTGTCGACGCCGGTGAAGATGGTCGGCTTGACGAAGTATTTGCCGCCGCCCTCCTCCTTGGTCGCCGGGCCGCCGCCGAGCACGCATTTGGCGCCCTCGCCCTTGGCGATGCCGATGTAACCCAAGATCTTCTGGTACTGCGGTGGCGTCGTCACCGGCCCAACCTGCGTCTCCGGCTTGCCGGGGTCGCCGAGCTTTGCCGTCTTGGCCATTGCCACCAGCTTCTCGACGAACTGGTCGTGAATGGTTTCCTGCAGCAGCAGGCGCGAGCCGGCGATGCAGGTTTGTCCGGTGGCCGCGAAGATGCCGGATACGGCGCCGCTCACCGCATCGTCGAGGACGCAGTCGTCGAATACGATGTTGGGGGACTTGCCGCCGAGCTCCAGCGACACCTTCTTGAACGACTTGGCTGCCAGCTCGTTGACGCGAGCGCCCGTCGCCGTGCCGCCGGTGAACGCCACCTTGGCGACCTTGGGGTGGGTGACCAGCGGCTCGCCCACCACCGCGCCGTAGCCGGTGACGACATTGACCACACCGGGCGGCAAATCCGCCTCCTCGATCACCAGCTTCATGAACTCGAGCAGCGAGGCCGACGTGAACTCGGACGGCTTGATGACCACGGTGCAGCCTGCCGCCAGCGCCGGCGCCAGCTTCCATGTCGTCAGCATCAGCGGCGAGTTCCAGGGCGTGATGAAGGCGCACACGCCGACGGGCTCCTTCAGGACATAGGTGAAGTGATCGGGGCGATCGACCGGCACCACCGCACCCTGAATTTTGTCCGCCAGTCCACCATAGTAGTAGAACCATTCCGGCATGTATTTGGTCTGCGCCACCATCTCGGAGATGAGTTTGCCGTTGTCGCGCACCTCGACCTGGCCCAGGTGCTCGGCATGCTTCTCGATGAGCTGGGCGATGCGGCGCATCACCTTACCGCGGGCCGTGGGCGTCATTTGCGGCCAGGGCCCGTTCTCGAACGCGCGGGCGGCGGCTTCCACGGCCCGGTCGGCATCGGCCTTGTCGCATTCGGGGATCAGCGCCCAGGGATTGCCCGTATAGGGGTCGTAGGTTTGGAACGTCTTGCCGGAGGCTGCATCGACCCATTGGCCATCGATATAGGTCTTGTACTCCCGCAGTTTGCTGGGCCGGTCGAGCATGGCACTCCTCCGCATCAATGGTTCAGGTAAGCTTTCAGTAAGGCTAGAGCGTGCGCCGCAGCGGTTCAAGCGAGGCTCAGCCCATCCCGGGCCTGCAGTTGGGGGTTTGCGGGGGTATGCGGGTGCACTGCCTAGATCTCGACACACCGGTGATGTCCGCTCTATCCTCCCCTAGCAAAGGGCGGAGGTATCCCCCATGACGCTTCTCCCCCGTCTTGCCGGTCTGCTTCTCGTTCTGGGTATTGCCGGCGGCGCCGCGGCCCAACTGCCATTCCCTCTGCCGGGTCAGCCAGAGGCCGACCTGAGCAAGCGGCCGCAGTGCACCAAGAATTATCTGAAGTCGGTCGATCAGCAGATTGCGATGCTGGGGAAATTCCGGTCGGCCGGTCCCGAGGCCGTCGGTCAACTCTGCTCCCTGATCGAGTTGGGTAGCGATTGGCTGGGTGGCGAACTGCCGGACAGCACGCGCAAGCAGCTCAAGGACATGCTCGGCGTCGATGTGGACCTTCGCTACATCAAAATGCAGTGCCGTGTCGGCCAGGGCAATCTCGATCGCGAGCTGATGACGCGGCTCGGTTTTCTCAAGTCTGAGCTGGTGCGCTGCAACGACACGATCTAGACCGCCTGGCTCCATGGGCCATCACCACATCTTGTAGGGGCGGTGCCTCGACCGCACGCGGCCTTACCGCCTATCCTGGAGACTGTCGGCATCCAGGCCACAGCGTGAGGATATCATGCTGAAACGGACGACCGCACTGCTCGTTGCCCTCGTTGCAATAGTGGCGCTGGTTTGTGTCAGTGCGCCCGCCCGTGCTGACGAGGGGGATGTCGATCTCCTGCTTGTGCTGGCGGCTGACGTCTCGCGCAGCGTCGACGATGCCAAGTTCAAGCTGCAGCGGGAAGGTTATGCGGCGGCCATCGTCGACCCTCGCGTGGTGCGGGCCATGACGGGCGGCCCCAAAGGCCGCATTGCGCTGGTCTTCATCGAATGGGCGAGCGAGTGGGAGCAGAGGGTCGTCGTCGATTGGACGATCATCGCCGGCGAGCGTGATGCCCAGGCCGTATCAAATCGCGTGCGCGAAGCCGAGCGCTCTTACCGGGGCCGTACGTCAATCAGTGCGGCGATCGACTTCTGCATGGGTGTGCTGGCCCGCAGCCCATTCCAGGCTAACCGCAGCGTCATCGATGTTTCCGGCGACGGCACTAACAACAGCGGGCGCGAGGTTACGTCCTCGCGCGATGAGGCCATCGCCAAGGGTGTAACGATCAACGGCCTGGTGATCCTGAGCGAGGTGCCTCTAGCCACCAATCCGTCGCACACGCACCCGCCCGGTGGCCTCACGGCTTATTACGAGAACAATGTTATCGGCGGTCCTGGCGCATTCGTGGTCGAGGCCGAAAATTTCGAAGCGTTCGGTCAGTTGATCATAAGCAAGCTGGTCAAGGAAATCGCCGAGCTGACGCTCCTGCGCCGGTGAATGGGTGTCTGTGGATCGGCGTGGAAACTGCGTTCCTTCTCTCCATCCCTGTCTAGATCAGCCTTTCCGTCTTAGCAGGCAGGGGGCAATGCGTTCTATGTCATCGTCTTTTCATAGGATAGCATCCTTATTTGCCTAGTCGTATTGCCATTCCATAGGAAATATTTCTATTTATCCGCTGCCGGGTCCGCATGCTCAGGCTTGGTTCTCGACCATTCCCCGCGCTTCTGCGCCTGTACTGCGGACGCTTTGTTTTCTCTTTGGGAAATAACGACTTATGGGTTCCAAAGTCAGTGACCTCGAAGGTGGGCGATCCGGACGTCATCGTTGCGGGAGCGCAGGCTCCACCCCGAGCCCTATGAAGTATTTTCCGGTGTTTGCCGATCTCGACACCGCCAGCGTTGTCATCGTGGGTGGCGGCGAGCAGGCTGCGCAGAAGGTGCGGCTGCTGCGCAAGACGCGGGCGCGCATCACCGTTATCGCCGAAACAGTGACTGACGAGCTACGCGACCTTGCCCAACAGGGCGCGATTGCAATCGCCATGCGTGCGTTCGCCGCCCGTGATCTTGACGGTCAGCGCTTGGTCTATGCCGCCAGCGGTGACCGCGCCATGGACGCCGCGGTCTCGCAGGCCGCCCAGTCTCAGGGCATTCCCGTCAACGTGGTCGACGCTCCCGAGCTTTCCACCTTCATTACCCCTGCCATTGTCGATCGCGCTCCCGTTACGATTGCCATCGGCACGGAGGGTGCTGCGCCGGTGCTGGCGCGAGAGATCAAGACCAGGCTGGAGAGCTGGCTGCCGGCCAACCTCGGCCTGCTCGCGGCCCGGGCGCAGGCCCTGCGCTCCCTCGTCGCCATCAGCATCCCTGATGGCCGCGCCCGCCGCCGCCTTTGGGAGCGGCTGCTGCAGGGGCCGTTCCGCCAGGCGGTTCTGCGCGGCGCCGAGGCCCAAGCAGATCACATCTTCGCTGCGGAGATTGAGGGCTCCCGGGAACCGGCAACCGGCCGCGTCTCGCTCATCGGCTGCGGCCCCGGCGATCCAGACCTTCTCACGCTCAAGGCTGTGCAACGCCTGCAGGAGGCCGACGTACTGGTGGTCGACCGGCTGGTGAACACCAAGATCCTCGATTACGCCCGACGCGACGCCGAGCGCATCCTCGTTGGCAAGACGCCCGGCCGCGCATCGATCTCGCAGGCCGAAATCAGCCGCATCCTCGTGCGCGAGGCTTCCGCCGGCAAGGTGGTCGCCCGTCTCAAGGGTGGCGATCCATTGATCTTCGGCCGCGCGGCCGAGGAAATGGCGGCGCTGCAAGCTGCACGCATCCCGGTGGAGGTGATTCCGGGCGTGACAGCTGCACTGGCCTGCGCCGCGCGTGTCGGCCTGCCCGTGACGCTGCGGGAGCATGTGCGCCAGTTCTCTGTCGTGACCGGTGCCACCGCCCATGGCGAGCCGGAGCTCGATTGGGCAGCTCTCACCGCCAAAGACACCGCGTTTGCCATCTATATGGGCGTCGGCAATGCCCCCGCCATTCGCCGCAATCTGCTTGCCGCCGGTATGAAGCCCGAAACCTTGGTGGTGATCGTCGAAAACGGCACGCAAGCGTCGGAGCGGTCGGCAGCGACAAATCTGCAAGACCTGACAGATTGCGTCGTCCAGCTCGGGATCGCCGGCCCTGCGGTCATCTTCGTGGGGCTCGACTGGCAGGGCGCCGGATTGCAGCGCCCCCAAAACGTCATCGTTCACCGCCGCAGGGTCCAGCCCGGACGGCCGCAAGAGCAGGCCCCGGTCTGCGCGGAGGGTTTCCTATGAGCAAGCACGCATCGCAGCGCTGCATCCTCACCGCCAATCGCCTCACCGACGGCACGGCCGTCTTCCTCGATTTCGAGGGCGCCTGGAGCGAGAGCATTGTGGAGGCCGTCGTTGCCCATTCCCCTGACGAGGTGAGGGCCCTCGAAGATCGCGCCGCTTACGACGCTGCACACAATCTCGTTGTGGAACCCTATCTCGTCGAGATCCGCGAAGTGGCCGGACACCTCGAGCCGATCCGCTACCGCGAGCGCGTCCGCGCTGGCGGTCCCACCATCCTGGGCGATGTGCCGGGTTATACTCAGCCGTTCCCCTCTCCCCTAGCTCGCGAGGAGAGGGAGCCTTTCATCAGGGCGGCGTGACATGTACCGCTATGACGAATTCGACGTGGAGTTCGTGCGCCAGCGGGTGGCGCAGTTCCGCGACCAGGTCGACCGCCGCCTCGCCGGCGAGCTGACGGAGGACGAGTTCAAGCCCCTGCGGCTCATGAACGGAGTCTATCTGCAGCTTCACGCGTACATGCTGCGCATTGCCGTTCCCTACGGCACGCTCTCATCGCGCCAGATGCGCAAGCTGGCCCACATCGCCCGCACCTACGATCGCGGCACAGGCCATTTCACGACGCGCCAGAACCTGCAGTTCAACTGGCCCAAGCTCTCGGACATACCCGCCATCCTGGATGAGCTGGCAGACGTCGAGATGCATGCCATCCAGACCTCCGGCAACTGCATCCGCAACGTCACGGCCGACCATTTCGCCGGCGCCACCGCGGACGAGGTCGCCGACCCGCGCCCGTATGCGGAGATCATCCGCCAATGGTCGTCGCTGCACCCCGAATTCAGCTTCCTGCCGCGTAAGTTCAAAGTCGCCGTCATCGGCTCGGACCGCGACCGCGCGGCCATGCAGTTGCACGACATTGGGCTGCATCTGAAGCGCCTTGCAGACGGTCGCCTAGGGTTTGCCGTCTTCGTCGGCGGCGGGATGGGCCGGACGCCGTTCATCGCCAAGAAGATTCGCGACGAGCTGCCGCAAGCGGATCTGCTCAGCTATCTCGAGGCGATCCTGCGCGTGTACAATCTGCAGGGGCGGCGCGATAACAAGTACAAGGCGCGCATCAAGATTCTGGTGCACGAGATCGGCGCTGACGCATTCCGCGCGCAGGTCGAAGCGGAGTGGCTGCGCATCCGCGAGGGTGCACTGAAGCTCCCGGAGGCGGAAATCAAGCGCATCGACGCCTATTTCGCCCCGCCCGCGTTCGATCGGCGCCCCACCAGGATCGCACTGAGGGCTCCAGATCGTCCGTTCGACCGCTGGGTCACGCGCAATACCCACACCCACAAGCAGCCAGGCTATGTCATCGTCACCATCTCCCTGAAACCCATCGGCGGCATTCCAGGAGACGCCTCTGCCGATCAAATGGATGCCGTCGCCGATCTAGCGGAGCAGTATTCCTTCGACGAGGTGCGCGTCACGCACGAGCAGAACCTGGTGCTGCCGCACGTTCGCATCGAGGATCTCCGTGCCGTCTACGATCGCCTCAAGGCGATCGGGTTGGCCGAGGCCAATGTCGGGCTTGCCACCGACATCATCGCCTGCCCTGGCCTCGACTACTGCGCGCTTGCCAATGCGCGCTCTATCCCCATCGCACAGCGCATCTCAGATCGGCTGTCGAAGCGCCAGGACCAGATCGGCGATCTGAAGATCAAGATTTCCGGTTGCATCAACGCCTGCGGGCACCACCATGTCGGCCACATCGGCATCCTGGGTGTCGAGAAGCGCGGCGAGGAGCACTACCAGCTTCTGCTCGGCGGCTCTGGTGCCGAGGACGCGGCGCTGGCCTTGATTGCGGGTCCGGGCTTCGGCCCCGATGGGATCGTCGATGCGGTGGAGACGATTGTCGACACCTACCTCAAGCTGCGCAGGAGCCCGGACGAGCCCTTCCTGGCCGCCTATGGCCGGTTGGGTGCCGCCCCGTTCAAGGAAGCTCTCTATGCCGCCGCTTGACCTGCCATCTTCTTCCGATGCTTCCGACCTGTCTCCCTCCCCGCAAGGGCGAGGGGATAGGAATGGAGGGACTTCCGACGACAGCCGGCCTGCAATTGCCCCCTCCCTGTCCCTCCCTCGCACGGGGGAGGGAGACGCAGCGGCACGCGCCGCTGCGCCCGATTCGGCGGGGCCTATCTGGCAAGATGGTGCGTTCCGGGGCGACAGGTGGGTCAAGGCCCACGCTGAGGCGCCGTTGCCCCAGGGCGCGGTCATTGTGACGAAGAAACGCTGGTTTGCCGAAAAACCTGATCTTGATCGCCGCAATGCTCCGCTCGGCCTTCTGCTCGCTGCCGGTGAAACGGTGGATGATCTTGCGGGCGATCTTTCCCGCTTCGCCATCATTGCCCTCGACTTTCCGAAGTTTTCCGACGGCCGTGCCTTTTCAACCGCGCGACTGCTCCGCGAGAAGCACGGGTATGCGGGCGAACTGCGCGCCGTGGGCAACGTGCTCGCCGATCAGATCCCCTTCATGCGCCGTGTCGGCTTCGACACCTTCGAAGTGATTAACGCGCCGACCCGCCGGGCCCTGGCCAGCGCGCGCATGGCTGAAGTGAGGCTGTACTATCAGCCTACCGGCGCCGCCGAGGCCCCTGCCGGCACCCGGCCATGGCTGCGGCGCTCGCCCACCTAATGCACGGCAGGCAAGGGTAGACCGCATAGACGACTGCCTCCAGCGGGCAACCTGGCGTCGGGCGTGGCGCACTGCGCGCGGACCGGCAGGCGCTTGCCCCGTGTCACAGGTTCATTGTCCCTCTATAGTCTGCAAACCCATCGGAACCTTGATTTTCCGAGGCCAGCGTCACAAACAGGATATAACATTCTTCGCACCAGGTCCTTTGGATGGCTAAGTTTCTTCCCCTTTCCGCCGGCGTCGAGGAGGTCGTACGCGACAGCGACAAGGTTGCGTTCGAAGGATTTACGCACCTCATTCCCTATGCCGCCGGCCATGAGACCGTGCGCCAGAGCCGCAAGGACCTTACGCTCGTCCGCATGACGCCGGACCTTCTTTACGACCAGTTGATCGGTATGGGTGCTGCCCGGAAGATAGTCTTTTCCTGGGGGGGCAATCCTGGCGTCGGCTCCCTGCACCGTTTTCGCGACGCCTATGAGCACGGTTGGCCGCAGCCGCTGGAGATCGAGGAGCACAGTCACGCCGCAATGGCCAATGCCTATGAGGCCGGCGCCGCCGGGCTGCCATTCGCTGTGCTTCGCGGCTACCGCGGTGCCGAGCTGCCGCGTGTCAATCCCACCATCAAGTCAGTGACCTGTCCCTATACGGGCGAGGTGTTGGCGACAGTGCCGGCCATGCAGCTCGACAGCGCCGTGATCCATGCACAGAAAGCCGATCGTGCCGGCAACGTGATGCTGGACGGCATCATCGGCGTTCAGAAGGAAGCGGTGCTGGCAGCCAAGCGATCGCTGGTGACGGTGGAGGAGATCGTCGACGACCTGGGCCCCAGATCCCTCAATGCTTGTGTGCTGCCCCATTGGACCATTACCGCGATTTCCCTCGTGCCAGGCGGCGCGCATCCGTCCTATGCGCAGGGCCTCTACAAGCGCGACAACGCCTTCTACGAAGTCTGGGACGAGATCGCGCGCGACCGTGACGGCTTCAAGGCTTGGATGGATGCCAACGTGCTGCAGAAGGGCCCAGAGGCGTTCGCCATTCATGCCCGCAAGTCCAGCACCGGGAGGGTCGCTTGAACACGTCCGCCAAACCCGTCTGGACGCCGACCGAGATGATGACCATTGTCGCTGCCCGGGCACTGAAGAGCAGCGACGTTTGCTTCGTCGGCATCGGCGCTCCATCGGCTGCCTGCAATCTCGCCCGCCTTACGCATGCGCCGGACATCACGCTAATCTACGAAAGCGGCACCATTGCCACCAAGCCCAACGTGCTACCGCTGTCCATCGGCGACGGTGAGCTGTGCGAGACGGCGCTCTCCACCGTCTCGGTGCCCGAGATGTTCCGCTACTGGCTGCAGGGCGGCCGCATCACCGTCGGCTTTCTGGGCGGCGCGCAGATCGACCGTTTTGCCAACCTCAACACCACCTTCGTCGGCGGCACCTACGCCAAGCCCAAGGTACGCCTGCCCGGCGGCGGCGGCGCGCCTGAGATCGCCACGTCCTGCCATGAGGTGTTCATCATCATGGCGCAGGGTAAGCGGTCGTTCGTCGATAAGCTCGATTTTGTCACCTCGCTCGGCCACGGGGATGGCAAGGGCTCTCGCGAAAGATTGGGGGTGACGACAAAGGGGCCGACCCGTGTCATCACCGACCTGTGCCTGATGGAGCCCGACCCCGGGACCAAGGAGCTGACCGTGGTGGCGATGCATCCGGGCGTGACGCGCGATCAGGTCGTGGACAGCACTGGCTGGGACCTGAAGTTTGCAGCCCGGCTTGCGGACGCCACACCGCCAACCCCGCTTGAACTCTCGGTGCTCCGCGATCTGCACGCGCGGACAAGGGCGGCGATTGAAGCTCAGCAGCAGAAAGGAGGTGAGGCATGATCGACGTCTATTCCCGCGCCGGCAACACCGCCGATCCGCCGTCGCTGTCGCCTGACTATCGTTCCACCGTGCTGCGCGCTCCGACGCGGCCGCTGGTAATCATTCCGCAGACGCTGTCGGAACTGACGGGGCCGGTCTATGGCCACTCCGACGTGGGGTCGGGTGAAGCCGATCTGACCAGGCAGCATGCCCGCATGCCGCTGGGTGAGCGCATCATCGTCAATGGCCATGTGCTCGACGAAGCCGGCCGTGCCGTGCCCAACACGTTGGTCGAAATCTGGCAGTGCAACGCCGCCGGCCGCTATATTCACGAGACCGACCAGCATCCTGCCCCGCTCGATCCCAACTTCACCGGCGCCGGCCGCGTCGTCACCGATGCAGACGGGCATTACCAGTTCACCACCATCAAGCCCGGCGCTTATCCCTGGCGCAACCACCACAATGCGTGGCGCCCGGCGCACATCCATCTTTCGCTATTCGGACCATCGTTCCTCACCCGCCTCGTCACGCAGATGTATTTTCCGGGTGACCCGCTGTTCCCATTCGATCCGATTTACAATTCTGTCACCGATGCCAAGGCGCGCGAGCGCATGGTCTGCCGCTTCGACATGGAGACCACCAAGCCGGAGTGGGCGCTGGGTTACAGCTTCGACATCGTCCTGCGCGGCCCCAACGCCACGCCGCCTGATTCCGATTGAGCTCAGAGCATGATGAAACGCACTCCGTCCCAAACTGTCGGCCCCTACCTGCACCTAGGTCTCACCCAGGGCATCTTCGGCGCGCCCGAGATTTTCAGCCCCGCCGTTGCCGATTCGGGCCTCGCCGGCATGCACATCCGCATTGAAGGACGTGTGCTCGATGGCGAAGGTGTTGGCCTGCCCGATGCGCTGATCGAAACCTGGCAGGCCGATAGCGAGGGGCGTTACGCGCACCCGGCCGATGTGCGCCCGCCCACCGCCAACTCCTTCCGCGGTTTCGGCCGCTGCCCCACGGCCAAGGACGGCAGTTTCTACATCGCTACCGTCAAGCCTGGTTGCGTGCCGGGGCCGAACGGAACGACCCAGGCGCCGCACATCAATGTGAGCGTGCTCGCGCGCGGGGTGCTTAGGCGGCTGTTCACGCGCATCTATTTCGCCGGCGATCCGGCCAATGCGAAAGATCCCATTCTGGCATTGGTGCCTGCCGATCGCCGCGACACGCTGCTGGCCAAGCCCGATCCAAAGGCCCCCAACGTGCTGCGCATCGATATTTGCCTTCAGGGCATGAACGAAACCGTGTTCTTTGACGCCTAGGTGCGCTGGAGCATTGGCTTCGCCATTCCTGGCACGCATCGCTCTCGATGCGCAGAGCGGCAATGTGCTAAAAGGGCTGTAGGCCCGGCGAGGACAAATGTCATGGCTTACCAACCATGACCCCGCACATCGCGTCGGCGATATTGATCAGGATGGGAGGCGGGGAGCTGGCCAGATGGCAGGGCGCTGAGGAGGCACGATGCGGTTTACTGTTGGACTGAAGCTCAAGGGAAAATCGGACCATACGGTCGTGGACGCGGAGGATGCTCTCATCGCCGCCCTCAAGATCAAGACCGATCAACCGGAAGCGCGTATCATGTACGTTCGTCCGTCCAATCGCCGGGGCGATGCCCGGCATCCGCCGCACGCCCCGGTCGACAACAAGAAGCGGTGAAACGCAGCTGCCACCGCTCACGCCCGCAACATCTTCTCGGCGCCGATATTGAAGAACGCTGAGCCCGACAAACCGCTGCCGCCATCGATGACAAGCTGTGCTCCGGTGATGTAGGCTGCCATCGGCGAAGCGAGAAACACGGCGGCGAAACCGATCTCGTCGACCGTGCCCATGCGCTGCATGGGGATGCGATCGAGGCGGTCCTTGAGTTCCCGGGAATCGGCCAGACGCTTCATCCCCTCCGTGCCCTCGATCGGCCCCGGCACGATGGAGCAGGAGCGGATGCCGTAGTGCCCCCACTCCAGTGCCAGATTCTTCATCATGCTCTCGATGCCGGCCTTGGCGGCGCCGACGTGCACCTGGAAGGCATAGGGCATGTAGGCCATGCCGGCTGAGACGAAGAGGATCGTGCCTCTGGTTTGCTCGAGCTGTGCGAAGGCCGCCCGCGATGCATGGAACGAGCCCATCAGATCGATATCGACTACGGTCTTGAAGCCGTTCGGGCTCATGTCCTCCGCGCGGCAGAGGAAGTTGCCCGCGGCGCCGCACACCAGCACGTCGATGGGCCCCAGTGCATCCTTGGTCTCGTCGATGGCCGCTTGTATCGCCGGGGGCTGACGCACATCGGCAACTTTCGTGAACACCTTGGCGCCGATGGCTTCCAGTTCCTTGCCCGCCACGTCCAGTCGCTCGCGCGTGCGCCCGCAGATGGCCACGTTGGCACCCACCGCGGCAAAATTCTTGGCGATGCCGAGATTGATGCCGCTGCCGCCGCCCGTGACGAACACGGTCTTGCCCTTGAGGAGGTCCTTGGCGAAATACCTGGTGATGTCCATGGCGGCTCCTGAAAGGACAGTGCGAGGCGCTAACGGATGCTCGTTCGGGGTGTGCCGATCTTACCGAAGAACATGCCGACACCCAATCGGTGTCTCGCCCGCAGATCAAGTCCGGTGCCTGCCAAGCTCGGTACCGGCGTTGCGACTACTTCGAAAATGCCTTGTTTAACTCCGCACTGGGCACCGCATCGGCAAAGCCCTGGAAGCTGCCGGCTTCCGCGATTAGCCTGGCCGTGCGGATGAAGCCGCCCCACGCCGCCCGCGCCAGCGAGCCGCCGACGCTGATTCGCAGCGCCCCCAGCTCGGCCACATCCTTCACCGTGAGGGCGCTGGGGCTGCCCATCAGGATGTTCACGGGCTTGGGGGCCACCGCCTTCACCACCGTCAAGATCTGCTCGCGGGTGGAAAGCCCCGGTGCATACAGACAGTCGGCGCCGGCCGCGGCATAGGCCTTGAGCCGGCGGATGGTCTCATCCATGTCGGGTCGGCCGCGGATGAAGCCCTCGCTGCGCCCCGTCAACAGCACATCGCCACCGGCCTTGTCGATGGCCGCGCGGGCCGCCTTGATGCGTGCCACGGCCAGCTCGAAATCATAGAGCGGATTGGTCTTGTCGCCGGTGTAGTCCTCGATCGACAAGCCGGAGACGCCGGTGGTCGCGCATAGGCTCACGCTTTCCGCTATGCCCTCCGGCGCATCGGCAAAGCCACCCTCGAAATCGGCATTCACCGGCACGGAGGTAGCCGCCGACAACTCGGCGATATGCAAGAGCGCCGCCGCGCGCGTGATGCCGCCGTCGCTGAACCCCATGGCCCAGGCAAAGCCTGCGCTGGTCGTCGCCAGCGCTTTGAAACCCATGCCTTGCAGATAGAGCGCCGTTCCCACATCCCAGGGATTGGGAATGACGAAGCACCCGCTCTCGTGCAGACGTTTGAACTCAGCTCTCTTATCGACGGTGGTCGGCATCGCGCATCTCCCTGGTGCAGTCGTTGCACACACTATTGGTCATCCCGGCCCCGATGCCTAGCATCCAATACCCAGAACCTGCCAGTTCCTGACGTTGCGCACATGCGCCCCTGTCATCCCTGAATTCCGCGTCAGCGCTATGGATCCAGGCCGCAGATTGCAATAACCGCCAGCCGCAGTCCGTCGATGGTGCGGGAGAGAACGCCACAATACTCGTCGCACTTGCGCCCAAACACCCGCGCCTGGACGCGGCTAGGGCGTCTGCAGGAAATCCAGCACCGCGGTCTCGGTCAGGACCTGCTCCGGCCGCGCGTGGAATGCGGCCTTGGCGCGCTCCTCCTCGCTTTCGAAGCTGTACTTCAAGTACGAACCGAGCCGGCGCGCCTGGGCCACATATCTCCGCCCCATCGCCAGCCGCCGCGCCTCGTAGGTGCGCAAACCCGTATCGATCGTACAGTGCTCATCGAGCGCCGCTACGAGAGTGGCAGCGTCCTGCACCCCCTTGATCACGCCGGCCGCCACATGCGGGCGGACGACAAAGGCCGCGTCTCCGGCCAGTGCCACACGGCCAAAGGCCATCCGCGGGCTTTCCAGGTCGTAGATCGGCTGCAGAAAGGGCTCCACGATGAGATGCAGGGCAGCGCGGAACTGCGGAGGCAGAAGGCGCGCGGCCGCGCTGCGCATTTCCTCCACGACACTCTTGGCGACGAGTGGTGGTGGAATGGAGACCTCGTGCACCCTACCCGTATCGTCGGTCAGCAGCCGCTGCACCTCGTGTGCCGCCTCGGCAGGCCGATACCACACGACATTCCAGCTTCGGTGCCCGATCCTCAGGTCGTTGCCCGGACCGGCGACGGGATAGCCCAGGAACTGCTCGCCCGGCGGCAGGCTGAAGCTCAGCCGCTCGAAGACCTCCTGGGTCAGGACCGGCTTCACCACGCGCTCGTCGGCAAGCCCGCGCCAGGCGACATAGCCGGCGTAGCGAGGCTGTGCCTCGGGAAGGTATTGCGCGCGCACAGCAGATCGGAAGCCGTCGGCACCGATCAGCAGATCAGCCGTGTGTGACGTACCGTCCGCAAAATGCGCCGTCACGCCGTCCTCGCCTTGGGAGACGCGCAGCAGATCCTTACCGAGATGGTAGTGCGCGTGGCCGAGGGCTCCCATCAGCATTGCAAACAGGTGATTCCAGGAGGTGGCGATCTGTGGCATGGGCTTGCGCCCGACAATGCGGCCTGCAGCGTCGAGTGCCAGCCGGCCTTCAATCGGCACGCCAAAATCCCGCGTGGTATCGAGACCCAGGTCCGATAGGGCCGACCGCAGCTCGGGGTGGGTCATGATGCCGGCCCCGCGGCCGATAAGGGCGGCCGACGCGCGCTCGTACACGTCAACGCGCCAGCCGCTTCTCCTGAGCAGAAGTGCCGAGAGTAGCCCGCTCATCGAGCCACCGATGATGAGCGCTGAGCGTGCTCTCGTGTTCATCTTACTTGGCCGAACGTGACGAGCGGATGCAAAGCGGGATAGCCAAGCTTCCGAGCTTGCTGCAGAATGCGCAGCAAAACCATATAAGCGCGCCGCGGAGGCGGCCGCAATTGGGGAGGGGCGCTGTGCCCATCACAAGTTTTTTTGACGTCCCGCACAGGCGGCGTAGGAAGCCTGCGTCCGGAAGGCACAGGCGGGCATGAGCATTCCGATCGACTTGCTTCTCAACGCCATCGTGGCAGGTTTGCTGCTCGGCGGGTTTTACGCGGCCGTGACGGTGGGCGTGTCGATCTCGTTCGGCATGCTCGACGTCGTCAATATAGCGCATCCGGCGTTCATCATTCTCGGCTCCTATATCGCCTACATCATCAATGCCACCTTCGGCATCGATCCGATACTTGCGGCGCTGATCGTTCTGCCGGCGTTCTACGTGCTAGGGCAGGCAGTCTATCAGATTTTCTACTGGTCGTTTGAGAAACGCGGCGAGGAAGCATTGCGTGGCCTCGCTTTCTTTTTCGGCCTCCTCTTCATCACCGAGGTCATGCTCATTCTGGTGTTCGGTGTCGACTACCGCTATGTGCATGCGCTCTACATCGGACCCACGTGGCGCATCGGCTTCATTGATCTTCCGTTGCGCATGCTGGTGCCGTGTGTCGTTTCGATCCTGCTCGTCGTGGCGCTGCAAATGTTCCTGTCGCGCACATTCGTCGGTCGCGCCATCATGGCCGTTGCCCAGGATCAACAGGCGCTGCGCCTGCTCTCGGTCGATCCGATCCGCATAAAGCGCATCGCTTTCGGCGTATCGATCGCCACTGCCGCCCTGGCCGGCGCGTTCCTCATCATCATCCAGCCGGTCGAGCCGTCGATCGGGCGTGAATACATCGGCCGCATCTTTGCCATCTGCGTGCTGGGCGGCATGGGCAGCCTTCCGGGTACTGTGATCGCGGCGGTCCTGCTCGGCATCATCGAAAGCTTGACAGCCACGTTCTACGGCCCTTCGTGGGCACCCGCGGTGGCATTCGGATTTCTGCTGGTCACGCTGGCCGTCAGGCCCGCCGGCATTCTGGGGCGCTAGACATGCGGGCGGCCACATTTGTCTTCATCGCACTGGTGGTTGGCGCGATCGTGTTCGCGCTCTCGCTGTTGGCCCGCAACGAATACGTGCTGTTTGCCGGCTTCGTGGTTCTGCAGTACATCGTTCTGGCTACGGCCTGGAATATTCTCGGCGGCTATTGCGGGTATGTGAATTTCGGCACTGCGGCGTTCTTTGCCATGGGCGCCTACTCCACGGTGGCGCTGCACAAGCTCGGCGCCAATCCAGGCCGCTATCTTGCAGGCACCTTCGCTGAGGCGCTCATACCTCTGTTTCCACTGTCGATACCGGTGCTTGTCGTCATCGGCGGACTGGTCTCGGGGTTGGTGGGCTTCGGCATGGGTTATCTCACGCTCAGGCTGCGCGGCGTGTTTTTTGCTATCGCCACGCTGGCCTTGGCCGTCGTGCTGCAAACACTGATCATCAACTGGGATTTTGTCGGTGGCTCACGCGGCGCTTATGTTATCCGGCCCGACAGCATCGCTCTGGGTCCGGTCTCGCTCAGCTACATCGAGTATCTGTATCTCGTCATGCTAAGCCTCGCTGTGCTGGCCCTTTGTGTTGCGCGCCAGATCGAGCGCTCGCGGCTTGGGTTCGGTTTTGCCACCATCCGCGACGATGAGCTTGCCGCCGAGGCGTCGGGTGTGCCGACGCTGCGCCTGAAACTGATCGCCACGGCCCTCTCGGGTGCGCTCATGGGCATGGCCGGTGCGCCGCTGCCCTATTATATCGGCTATGTGGAACCCGCCGCCGCGTTCGGCCTGCCGTATGCTGTCAACTCCATAGCCATGCCGATGATCGGTGGTACTACGTCGTGGGTAGGTCCGCTTATCGGGGCCATACTGCTCGGCACCCTGCAACAGATCGCCACTGTCACCATCTCCTCGGTTGTCAATCTGCTGATCGTTGGTGTGCTGCTCGTGGCCTTTGTCATCATCGCGCCCAAGGGCATCGTCGGGCTGCTTCAGGACCGGTGGCGGGCGAGGTTGCAGCCATGACCCAGCCGCTACTCGAGATCAAAGGCCTGTCCAAGCGTTTCGGCGGCTTCGTCGCCCTCGATGGCATCGACCTTGAGGTCGCCCCCGGTGAACGCCTCGGCCTCATCGGCCCCAATGGTTCAGGCAAGAGCACGCTCGTCAACTGCATCTGCGGGACGCTGCAGAACGAGGCGGGTTCTGTGCGCTTCGAAGGGCGGACTATCGACGGGCTGCCCGCGAACCGGCGCACGCATCTGGGTCTGGCGCGCAGCTTTCAGCTTCCGCGCCCGTTCGTCAGCCTGACGCTGATCGACAACCTGCGCATTCCTCTGATCTACACGGTTGCGCCCCGCGCAGGCATGTTGGCGCGCACCACGCGCCAGATGGACGAGCGCTGCATGGAGCTGCTGGCCATGGTGGGCCTCGACTCGAGGGCCAGACGCTGGCCGCGCGACCTCACCCAGGTCGAGATGCGCAAGCTCGAGCTTGCCCGCGCCATGGCCGCCGAGCCGAAACTGCTCATCGCCGACGAATCCATGGCCGGCCTGTCGCACTCCGAGGTGGAGGACATCATCGCGCTGCTGCTGCGCTTGAACGGGCAGGGCATCACCATCATCCTGATCGAGCACATCATGCGCGCCGTCATGAGCTTTTCGCAGCGCATCGCCGTTCTGGTCTCGGGCCGCAAGATCGCAGACGGCAAGCGCGATGCGGTGGTCAACAATCCCGAAGTGGTGAGTGCGTATCTTGGCCAATAGCATCACCATCGAGGGGCTGCATGCCGGCTACGGCGCCGTGCGCGTAATCGAGGATGTGTCGATCCGCGCGGCGCCGGCCGAGACCGTGGTGCTGCTCGGCACTAACGGCAACGGCAAGAGCACGATCATGAAGTGTGTCATGGGTCTGGTGCGGCCCAGCGCCGGGCGGATCATAGCCAGCATCGACGGCGTGCGGCACGATCTCACGCGACTCACCACGGAGCAGATCGTCGACCTCGGCATAGCGCTGGTGCCTGAGGGCCGGCGCCTGTTCCCGAAGCTTACGGTGGAGGAGAACCTGTTGCTTGGGGCCTATCGACGGTCCGCGCGCGCGCAGATGAGCCGTAACCTGGAGAGCTGTTTTGAGACCTTTCCGCGGCTTGCCGAGCGCCGCCGCCAGCTTGCGGGCAGCATGAGCGGAGGCGAGCAGCAGATGCTGGCCCTGGGCCGCGCGCTCATGCTGGCGCCAAGGATCCTGCTCGTCGACGAACCTTCCGTGGGGCTAGCCCCTTTGCTAGTGGCCCGCACCATAGATGCGATCAAGGAGCTGAAGGCGCGCTATCAGCTTACCGTGCTGATGGCCGAGCAGAACTTCACCCAGGCGGTGCGCATCGCCGATCGCGGCTATGTCATCGTGCACGGCAAGATCGCCGTGGAAGGCCGGTCGGCGGAAGAGCTCAACAACAACGAGCTCATCAGGAAGTTCTACCTGGGGCTTTGATGGCTGCTCCTCTCCCCGGTGCCTACCGGGGAGAGGAGAATTGGCCTACCTCGCTTTTTCGAACGGATAGACCATGGAACCCGAGGCGTATTCGGGAGGCCACACGACCACCTGTGTGTCCGTGGTCTTGAACTGGACGACATCGTTGCCCTTAATGTTGCGGAACTGAACCTGCAGCACGCGCGACTCGGCCCATTCTCCACCCTTGCCGAACCTCACGTCGCCCAGCACGGTCTTGAAGGTGTTGGTCCGGATGTAGTCGGCAAGCTTCTGGTCCTCCAGGCTCTTGGTAGCCGCGACCGCTTGCTCGAGCACTTGCATCTGTGCATAGGCCTCAGGTGCCATATAGTAGCCGAGCGGATCAACCCCTTCCGCAGCGGCGCGCGCCTGATACTTCTCCATCAGCTCGTTGACCCCGGCAAACTGCATTTTCGGCACCGGCAGCCAGAAGTCGTAGTTGGTCCAGCCGTTGAGAAGCGGCCCGAGCTGGGTCTTGAGCGAAGTATTCTGCAGACCGACCATGCCGCCGCCGATCATCTTCGGTTTGAACCCGAGCTCGTTGACGGAACGCACCATGCCCACGGAGTCCGGTGGATATGATCCGATCACCACGAGGTCTGGATTGGTGGCCGCAATCGCACGCACGATCGGGGCAAAATCGGTGGTCGCCGGTGGATAGGACTTGTCGTAGACGATCTTGAGGCTGGCCTTCTTGGCGTTCTCGCGCGCCCCATCCGCTACATTGCGCGCGAACTCGGCGTCGGCCGCGACAATGGCCACGGTGGTGGGCTTGGGATCCTGCTTCATGGCAAGGTCGAAGAGACCCGCGGTGAACGAGACCTTCGGATCTGGCCCCGACGGGATCATGACGAAATAGTTAGGATAGTTGAACTCGCTGTTCACACCGAGCCCGAGCAACCCGATGAACAAGCGCTTGCGCTGCATGACGAGCGGCATGGCCGGCGCCAGCATGTTGGTGGCATAGCCGCCGATGATGAGGTCGACCTTGTCGACGTCCAGCAGTTTGGAATAGATGCCGGGCACCGTAGAAGGATTGGTCTGGTCATCGTAGTAGATCAGCTTGACGGGGCGGCCCAGCAAGCCACCCTTCTTGTTGACGTCGTCCTCCCAGATCTTCTGAGCCAGTAATGCCGACTTGCCGTTAGGCCCGAGCCCGCCGGTCATCGCCATGCTGAAGCCGATTTTGATCTCCTGCGCTTGTGCCGGCGTCATTGGCGACGCCAAGACTGCAGCAAGGCCGAGCGCCGCCGCTGCACCAACGAGAGTTCGAGGCTTGAAAGCAAATCGCATGGGCTGGTTTCTCCCTTCTCGATCAATGTTCTTTTTTTCAGTCTACGCGCGCGTTCTCGCCTAGCCAAGGGCCGTATGCTTCGCTTGACAGGCCCTGGACCTTCGACGACGCTGCCATCAGCAAAGCGCTGGCGGGCGATTAGCTGAAATACTGGCTTGCCTTGGTTGCAAGGCATACCCCCGGCGCGCACAATCGCGTCGCGGGCCGCCGAAGCTGCGCACGAGACGCGACGCTGTTCCAGGGAGATAGCGCATGCGTGAATACACGCCGCAGAACATCACCGAAGCCGTGCTCGAACAGATGAGCACCACGCCAGACCCGCGCATGAAGGAGATCATGGAAAGCGCAGTGCGCCACCTGCACGCCTTCGCGCGCGATGTCAATCTGACGCCTGCGGAATGGATCAAGGGCATCGAGTTCATGACCAAGGTCGGCCAGATGTGCACGCCCGCGCGCCAGGAATTCATCTTGCTGTCGGACACGATCGGCCTATCTGCGCTGGTCAACATCATGCACGACAAGACCAAGATGGAGGAGGCGACGGGCGCCAGCCTGCTCGGGCCGTTCTTTCGCGAGAACACGCCGAGGTTCGACAGTGGTGCGCAAATTGCCAAGGACGGGGTGAGCGGAGCGGAGGTGGTTCTGTTCGGCCGCGTCACCAATGCCCAGGGCGCGCCGCTTCCGAACGCACAGGTCACGGTGTGGCAGACAGCGGCAGACGGGCGTTACGACATCCAGAAGAGCATCGAGGAGATCGACTGCCGGGGCATCTTCCGCACCGACGACCAGGGCCACTACCTGGTCCGCACGGTGCGACCACTCGGCTACTATATTCCCCTTGATGGACCTGTCGGCGAGCTGGTCATGGCGCAGAGGCGCCACGGCATGCGCCCGGCGCACATCCACTTCCTGATCGCGGCTCCCGGCTATCGCGAGCTGGTCACTGCGCTCTATCTTGCCGGTGACGCACACCTGGAGGACGACGTAGTGTTTGGGGCCTCCGGCGACCTCGTGGTCGAGCTCAAGACCGCTGATCCGGCCTCGCCCGTGCCGGGGCTGCCTAGCATACATTTCGACTTCAGCCTGTCGCGAGAGACGGAGGCGGACCGGCTCGGCGGCCGCGTCGGCGCAGATCCTGGACAGGTGACGGAGGTCAACGGCAAGGCAACCGCAGCCTATGGTAGGCCGCCGCCGGAGGTGATGGCCGCCGAGCAGCAGAAGAAACCCGGCTTCTTGGGCAGCCTGTTCCGCAAGTAGGCTCGGCCGAGGGAACTGGTCAGTCGGATCGCGTCAGCGATCGCCCCGCGCCGGCCTGCGAGCAAGCGTTGCGTCTGCCCCCATCGCTTGATCCAAACCAACCCTACGCGATGGCTGCATTGAGTGCCGGCAGCACCTTCTCAGCCATCAGCACCATCGAGCGCCGTCCCAGATCGCGGTCTAGCCAGTCCTTGCCGGCATAGAGCAATGTGCCGAAGTCGCCCACCTGCTCCCGGAACGCCAGTAGGTCCTCCACAACCTTCTGCGGCGAGCCCCAGATCACCAGCTTGTCGGTGACATGCTCGAGCGTGACCTCGTCGTCGGCCATATCGCGTCTCTCCTTGAACGCTTCGGCGCGCCCGGCCATTTTCAGCTTAGCCAGCAGGTTGTGGTAATAGAGCCGGTAAGGACTATTGGCGGCCGTTACGTAGTCGCGCGCCTGCCTGTCGGTATCAGCCACGAAGATGCTGCGTGCCACCCGCCAGTTGACGGGGTTTGCCGCCCTGCCGCCCTTCTCACAGCCTTCCACGTATTTGGGCCAATGGCTCTTCACCCAGGCCGGCATCAGGAAGTTGGCCGTGATCGGCTCCCAGCCGCGCGAAGCAGCCTCGGTCACGCCCTTGGAGAAGGGGGCCACCACAGTGACGACGATGGGCGGATGCGGCTTCTGCAGCGGCTTGGCCAGGATGCCCTGGCCGATGTCGGGCGTCAGCGTGCGCTCGGTCGTGACGGTCCAGTATTTGCCCTTGATGTTGTAGGGAGCATCGCCGGCCCAGATCGCCAGCACCTGGTTGATGGCCTCCACGAACATCTCGTTGCGGTTGGCGTCGAGGTTGCCGAACACTTCCGCATCCGACAGCAGCCCACCGGGCGAGATACCGAAGATGAAACGACCGTCCAACAAGTGGTCCAGCATGGCGATATTTGCCGCTATGGCAGCAGGATGGTTGTTCGGCATGTTGATGGTGCCGGTGCCAAGCTTGATGTGCTTGGTTGCGTCGATCAGCGTGGCGATGAACGTGACGCACGAGGTGATGTTCTCGGCCTGGTCGGTGACGTGCTCGCCGACATAGCCTTCCACGAAGCCGAGCTCGTCGGCGAGAATGAAGGCCTCACGGTCTTCCCTGAGAGACACCCGCCAATCTTTGTCCAGCGGATGGATCGGCATGGTGAAGAAGCCGAGCTTCATGGATGACCTTTCATTTGATGGCCTGGGGATTGATGGGCGAGCCGGTGCCGCCGGGAATGATCAGAGGCGCGCCGCAGAAGAAGAACTCATAGACCTTGTCCTTGGCACAGTCCTCGGCCAGCTCCTTGAGATTGAACATCTCGCCCATGTATAGGCCCATGGCCGGTATCACCACCCAGTGCCAAGGTTGATTGACGTCCTTGGTCTCGTTGGGCCGCACCTCCACACCCCAGGTGTCGGAGCAAACGCCGGCGACCTCTCTCTCGTGCAGCCAGTAGCAGCTCTCAAACTTGAGGCCCGGCGCATCGCCACCCGCGTAGTCGCCCCAGTCGCCGCGCTTGTTACAGGCTTCCATCTGTCCGGTCCGCACCAGCACGAAATCGCCCTTGCGGATCTCGACCTCCTGCGCTTCGGCGCAGGCATCCAGATCGTCGTTGGCGATGCCCTCGCCGTCCTGCAGCGTGTCAACCCCTTTCCAGCGGGCAATGTCGAGCAGCACCCCGCGCCCCACCAGCTTGTCCTTGGCATGTTCGATGCCGAGCTGAGACAGCCCGTTGCTGTCGACGGCGCTGGCATGATGCCCGTTGTACATCTTGTCGTGATAGAAGATGTGGCCCAGCGAATCCCAATGCGTCGCCGACTGGATCGGCATGTTGAGCGCATCGTCGGCATAGAGCAGCCGCTGCTGCCGGCCGGCTAGCGCGTCGGTGCCGGTGGCCAGCATGGTGTGGATTGGGTTCCAGCGCTTGCCGAACAGGCCTCGCTGCGGACCGCTGGAGCCCAGCGGGATGCCGAGCGCGAACACCTTGCCCCGCTTGATCAGCTTGCCGGCATCGATCACGTCGTGCGGCGTGACGTGATTGAGGGTGCCGATCTGATCCCCCTGGCCCCAGCGTCCCCAATTGGAGAGAGCCTTGAACGCATCGTCCACCGCCTGCTTGGAAACTTTGATGTTCCGGCTGCTCGATCCTTTGGCGATCTTCGGCATGGTCTGTGCCCTTTGCTGCGCGCATCCTGGCTTGCCTCTTGGCCGTATCTTGCCCAGGTCATACAGCGATTGCCAGTGGCCATGAATTGGAGTTCCATGACAAGATCTGATTGCGCGCATCATCAGACGCGCTGATTGCAATCAACATGCGAGGAGATGCCGTGATGGGCTCTGTACGGACCGCAGAGACAACCGATGCCCCGGCGAACCCGCGCGCCCATTGGCCGGCGGCGCTGCAGCAGGAGCTGGAGGACAACCGATTCAACCCGATCGTGGGCAGCACGCTGGTGTCGGAGACCGACAAGCTCAGGGTGTGGCACCTGCTGATCCCGGCCGGCAAGCGCTGTACGTTCCACCGCCATGTGCTGGATTATTTCTGGACCTGCCATACGCACGGCGCGGCGCGGAACATCTTCGAGGATGGCACCGTCACTGAAACCGTGCACTATCCCGGCCACACGCGGCACATGACCTACAGGCCCGGCGAGTACCTGTTGCACAGCGTGGAGAATATCGGCACCACCGACCTGCTGTTCACCACAGTGGAGTTCCTGCTCAGCTCCAACCCGCCCCTGCCCGTGCCGGACGAGGTGCGCTTGAAGCTACCTGCCTGAGCTTGGCACAGACGGGATCACTCTTGGCCCCGGGGACCGTGGGCTAGCGTCTGAAGTCCGCCTGACATAGACGGCCTCTATTTGGACGCGGACGTCCGCTGCGCGATCTGCGGAATGACAATAGGCGGCCGGATCATCGCCGTCGCCTCCTCCAGCCACGCGCGATCCTGCGGGCCCAGCTCAGGCCCGATGATCCCGCGCACGCGCCGGTGATAGGCGTTGAGCCAGTCGAGCTCTGCAGCGGACAGCATCTCCGCCACCACCAGCCGCCGGTCGATCGGCACCAGCGTGAGCGTCTCGAAGCCCATCGTCTCCCGCTCGCCGCCCGCCGCCATCTCCGGCTCGTTGACGAGCACCAAGTTCTCGATGCGGATGCCGTAGGCCCCGGCTTTGTAATAGCCGGGCTCGTTGGACACGATCATGCCGGGTTCCAGCGCCACCATCCCGCCCTTGGAGATACTCTGCGGTCCCTCGTGCACGGACAGGTAGCTGCCCACGCCGTGGCCGGTGCCGTGGTCGAAATCGAGGCCCGCTTCCCACAGCGCCCGGCGTGCAAACGGGTCGAGCTCGATGCCGCGCGTGCCTTTGGGAAAGCGCGCCGTGGCAATGGCGATGTGGCCCTTCAGAACCAAGGTGAACCGTTCCTGCATTTCCTGCGTCGGCTTGCCGATGGCCACCGTGCGTGTCACGTCCGTCGTGCCGTCGAGATATTGCGCGCCGGAGTCGACCAGGTAAAGCTCGCCGGACCTGAGCTTACGATTGGTCGCGGTAGTGACGCGATAATGCACGATGGCACCGTTGGGTCCGGCGCCCGAGATGGTGTCGAAGCTGATCTCCTTCAGCGCCTGCGTCTCGCTGCGCATTGTCTCGAGCTTCTGCGCGACGGCGATCTCGTCGAGGCGGTCTGTTTCCGCTTCCCGATCGAGCCAGGCCAGGAAGCGCGCCATGGCGGCGCCGTCCCGCTTGTGGGCGGTGCGGGTGCCCTTGATTTCGGTTGCGTTCTTGCGCGCCTTGGGCAGCAGGCACGGATCGGTGGCGCGCACCATGCGGACCTTGCCGCCCTTGAGCCTGCGCATAAACCAGAGCGGAGCAGCGGGGCTGATGCGCACCACGCTGCCGGCCTGTTTGAGAGCACCGAGCCGCCGTTCCAGGGCAACCGGGGCACTGAGCTTGGCGAGCGTGGCCAAGTATGCCTTGGCCTCAGGGTCGATCTTGACCGGGTCTACGAACAGCTCGGGCTTGCCGCTGGCGGGCACGATGGCGAAGGCCAGCACGATCGGATTGTGCGCCACGTCGGCACCGCGAATGTTGAACAGCCAGCAGATCGAATCGGGGAACGTGAGCACCGCCGCGTCCTGGCCTTCCCTCTTCAGAAGAGCCTGCAGGTCCTTAAGCTTGTCCTCGGCTGATTTGCCGGCGTACTTAAGGGGATGCAGCACCACGGTGCCTTGTGGCGGCGCCGGCCGTTGTCGCCCCCACACGCGATCAACGGGATTTTTCGCCAGCGCCTTCAATTTGATGCGCTTGCCTTCGAGTTCCTTCTCCAAATCCTCCACGGCGGCCGGCGCGTGCAGCCACGGATCGAAGCCGACCACGGCGCCGGTCTTGAGATGCTTGCCAAGCCATTCCGCAGGCTTGGCAGCCGGGCTTTGCAGAATCTCGAACAGGCCAGTATCCACCTGCTCGGGTGCCTGCAGGATGTAGCGGCCATCGACGAACAGGGCTGCAGATTTGCGTGCCACCACCGCTATCCCCGCGGAGCCCATAAAACCGGTGAGCCAGGCGAGACGCTGTCCGCAGGGCGGGACGTACTCGTTCATGTATTCGTCTGCGTGCGGCACCAGAAAGGCATCGACGCCGGCACGCTCCATGACTTCGCGCAGCCGCGCCACGCGTTCCGCCGTATGCTGGCCCTCCGCGGGCGCCTCGTAGATTTGGAACATGAGGTTACGTCATAAGGCGGGCGATGCACCACGCGCAAGGAGCGCCGGTGGAGTATGTACACTGCAACATGGCTGGCCAATCTGCGCAACAGGCAGGCCGGGACCAAAAGACTTGACTGTGCATGGGCAGTTGTGCGCCCGCCGGCGCATTAGCCCGTCGGCCGGCCCGTGATCTCGCGACCTTCCTCGACGATGTCGGGAAGCTGGTCGAGACAGGCGTCCCAGAGCTTGTCGATACGCGCCGCGGCGTCCTGCGGCGGCAGCACCGTGAGCGTGCCGTCGTCGTGCTCGGTGACGATGCCTTCCTGCTTCAGCCGCCCCAGCGCATCCTCTACGTCGAAGTTCACGTCGATGCCGAACGCCTGCGACAGATACTGCTCGATCTCGGTGTCGATCGCCTTGAGGTCGCGGATGTTGGCCTGCCGCCTCGCGAGCATGCAGTAGAGCAGCATCTCCTCCTTGATATCCTCCTCCTCCGCCCGGTCGGCGAGCAATGTCATCACGCCCCTGTTGTCGGCCATGGAGTGGAAATAGAGGTTGCGCGCCATCACCACCATGTAGCGGTTGCGCTGATTGATGAAGTTGCTCGCCTGGCGCATGGCAATGCCGCCGAGGCCGGCCAGGGCCATCATCAGAGTGTAGGGGTTGGAGGCCAGCGCGATCTTCGACACAGTGCCGACCGCGCCCACGCCCAGGCCGCTGCCCGCGGTCACGCCGAACTTGATCTTATCGAAGAGGCGGAACCTTACCTTGGTGTTGGGAAAGATCATCTCCACGTCGCTGCGCGGCATGTTCTTGAACAGCTTGATGTAGACATAGTCGCTGCTGACGGTATCCGGCAGCAGCTTGCGCAGCCGCTTGACAATGCCTTCCGCCTCCTTCCGGTCGACCTTCCTTTCCTGCATCACCTCGCGCACGCGCACGTCAAAGGGCTTGAGCTTGAACATGATGAACAGGCGCTGGAACACCGGCACCTTCTGCTCGCGCCAGCCAAGGTAGGCCTTGCGAATGTCGCGATGGCGCTCGGTGATCGTGGTGGCGCCCCGATAGTAGATCAGCACGTCCTCGAACGCCTGGATGTCCACGTGCAGGTCGAGGCCGTAGTGGGAGTCCTTGGTCAGAATGACATGGAAGTCCGCCGGATTGACGCGCGCGAAGTTGCCCTGCTCGAGCAACTCGGCCATCTGCGCCACGAGCCGCTTCTGCATGGCCGCCCGCTCGTCCGGGCTGAAGCTGCGCGTGTGCAGCAAGTCGGTGTCTGGGCTGAACGGCTCGTAAACCTGTTCCAGATCGAGCAGCTTGACCGAATAGGCATGCCGCCGCCAGTAGTCGAGATAGCGCATGAAGCGGCGGGCCTGCACGGCATCGCCGTTCGGCCACAGCGCCGGCTGGGTCAGCCGATCCAGCAGCGCGTTGCGCGTTACGGGGAGAAATTTTTCCTTGACCTGCGCTGCCGCGCCTTCCGAGTGGGGATCGAGGGTTGCTGGGGCTGATGGCGCTGCTTGCGCCGCATGGTGGCCTGCGGCCCCGTTCATCGTGCTGGCAATATCGGCGACCGCCATGGCTGCACCTCTCCCCTGAGCCGTCGTTCGGCGCGTCCTAGCAGCAGAAAGCTCTAAAGGCGGCAACACTTTGATAAGCGCCGAGCTGCTGAAAAATTCATAAGGTTCTAAGGTGCTCCCGTGCGGTCTGTCGAGGTGTGGCAGGGCGGCCGCAGCGGGCCCGGTCATCAGACCTGGTCGGCGCGCGCTACGAAACTGTCGACAACGCGCTTGCGCCCGGCCTTGTCGAAATCGATGGTGAGCTTGTTGCCCTCCACTTCGGCCACCAGGCCGTAGCCGAATTTCTGGTGGAAAACACGCTCGCCGGGCGCGTAGCTCGAGGCTTGACCGGTGGACGAGGCGATCAACTCGCCCTCCAGAGTCAGCGGGCCGCGCGACCTCAGGCGATCATCCCGGCTCCACTGCTCCTTGGCGCGCTGCCAGCCCGGTGTGGCATAGCCGCTCTGGAACCCCGCGGCCGGCTCGTCGAAGCGGCTCCGCCCATAGGGGTTGAAGCGGCCGGCACCGCCACCATAGGCGGTCTTGGCCTCCACGACGGCCACATGCGCATCCGGCAGCTCGTCGACGAACCGCGATGGCGCCGCCGCCTGCCACAGCCCGCGGTTGCGGCGGTTCTGGGCGAAACTCACCTTGGCGGTGCGCTTGGCCCGCGTGAGGCCCACATAGGCCAGCCGCCGCTCCTCCTCCAAGCCGGCCGCGCCGCTCTCGTCCATGCTGCGCTGGTGCGGAAACAGCCCCTCTTCCCAGCCGGGCAGGAACACGACGTCGAACTCCAGGCCCTTGGCGGCATGCAGCGTCATGAGCGACACGCGATCATCGCCGGTGGCGGTGTCGGCATCCATCACCAGCGCGACGTGCTCCAGGAAGCCCTGCAGCGTCTCGAACTCGTGCATGAAGCGGATCAATTCCTTCAGGTTCTCCAGCCGTGCTTGGGCCTGCGGGCTCTTGTCCTGCTGCCACATCTGCGTGTAGCCGGATTCATCCAGAATCAGCTCGGCGAGCTCGGTGTGTTTCATGCCCGTGATCTGGCCGCGCCAGCGTTCGAACGCCGCGATGAGGTCGGCCAGCGACTTGCGCGACTTGGCCGTCAGCTCCTCGGTCTCCACGATCTCGCGCGCAGCCTGATAGAGGGACACGCCGCCCTGCGCGCGGGCCAGCTCGGTGACGCGGCGCACGGCGGTATCGCCCAAGCCTCGCTTCGGCACATTGATGATCCGCTCGAATTTGAGATCGTTGGCCGGATTGAGCGTCACTTCCAAATAGGCGATCGCATCCTTGATTTCCTGGCGCTCATAGAAGCGCGGACCGCCGATCACGCGGTAGGGCAGGCCCAGGGTCACGAAGCGGTCCTCGAAGGCACGCATCTGGAACGAGGCGCGCACCAGGATCGCCATTTCGTCCAGGCGGTGGCCGGCCTTGCGCAGCGTCTCGATGTCGTCGCCGATGCTGCGGGCCTCTTCCTCGTCGTCCCATACGCCCGAGACCGTGACGCGTTCGCCCATGGCGTCGTCGGTGAAGAGCGTCTTGCCGAGGCGTCCCTTGTTGTGGGCGATAAGCCCCGCAGCCGCCCCCAGGATGTGCCCTGTGGAGCGGTAATTGCGCTCCAGCCGGATCACGGTGGCGCCCGGAAAGTCCGCTTCGAAGCGCAGGATGTTGTCCACCTCCGCGCCGCGCCAGCCGTAGATCGACTGGTCGTCGTCGCCGACGCAGCAGAGGTTGGGCTTGGGCGTTCCCCCGGCCAGCAGCCGCAGCCACAGATATTGGGCGACGTTGGTGTCCTGGTACTCGTCGACCAGCATGTAGCGGAACCGGGCCTGGTATTCCTGGAGAACGTCCGGGTTCTCCTGGAACAGCCTCAGCACCTCCAGCAGCAGGTCACCGAAGTCGGCGGCGTTCAGCTCCTTCAGGCGCTTCTGGTAGGCGGCATAGAGGAGGGCGCCCTTGCCTTCGGCAAAGCCGAAGGCCTCCCCGCGCGGCACCTTGCTGGGCGTCAGCCCGCGGTTCTTCCAACCGTCGATGAGGGCGGCGAGCTGCCGCCCCGGCCAGCGGTCCTTGTCGAGGCCTTCGCTGTCGATCACCTGTTTGACAAGGCGGATCTGATCGTCGGCATCGAGAATGGTGAACCCCGATTTCAGGCCTATGAGCTCGGCGTGGCGGCGCAGGATCTTGACGCCGATGGCGTGAAATGTTCCGAGCCACGGCATCCCCTCCACCGCGCCGCCCACCAGGGCGCCGATGCGCTCCTTCATCTCGCGGGCGGCCTTGTTGGTGAAGGTCACGGCCAGCACCTGCGAGCCGCGTGCCCGGCCGCTGCACAGGATATGCGCGATGCGCGTAGTGAGAACGCGGGTCTTGCCGGTGCCGGCACCGGCCAGCACCAGCACGGGGCCGTCCAGCGCTTCCACGGCGGCGCGCTGCTCGGGATTGAGATCGGCCATATAGGGCGCGGCCGGCAGTCCAAGCGCCCGCGCCGAAATGGAACTCGGCGTGAGGTCAACGGCCCTGGCAGCGGAGGGTATCTTTCGACTCGCGATCATTGCTTGCCACTATAGCACCGGGAAAGGCCCTGCAATCAGGCCGTTGGGGGTTCCCACAGGGCATCAAATGATCGTTGAGACGCCAAATTCCAGGTCCAAACTTTCGTATAACTTTGTGATAGTCTAGATGAAGCACGGTAGCGGCATCGGGTGGGGTGGCCAGGCCCCTCGAGGCGCACCCGAAGGGACCCGTTCATGCGGTGTTGCGGCGACAGAAGGCCATTCCCGCGCACGTGGGTGCGGCGGCGCTTGTGCCGCCTGCAGCCGTCGCGCGGTCTAAAGAGTGGCGGTGGGGCGGGCTGATGAACAACCTGCTCATTGCCATTGCCGTGTTTGTCATCACCGTGGTCGGCGCGCTGTTTGCGGTTCCCTATTTTGTCGACTGGAACAGCTATCGCAGCAATTTCGAGGAAGAGGCCTCGCGCGTGGTCGGGCGAGAGGTGCAGGTCGACGGCGATGTCACGCTGCACCTGCTGCCGACCCCCTATTTCCGCCTGGAGAAGGTGCGCATCGCCGATGCCAAGGCCGATCTGACCTTCTTCAAGGCCGAAAGCCTAAGCATCAGGCTGTCCATTCCGCCGATCCTTCGCGGCATAGTGGAGGCCAACGAGATCGAGTTTCAGCGGCCCATCCTGCGGCTGGCGCTCGACGCTAAGGATGCCTGGAACTGGCAAAGCTTCGCCCAGGCACTCAGCTCGGGCGGCTACATGCCCTCCAACGTGACATTGACCTCGCTCAAGATCGCTGAGGGCGTGCTGGCCCTGCACGGCCCCGACGGCAGCGAGCGGACCAGGCTGGAGGGGTTGAACGGCGAGTTGTCGGCCCCGGCCCTCGATGGCCCATACCGGTTCCGCGGCACCTTCGTATCTGGCGGGGCCGAGCGCGAGATCCGGCTCGCAACCGCCGCTCCCGAGGCCGACGGCAGTGTGCGTTTGCGGGCCTCTCTGCGCTTGATGGACACGGGCGCCGCCTATCTGCTGGATGCACGTGTGGCCGATCTGATGGGCAAGCCGCGCGTCGAAGGCGAACTCACAGCCCGTCTGCCGATTGCCGGCCTCTGGCAACCGCTTCCCCAGGGCAGCGCCGCCGCGCGCAAGCGCGCCGGAGCAGACGATGAGGACAAGCTCGAGAAAAGCGAGGTGGCATTCGACCTCAAGGCGGCGGTCAAGGCCGACGTGGCTGGTGTCCAGCTCTCGGATTTGTCGCTGACGTTTGAGCAGGACGGTCGGCCCCAGATTGTCTCCGGCACTGTGCGCGCGAACTGGCGTAGCGAGCTTGTGCTCGACATGAACATTGCCTCGCGCTGGCTCGATCTTGATCGCATCACCGGCGCCAGCGAGCAGTCGGGACCGATCGAAAGTATCGCCAAATTCTCAGCTCGCCTGCGCGACCTAATACCAGGCTACGGCAAGGCCCAGGTGACGCTGGCCATCGATCAGGCGAGCCTCGGCCACGAGTCCATCGGGCCCGTGCACTTGCTGTTGAAGCGATCCGATGAAAGGCTTGAAATCCAGGAGCTGCGGGTTGCCCTGCCTGGGGGCAGCCGCGGTGAGCTGCAGGGAACAATCCTTAGCACCGTCCAATCCACGGCGCAGTCCGTAGTCTTCGATGGCCGCCTTGGACTGCGCGGCGCGAGCATCGCCCGCTTTCTCACCTGGGCCACCGGCAACGCGCTGCCGATCGATGCGAGGGCCGATGGCGCCTTCGGTTTGCGCACGCAGATCACCGCCGGCAATGGACAGGTGGCGGCGCGCGATCTTGTTGGCAACCTGTCGGGGACCACGCTCGCCGGCACCGCCCAATACCGTTGGGACAGCAGCCGGCCCGAGCTCTCGGTTGCACTGGAGGGCCCGCAGATCGATGCGCGAGCCTTCATTCCGGCGGGCGCCAGCTTGGCCGATTTGTTCGACTTCCTGTTGAACCGCCCGGAAGCGCAGCGGCAAGGACAGGCAAAACCGGGATGGGGCAATTTGCAGTCCGATCTGCTGCTGCGGGTCAGCGCCGGACAATTGGCAACCGCCGGGCGCGTCTATCGCGACGTGGCTGCTGCCATGGAACTCAAAGACGGACATTTGCGGCAGCTTCGGCTTCGGCTCTCCGGCGAGGAGGGCTACAGTGTGGAGCTTGAAGGCAGTGTGGATGACGCCGCCACGCGCCCGAAGGGCAGCTTGCGCGGAGTTGTTATGGCCGATGCCGCTGGTGTGGCTCCGCTCATCGAGCTGGCGGGAGTTCCCGTAACGCTCCGGCCCGCCGACGATCGCGGGCAGGCCATGGCGCCGCTGCGTCTGGCGGGATCGATGACGTTCGGTGGCCGTACGGCGACGTCGGCCGACCTGATTGCGGACGGCGAAGCCGGCGGTGCGGCCGTCAAGCTCAATGCGCGCTTTGATGGCAGTGCCGGCGGGTGGCGCGCTGGACCGGCTGATGTAACGACCGCGATCGATTCTGCGGATGGGGCCAAGGTCGCCAAGCTGCTTCCCACCGCACCAACCCCCGCAAGAGCCGGGCCGGGCCGCATCCTGATCAAGGCGGCGGGCGTCCCGGACGAGGGTCTCACCACGCTCGCGTCCTTCGATGCCGGCGACGTCGCCCTCGGCTTCCGCGGCAAGGTCGTGCCGGTCGATACGGGCCTCAAGACCGCGGGCGACGTTGACTTCAACGCTGATGACGGCGCGCCGCTGGCCGCCCTCATCGGCCTGTCACCGCCACTGCGGCTCGATGGTGTGCCGATCAGCGGCCGGCTCACGCTTGCATTGGAAGACGGCACGATCGATATCGACAAGCTCGCTGCCACGATCGGCGGAAGTCGGCTGGCTGGACGGATCAAACTGTTTCGGACAGCCGATCAGCGCCGCATCGATGCTAGCCTCGACACCGACGAGCTGAGCATAGCCAAGCTTCTCGCACCCCTGCTCGATCAGCGTCTGGCGATCACCGGTGTAGCCGAGGCCGCCATCTTGGGCCGGCAAGCCATCTGGCCTGAGGAGCCATTCGCTGCCGCCGTGTTTGACTCCTTCGCAGGCAATGTACGCCTGACCTCTAAACGCCTGACATTGGCAGACGGCATTGCCCTTGAGAGGGCCAAGCTCGACGTCGCGCTTGCACCCGGCAGCATCGAAATCCAGGACATCACCGGCGCGGCTCTTGGCGGCCAATTTAAGGCGAGGGTGAGCCTTGCGAAGGTGACTGGCGGCGCTGAAATGCGCGGCACTCTTGCGTTCGGCGCGGCGCTTGAAGCCTTCTCCGATACCAGTCCGCCCCGCGCCAGCGGCCCTTTGCGCGGCACGCTGGAGTTCGCAGGACGCGGGTCCAACCCGCGTGCGCTGATGCCGACCCTGCAGGGGCAAGGCAAGATCGAGTTCGGCGAGGCCAGGCTCGATACCTTGTGGCCCGGGGCCATCTCTCTTGCCGCCGACGCCGCTCTCAAGGCTGAGCCGGACAAGATGGCGGCAACCGTCAGGCGCGACCTTGCTTCCAGCCTGTCGACGGGCAATCTCTCGCTCGATCAAAAGGCGGTTGCTTTGGAGATCGGCGACGGTCAGCTCCGTGTCAAATCGTTCGCTATCGACACCAGGGAGGGTCGCGCGACAGGGATTGCCAGCCTCGACCTCAAGGCCTTGACCTTCGATTCGCAATGGCGGCTCGAGGCCAAGACCGGCGTAGCCGGCACAAGCGGGAAACAGCTTCCCGCGGTCACTGTCGTCTACCGCGGCCCCGTGTCCGCGTTGGGCGCCATCGAGCCGCGGATCGATTCAGCGGCGCTCGAGCAGGAGCTTTCGGCGAGAAAGATCGAGCGCGACGTGGAGGAGCTGGAGCGCCTGCGCCGCCTCGACGAGCAGCGCCGCCAGATGGACGCGGAGCGCCTGCGCAAGCAATTCGAGCAGGCGCCGCCGGTGCAGCGTCCGCCGTCGCCGTCGAGCGTGCCCGTTGCACCGTCCAGCCGCGAGCCTAGACCTGCCGCGCCGGGCTAGGGGGCTACGCGCCATCGGGCCGTTTGGCGTTGCGATAGTAGGCGAGCAGCCAGACCCTCACCGCGCTCGACAGCCCGCCATTCCCGCGCTCTGCGTCGATGCAGGCGATCAAGGCGGAAAGCGGCATCTTTTCCTGTGCTGCGGCGAGCTTGAGTGCGTCCCAGAATGGTGCCTCGATAGAGATAGAGGTGCGATGCCCGCCTATGGTGAATGAACGCTTGACCGGCCGGCTCATATTTGACGCGGACGTCTCGCATATGACGTTGGGGAACTCGAGGCCCGCCCGCCCTGCTGCTATGGTCAGTCTTCGTGCTCGGCGCCGTCGCGCAGTGCGCCATCCAGCCGTCGCGTTTCCAGCGCGCGCTCTGCGGAACTCTTTGCCCAATCTCTCTTGGGGATGCCGAAGCGCACGCGCTTCTCGTTGGCCCGTCGCTCGCGCTCGGCTTGCTGCTTCTGCTTGCGGTAGCGGTTCAGGTTGATGACGTCTCCCATCACGCCTCCGGTCCGATCATTTTCTTAGGGTCGACGAGCCGGTCGAATTCCTCAGGTGTTACATAGCCTCCCTTAACGGCTTCTTCCCGCAGGGTCGTGCCGTTCTTGTGGGCCGTCTTAGCGATCTTGGCTGCGTTGTCATAGCCAATTTTTGGTGCAAGTGCCGTTACCAGCATCAAGGAACGATCGAGCGCCGCTTTGATGTTGTCCTCGCGCGCCGAGATGCCGGTTATACAGTTGTCTGTGAAGCTTACGCTCGCGTCGGCCAGAAGTTGCACGGACTGCAAGAAGTTGTAGGCCATGACAGGATTGAACACGTTCAGCTCGAAGTGACCCTGGCTGCCCGCGACCGTCACGGCCGTATGATTACCAAAAACCTGCACGCACACCTGGGTCAGGGCCTCGCATTGCGTGGGATTGACCTTGCCCGGCATGATCGAGGAGCCGGGCTCGTTCTCAGGTAGCGCCAACTCGCCAAGGCCCGACCGCGGACCACTGCCGAGGAAACGGATGTCGTTGGCGATCTTGAACAGGGATGCGGCCACCGTGTTGATGGCGCCGTGGCTCATCACCATGGCGTCGTGCGCAGCCAGCGCCTCGAACTTGTTGGGTGCGCTGGTGAATGCCAGGCCAGTGATTTCGGCGATGCGTGCGGCCACCTGCTCGGCGAAGCCCTTGGGCGCGTTGAGGCCTGTACCGACGGCCGTGCCACCCTGCGCGAGTTGCATCAGATCGGGCAACGTGGATCTAACGCGCCGGATGCCGTTTGCGACCTGGGTCGCATAGCCGGAGAACTCTTGGCCGAGCGTCAGCGGCGTCGCATCCTGCGTATGCGTGCGGCCGATCTTTATGATGTGCGCCCACGCCTTCGCCTTGGCATCGAGCGCCTTGTGCAGGTGGCCGAGCGCCGGCAACAGACGATGCTCGATCTCTTCCGCGCACGCAACATGCATGGCCGTCGGATACGTGTCATTCGACGACTGGCTCATGTTGACGTGATCGTTGGGATGCACCGGCTGCTTGGAGCCCATCACGCCACCCAGCATCTCAATCGCGCGATTCGAGATCACCTCGTTGGCGTTCATGTTGGACTGTGTGCCCGAGCCGGTCTGCCACACGACCAGCGGGAAGTGCTCGTCGAGCTTGCCGTCGATCACTTCCTGCGCCGCGGCGACGATCGCCTTGCCGATAGTCGGGTCCAATCGGCCCAGCGCCATGTTGGTTTCGGCGGCGGCTCGCTTGACGATACCGAGTGCGCGCACAATCGACTTCGGTTGCTTCTCCCAGCCGATCTTGAAGTTGCCGAGCGAACGCTGGGCCTGCGCCCCCCAGTATCTGTCTGCGGCTACCTCGATGGCACCGAAGGTGTCGGTCTCAGCGCGAACCCTGCCGACAGATGCGGGCTTGCTGGCTGTCATCGGTGCGCTTCCCCTAGCCCAAAATATGTGATGGAGCCCGACCCCTAGCACGGTCGCCAAGTGCCCTCCACAACAATGAGGCGCTGAGTACCAGGATCTACATAGGTACGCGTATCAACCTAGCAAGGCCCAAGCTCGCGCCGCATGAAACTTTGGCAAGGTGCCAGCCCGACAGGGTGCGCAACAACGTTACGTTCGGCGAGGGGCACAGGTGTCAATGAACCAGCAGGGAAGCGGCCCCTATCAGCGTCGCGGCTAGTGCCAAGGCTGTCGGAATAACCGCGATTTGCAGCCAAGCATTGGCGCCAGTCAGGGTTCCGGTCGCTGTCTCGACGCGGGAGGTTAAGAAGTTGCCCGCCGTTGCTGGGGACGATCGCGCGTGCGACCGCGCCGTGAGCCATACAAGCACCGGCAGGGCAAAGAACACGACCATCAGCACGACGGCCATACCAATGGCAAGATTAGCGTCGGCATCGCGGGCGAACGCGATCAGCGAAGCCGCCAGAATCCAGGCGAATGCGACGAACACCGAAACATAGACTGAAGCAGGAAATTCCTCGCCCGGTACCGCGCCGTAGCTCGAGCGGGCATTCTGCTCACTGTGCTCCACCCCATCTTCGATCGCCCGGCGATCTGCATCACTTTCGATCGCCCGGCGATCTGCATCACTGGTGGAGCTGCGGTTTACGGGCTGGTTTGCGGGTTGCATGGAACGCTCCATGACCGATGCCCGCCCGCCACATCACACGTGGTTGCCCGTGGCGCCGCCATTCAAGGCGCATTTGCTCACATCTGCTTGAGGGATCAGAATGCCGCAGGTCGGCCAACCGCTGCTGGCGGCTCAGGCGACGATCTCACGTGATCTCCGCCAGCTTGGTATCGAGCGACAGCACGAGGCACCAGTGCGGCTCGAAGTCGGCACCGAGCGGCCACACGTTGGCCTGGTAGCTCTCGAGCAGCTTTGCCTCGTAGCGCTTGAACCATTCGCTCCGGCAGAGCACGAACTTGGTCGCCGCCACAACGGTTTCACGATCGATGATGGCGAGCACGCACATGTCGGAATGGCGCCCGAGATACTCATGCACCGCCACCATAAGTGTGGGATAGCCGGGGTGCAGCATGTCGTCGAGCACGATGACGCCGGCTGGCGCCAGCACAGCCGTGGCCAGCTCCAGGTCCTTGGTCAGGGCCGCACGCGAGTGCTCGCCGTCGATATGGATGAGGCGCGGGCGCCGGCCGCCAAGCTTGGCCAGCAGCGCTTCGGGCTGCATGGTGCGGCTATCTGCCTTCCAGGTGATGCGCCGTTCCGCCAGCACGCCGTGCTTGCTGCAGTTTGCCTCAAAGCGGTCGATCACCTCGGGGTTCGGCCAGTCGAACAGATCAATGCCGACGACCGTCTCGCCGTGGGTTAAGGCAAGTGCTAGGGCGATGAAGAAACGGCCCTCGAAGGGGCCCACCTCCACTGCCGGACCGGCAACCCCGAGCTCGCTTTGGATCCGCATCAGTCCGCAGCAGATTGCCGCTGCAAACCGCGACGACATGCCGGGCACGGTGGCGTAGCCCGCATCGAGATAGCCATCTACGGCGGGAATGCCGGACCGGATGGTGGCACTGGTGTGCGGCACGGGCACCGGCTGCGACATGATCGGCCTTTTCGAACGTTTCTCGGGCGAATAGCGAGTTGCGCATGGCGAATTGGGAAAAAGTAGTCCAACCCTGTGGCCTTTGCTATTCGCTATTTGCCACTTCACCATCCCAATCACATGCGCATCGAATATCATCGCACGCTGCTCGCCGACCGGGTCCGTAACGCCGCATTTCACGCGGCGCTGCGACGCGTGATCGTCAAGAACGAGACGACCGTCGCCGATATCGGCGCCGGCACCGGCTTCTTGGGCTTCCTGGCCGCCGGGCTGGGTGCCAAACGGGTCGACCTCTACGAGGCAGCCGACATTGCCGCTGTCGCGCGCAAGCTCCTGCGGCATAACCGGCTCACCAACTGCCGCATCGCCGAGGTGCATTCGACAGATGTCGCTGCCCCCGACCGCGTCGACGTGGTCGTGTCGGAGACGCTCGGCAACTACCCCTTCGAGGAGAATATCGTCGAGACGCTCAACGACGCACAAGCCCGCTTTCTCAATCCCGGCGGGATCGTCATTCCGCGCGCGGTCGAGCAGTTCGTCTGTCCAGTGACGGCTGAGCGCTACTATCGCGAGCTTGCCGCGTGGGATGAGGTCGGCTTCGGCCTCGACTTCGCGCCGGCCAGAGCGATGACGCTCAACAACATCTATGTACGTCCGTTCCAGCCCGACGACTTGCTGGGCAACGCGAAGGCGGGCAAGTCCTGGGACAAGCTCATTTTTGGTCGCCGCAACAAGACGACTCGCTCCGGCGAGGCGAGTTGGCCTATGCAGATGCGAACGACCGTCTTCGGTGTAGCGCTATGGTGGTCGGCGGAGCTGGTTGACGGCTTGTCGCTGGCAACCGGACCCCTCGATCCGAAAACGCACTGGGAGCAGCTCTACCTCCCGGCACTGGCGCCGATCACGGTGGAGCCTGGGCAGACGCTAAGCGCGCGCCTGCGCTCCACCACCTCCTACGAGCGTGGCACCAACGTGACCTGGACCCTCACGGTGCGCGACGGATCGGGACGCGAAGTTTTGCGCCAGGCGCTCGATCTGGAGAAGGGGTTTCTGCCGTAGGCGCTGCCCGGCCTTCGGGCCGAGCGCTCAATCGCCCGGATCAATCATGGATGCGCAGGACGGCCTCGATCTCGACGCTCATGTTCCCCGGCAGCGAGCTCATCCCGACGGCGGAGCGCGCATGCCGCCCGCGCTCACCAAGCACAGCCACGAACAGGTCGGAGCAGCCGTTGATGACCTTTGGGTGATCGATGAACTCCGGCACGGCATTGACCAAGCCCAGCACTTTCACCACCTCGATCTTGTCCAGGCTGCCAGTCGCTGCCTTGGCCGCCGCCAGCATGCCAAGCCCCACCAGCTTGGCATGCTCGTAGGCCTGCTCGGTTGTGAAGTCCCGTCCCACCTTGCCCGTGAACAGCGTGCCGTCGCTGCGTCGCGGCCCTTGCCCCGAGAGATAGAGCATGTTGCCGCTGATCTTGAAGGGCACGTAGTTGGCGGCGGGCTTGGCAACCTCCGGCAGCACCAGTCCCATAGACTGGAGCTTGGCATCTGCGGTCATCGTTTCTCCTCCCTTAGGCCATTGCTGGCAAATTGTGCTGCGACACTAGCGTGGGGCAGAGCCTGTGTCGCCGCGACGTTGTTGCCGGGCATGATCCGGAAAAATCGCACATGTTCAAGCCGTGTCGTTTGCGGCAGGATGCGCTCATCCCACCGCATCGCATAAGAGGCCTGCCATGTCCCTCAAAGGCAAGACTGCCGTCGTCACCGGCTCCACCTCCGGTATTGGTCACGCCATCGCACTTGCTTTGGCCAAGGACGGGGCCAACATTGTCATCAACGGCCTGGGTACGGAGAAGGACAACGAGAAGGCGATCCGCGAGGTCGCTGCGCACGGCACCCGGGTAGCGTTCGATCCGGCCAACATGCTGCGCCACAACCAGATCACCGACATGATTGCCAAGGCCGAGAAGGACTTCAGCTCGGTTGACGTCCTGGTCAACAACGCCGGCATCCAGCATGTGGCGCCGGTCGAGCAGTTTCCCATCGAGCAGTGGGATGCCATCATCGCCATCAATCTCTCCTCAGCGTTCCACACGGTGCGCGCGGCCGTGCCCGGCATGAAGAAGCGCAAGTGGGGGCGCATCATCAACATCTGCTCGGCGCACTCGCTGCGGGCCTCGCCCTTCAAGAGTGCTTATGTGTCGGCCAAACATGGTCTTGCGGGCTTCACCAAGACTATTGCACTGGAGCTGGCGGAGGCCGGTGTGACGAGCAACGCGATTTCTCCCGGCTTCGTATGGACACCGCTGGTCGAGAGGCAGATTCCAGACCTGGCCAAATCCGAGAACCTCACCGAGGCGCAGGCCAAACGGGAGATCCTTGCGCGACAGCCGACCCAGCAGTTCGTCACCGTGGACCAGGTCGCGGCCTTGGCCGCGTTCCTAGCAAGCGAGGCGGCTGCTTCCATCACCGGCGCTAACTACAGCATCGACGGCGGCTGGACGGCACAGTAGTGCGCCAATCATCGGGAGCATCGTCCCATGTCCGATCTGGAGCGCAACAAACAGAATGTGATTGCGTTCTACGACCTGATGTTCAACCAGTGCCACCCGCGCGACGCAATCGCGCGCTATGTGGGCCATGACTACATCCAGCACAACCCGCACGTGGCCACCGGCAAGGATGGCTTCATCGCCTATTTCGAGCGTATGGCCCGCGAGTACCCGGGCAAGCGTGTCGAGTTCAAGCGCGCTCTGGCCGAGGGAAGCTACGTCGTCCTGCATTGCTTCCAGTACTGGCCTGGCGACAAGGACTATGCCGGCATCGACATCTTCCGTCTCACGGACGACGGCAAGATTGTGGAGCATTGGGACGTGCTGCAGGCGATGCCTGAGCGGTCAGCCAATCCGAACGGGATGTTTTGATATCGAAAAACGAGACGCCACGTCTTAGTTTTGTGGTGGCCGTGCCGCCGCGATCGGCGCTTTGTCCTGGTCGGACCCATCTCGCCCGACCATTGCGGTTGCGATGAATACGACAGCAGCGATCGTGAGGATGACGGCTAGCAATGCCTCCCGGCTCCAGCGTTGTGCGCGGAGCTTGATCAGTCGCTTGCGAATATGGAGCCGCTTTGCCATCGCAAGATAAAGACGCCGACAACACGGCATTGCCAGGGCGCCTTTGGCCGCGCGACAGAAGGGCACACAGAATTCAGCATGCTACACAGGTCTCTGGCCGGCAGGGTTCTAGAGGCCGCGCATGATGCAGCCGAAGACCAAAATGATGTAAGCCAGAAGCAGTCCGTAGAACTGCGTTGTCTCGCCGCTGAGCAGCGGAACTGTCGCACCAAAGAATTTTGTGAACAGGACCGCGAGAGCCAGAATGATCGAAAGCAGGAAAATGAGAATGCCTGGTGCCTTCAAAGCCATGCGTGGCGCCTCCTGGTTGGCCCGCCCCCTGACGCCAGGGGGCAATGCTGTGTTCCCGTCGATTCGGCTGATGGCAGCACGCGAGCTTAGCAGCGTGCAAGATCTGCCGCAGCCGGTCTCGATTTTGGTGTGGGTAAGAGATTGAGCCATCGATGCGATCAGCGTCCGCCCGCTCCCGAGCAGCACGTCGGCTCTCCATGGCCTGAGCCCGTCGAAGGATGCGCTGCGTCCGCTGCGTCTATTCAGCCGTGGCCCGAGAAGCTCACCACGGACGTGGTGTAAGCTGGCCACCCGCTCACTCTCGTGCGTATTTGAAGCCGGTGCCTGTTACCACCACCTCGATAGCGCCGCTCGTTATGTAAGGGTGCGTGACGCGAATGCCGAGCACCCCGTCATAGCCCCTTTCGCGCGCGCGCGCGGACAATCCATCTAACGCGCGCGCAATGGTTTTGTCGAGCAGCGCCTCGTATTTGGTCATGTGGCCGCCGATGGTGTTCACCACCGCCTCGCGTACGTCACGCAGGATGTTGGCCCCGCTGATGGCGACCGCATAGACGATTTCGCCGCGCTCGATCGGCCGGTCGACGGCCTCGCTCGTGACCAGGTGCATCAGCCTTGGCTCCGGCGCTCGGATACATGCTGCACGACGATGCGGGGACGGGTGCCGAACAGCAGTCGCTTCAGGATCAGCAGGAGCACCAGCCCAAGTACGGCCGCCGCTGCGAGCACGGTGCCATGCTTCTCCCAAAGCAGGATCAGGCTTACCTGACCATTGAGCACAAGCCGGGTATGGGCGATGACCGTGCCGGGATCGGGCAGGGATGCCACCTGCAGCATCATGCCGACGGCAGCCGCCTGGTCGCGGCTGGCAATGATCGCCTCGCGCACGCGCGGGCTAGATAGCTCGGCCATGCGTGCCGGTGTCTGCGCCACGACGCTCAGGATTCTCTGCGCCGGCCCCTTCTCGAGCCCCGTAAGGTAGCGCGACAGACTGTCAAGCTGGGTTTCGTCGAGGTTGCGGGCAAGCCGAACCAGCGCGCTGCTGTCCAGCTCGAAGAGCGCTTCGCGGGCTGTGGGTTGCAGCGCCGCCAGCCGCGTGACTGCGAGCCGGTCTCCCAATCCAAGCAGGCGCTGCAAGCTGGCCTTGGTAAAGGTATCCGGCGTGGTGCGGCGGTGGATCTCGTGCTCGACAACCTTGGGCAGGTTGGCGCCGGCGACCGCCGACCATTGGAGCGCCGTTTCCAGCGAGCGGGCTTCGCGGGCGATATCGATTGCAGCCGGCGGCAGTGCGGAAATCGCCAGATTGAGCGTGCCGTTGGCGAGCCGCTTGGTCACTCCGGCCTCGCCCTCGCTCGCCAGCACCAGCGCCACGACCTCATCTAGCCGCGGCAGATCGGCCGGCCGCATGGTATCCAGAAAGCGCTTGAATGCTTCGTTGCGATCCGCGAACTCGAGTACCTTGGCATGAGCGCTGCGGAACTCAAGCCAGATCTCCACCACGCGCTCTGCGATCTTGTCGGCGATGTCCTTGATGCTTTCGCCAATGTGCTCGGAGATGGTACTGGCGATCTCCTCGCGCACCTTCGTCTTGGTGGCCTTGGATTTCATCTCGTCGGCGATGATCGGCAATACGCCATGGCGAAAATCCCAGATGTCCTTGGCGATCAGCACCAAGCCGATGCCTCCCGCCACGACCGACACGAGCCGGCTCAGGATCGAGCCGATCACGCGCTGGCCGATGCGCGCCGCCATGTTGGAGAGCTGCCGCCGCACCACGAGCACGACCGTTCCCGCAATGCCGCCGCTGCCTTCAACCAGCACCTGGCCGGGGGACACCTGGGCGCCGGCCTTGGCCGGATCGACGCTGTATTCCTTGCCGGCATCGCTGCTCACGACGCTGGCCACCGTCGTCCCGTAGCGGCGGCCGAGAAAGGCCTGCATGCACCGCGTTGCCGGTCCTGCGGTGTCGATAACAGCCAGCTCGATCCGTTTGCCGATCTCCTTGCCGACGCCGGTGGCGAGCTGCTCGATCACCTTCTTGATGGCATCGGAGCGGTACACCCGCTCGGCGGCCGTGGTGGCAAGCTCCTGCGCGCGCTCGCGCGAGGCCAGTGTCGACCAGAGCTGGAACCAGCTCGACTCCTCGCGCACCTGGCCGATCGCCGCATCGACCTGCCGGTCGAGAACCTCGTCCAGATTGCCACGGCGCCATTCGTCAGCGACGATCGCCCGGTAGTCGAGGTTGGCAAGCCCGGTTTCTAGGCCTTTAAGGGTAAGCGCCTCCACTGCCTTGCGCAGGCCCTGCTCGTCGCGCGCCTGGCATGCTTCGTATTCCGCCCGCGTCATCGGCACCGCCGCACGCACTGTGGCGAATTGGGCAAGGAGCAATGCGAAGGTGGTGAGGCAGGAGACGGCGCCGCGGAAGAAATGAACAGCCTTGCTCACGAAAATGCCTACAGCTTCAATCCACCGGCGCGCCCGGCTCGACCGTCATATAGTGTATCGGCGCGCAGTTTGCCCACATCTGAGCCAAAGCATACAAAAAGGGCGAAAAGCGGCAGGCAAGCCTGTCGAATGCGTAATGTTGGGCCGCACCTGACGAACTGATTAGCGGTGCAAGCCCGCATCACAGGCAAGACAGTACCATCGCGGGGCCGGGGGAAGGAATGAATGCGGTTCTTTTGGCCATCGTGGCCTATGTGCTGGTCCAGTTTGCCATTGGCGCATGGGTTTCGCGGCGTATCGTCAGCGCCAACGACTATATCCTCGCAGGCCGCAAGCTGGGCACGGGATTGGTTGCCTTCTCCGTTTTTGCCACCTACTTCGGCGCCGAGGCCATCGTCGCTTCGGGAGGGGCGGTCTACGCGCACGGCCTGCGCGGCGCGCTCGTCGACCCATTCGCCTACGCTACGGCCATCATTCTTGTCGGTCTCGTGTTTGCCAGGGCGCTCTGGTCGCGGGGTCTCACCACGTTTGCAGATCTTTTCCGGCAGCGCTATTCGCCCGGCGTTGAGCGCCTGGTCGTGATCGTGCTGCTTCCCGGCTCCATCATCTGGGCAGCGGCGCAGATTCGCGCCTTCGGACAGGTCATGGACGCCAACTCGGGCATGGGTCTGAAGGTTGCAATCGTGTTGGCGGCCGTGCTGGTAGGCGCCTACTCGGTGGTCGGAGGCCTGTTTGCCGACTCCGTCACCGACGTGATCCAGGGACTTGTCGTCCTAGCCGGGCTTGTCATTCTCGGTGGCATCGTGAGCGCAACCGTGGGCGGTGTGCCTGCAGGGCTGGCGCAGATCACTCCAGACCGGCTTGACCTCTACAGTGCCGAGGAGGGCCTGCTTGCGACGCTGGAGAAGATCGCGATCCCCGTCTGCGGCACCATCGTCGCTGTGGAGCTGATATCGCGCTTCTTGGGCGCGCGGACTGCCGAGATCGCCGGGCGGGCAACCGTGGCGGGCGGTCTCATCTACCTGACGATCGGACTGGTGCCGGTGTTCCTCGGGCTGATGGGGACGAAGCTCCTTCCAGATATTCCGGATCCGGAGCAGATCGTGGCCAAGCTTGCCGAGAGCTATCTGCCGGGCTTGCTCTACGTCGCTTTCATCGGCGCCATCATATCGGCCATCCTATCGGTGGTCCATTCCGCGCTACACGCGCCCGCGGCTCAGATCTCGCACAACATCGTCGTGAAGATCGTCCCCGGCCTTACCGATCGGGGCAAGTTGTGGGCCGTGCGCCTCACCGTTCTGGCGCTGAGCATTGTGGCGTTCGCCATCTCGTTCAGCGCTGATGGCATCAAGGAGTTGGTGGAGACGGCGTCTGCCTTCGGCAGCGCCGGCGTGTTCGTCGCCACGCTGTTTGCGCTTTTCACCCGCTTCGGTGGACCGCTCAGCGCCTATTGCTCCGTTGCCGCCGGTTTGCTCGTGTGGGCTGCATGTAAGTATGGCGTTGGTCTTGCCACACCCTATTTGGTCGGTCTGCTGGCGGCGCTCGTAGGCTACGTCGGCGCCGCCTTGATCGAAGGCCGGCGCTAAGCCAGCGTCGCATTAGCCACATTAACCACATTCGAGCCGAACGCTGTTTATCAACGCATAGCCGCCCCGCGGCTCTGTCTGCGGCCATGTGTCTCGGGCCTATCGACATGCCACGTTCGCGCGCCATTTTCGACCTAGGCGTATTTTTGCGCTGCAAACGGGGGTTATGCGGCAGTTGGGGCGTGTTGGCGATCATCTATCGATGCAACCGATGGTGAACGCGTAAACGAAAACGTGAACCAAAGGCATTGGCAGCGCGTTAACCGGCGGCTAAAGAGGCTCGCAAAAAATATCCTCGGGGCCGGGGTGCGGTAATTCAATCAACGGGTTCTATTAGCGTGTCAACTGCGCGTGTAAAGTGTCGTGTTTTTGTGGATTTCGACGGAACCATTGCGCCCGTCGATACAACCGATCTTTTGCTCGAGCGCTTCGCAGCATCTGCGTGGCGCGACATTGAGGAGGAGTGGAAGGCCGGCCGCATCGGCTCACGCGAGTGCATGGTGCGCCAGATCGATCTCGTCCGCGCGACACCCGCAGAATTGGACGCTTTGATCCGCACCGTGGACATTGATCAGGGTTTCCGGTCTTTCGTGTCGCTTTTCCGGCATCTCGGTCATGCGCTGGTTGTCGTCTCGGACGGCCTCGATCGCACCATCAGGACGGTGCTGGACCGCAATGACATCGATGTTCCCTATTTCGCCAACCATCTGCGATGGCGCGGCGACGATCGCTGGCGGTTGACGTTTCCGCATGCGCGGAGCGATTGCGCCTCCCTTTCAGGCAACTGCAAATGCAGCTTTGCCGAAGGTCGCCCGAGCGAGCTGAACATTCTGATCGGGGACGGCCGTTCCGACTTCTGTCTGGCGGGCCGCGCCGACCTGGTGCTGGCCAAGGCCTCGCTGCTCAAGCATTGCCGCAACGCCAGCCTGCCACATATCGCATTCGAGAATTTCGACGAAGCCACGAAGCTGCTCGCGGGGTGGCTTGAAGAGCGCGGTGCGGTGGCAGCCCCCTGGTCTGCGCGCTCCGTTGGGACCAAGTAACAAACCTAAAGGGCAGGTCTGGGATGCAGAAGCCAATACGATGGCCAGACGGCCATGCCCCGCGCCGCGATGATGGTGCAGGCCAAATGTCGGAAGCGGAGCTTCTGGCGCTCGAAGACAAATATTGCTCGCACGGCGACACGGTCCACTACACCAACCCGCCGAAGATCTTCGATAGCTGCGAGGGGTCGTTCCTGTTCGATGCCGAGGGGCGCGAGTTCCTCGATCTGCAGATGTGGTACTCGGCCGTCAATTTCGGCTACCGCAACGCGCGCCTCGATGCCGCGGTGCGCCGCCAGCTCGATCGGCTGCCGCAGGTGGCAAGCCAGTATCTGCATCGCGAAAAGATCGAGCTCGCCGCGCTCATCGCCCAGGATGCCGAGAAGAAGTTCGGCGAGAAGGGGCGCGTGCACTTCAACGTCGGCGGCAGCCAGGCGGTAGAGGACAGCCTCAAGCTCGTGCGCAATTTCAAGAAGGGCAAGAGCCTGATGTTCGCGTTCGAGGGCGGCTATCACGGCCGCACCCTCGGCGCCTCCGCGATCACCTCATCCTATCGCTACCGTAGGCGCTACGGCCATTTCGGTGACCGTGCGCAGTTCGTGCCGTTCCCCTACCATTTTCGCGGGCCAAAGGGGATGAGCAAGGAGGAGTACGGCCATCACTGCGTGAAGCAGTTCGAGCGCCTGTTCGAAAGCGAATACAACGGCGTTTGGGATCCGAAGGTGGGCGAGGCCGAGTACGCCGCCTTTTATGTCGAGCCGATCCAGGGCACCGGCGGGTATGTGATCCCGCCCAAGAACTTCTTCGTCGAGCTCAAGCGCGTGCTCGACGAGCACGGCATCCTGATGGTCGTCGACGAAATCCAGATGGGCTTCTATCGCACCGGCAAGCTCTGGTCGATCGAGCACTTCGGCGTGAGGCCTGATGCCATCGTGTTCGGCAAGGCGATCACCAACGGCCTCAATCCGCTGGCCGGCGTGTGGGCGCGCGAGGAGCTCATCAATCCAACGATCTTCCCGCCGGGATCGACGCACTCCACCTTCAACGCCAACCCGATGGGTACCGCGGTTGCTCTCGAGGCCATGAAGATGATGGCCGAGACCAATTACGAGGCCATGGTGATGGAGAAGGGCGCCTATCTGCTGGAGGGCTTGCAGGATCTCAAGCGCCGCCACAAGATTGTCGGCGACGTCGACGGTCTCGGGTTGGCGCTGCGTATGGAGATCTGCGAGCCGCACGACAGCTTCACGCCCTCGAAGGCCATCGTCGATCGCATGGTGGACGAAGCCCTGAAGGGCGATCTTGAGGTCGACGGCCGCAAGTACGGCCTCGTGCTCGATATCGGCGGTTACTACAAGAATGTGGTCACGCTGGCGCCCAGCCTGCATATCACGCAGGGCGAGATGGATTTGGCGCTCAAGCTTCTCGACCGCGTCATGCAGCGGGTCAACGCGAGGTAGGGCGGGCTGTACAAGACGGTCCTGGAACTGTCAGGGAATGGATCCTGAAAACCACGGACGCGGTTTTCAGATTCACGCGCACTAGGAAGTGTGCTGCCGCGCAAGCTCTCAGCACGGACTGCGCGGATGTTGAATGCAACGGGGCAAGCCGGCCAACGGCGAGACAACTCAAACGGTGATCGTGGCGTGATGACTATCGAAGACAAAGATGGAATTGAAGATCGCAGCATGTTCGTTCCCGGCGGCCGGGTGGGCGTACTGCTGATCCATGGTCTCGGCGGCACGCCGGTCGAGCTGCGCTTTATTGCGCAAGGCCTGGCGCGCGCGGGCTATACGGTTTACTGCTGTCAGCTCGCTGGCCACTGTGGCACGCCGGAGGAGCTGCGCCGCTCCACCTGGTATGAGTGGTATGCCAGCGTCGAGGCAGCACACGACAAGCTCAAGCAGCATTGCGACGTCGTTCTTGCCGGCGGCCTCTCCATGGGCGGCATCCTGGCGCTCCATCTGGCTCAAAAGCGCCCCGACGACGTGCATGGCCTTCTGCTATACGCGCCGACGCTGAAGCTCGACGGCTGGTCGATGCCCTGGCACTCGGTGCTGCTGCAGTACGTGCGGCCGTTGCCGCTCAAGCTCGAAATAGACCTGGCTGAGCGCGATCCCTACGGCATCAAGGACGAGCGGGTGCGCCGCCTTGTCGTGTCGAGTATGCAGAGCGGCGACAGCGGTGCTGCTGGCATATTCAGCACGCCGCTGCGGTCGTTCGCGCACTTCAATTCGCTCGTTGCAGCGGTGAAGCCCGATCTCGGCAAAGTCCGCCAGCCGACCCTCATCGTGCATCCGCGTGATGATGATATGGCGAGCTTGAAGAATGCGCAGTACCTGCAGGCGAATCTGGGCGGTCTCGTTGACACGTTGGTTCTCGATGACAGCTATCACATCGTCACACTTGATCAGCAGCGCCACCTCGTGGCGGACCGCACCGAGCGTTTCGTGAGCTGGGTTGAGACCAGCGTTGCCTCCAAGGGGGGCGCTGCAGCTCCGGTCACCAGGGGCGTGGCGGTGGAATGATCGGTCGCAGGCCAACTGCCGAGACCGGACTAAGTTGGCCGGTTGGCCTGTCCACACCGCTCCAACTCCGTGGGCGAGCGTCTCCACGTGAACGTTTCGCCGAGCAGCTTGATGCCGAGGTAGCCGGTCACCATCAGCGTGTCGGCATTGGCGAGCTTGAGGGCCGCACTGAAGCGCTCCTCGTCCTCGGGATTGTAGATCCAGCCTGCTTCCCAGGCGTTGTTGGGTCGCCGCTGCAGATCGCCCAGCACTTGGGTGCCGCAAATGAGTTTGCCGCTCTTGGATTTGTGATGAGGGTTCTTGAGCCAGACGACCCGGCCACAGATGTGGTCTCCGCACGGGGCGATCTCGACCGCACCCTGACCGGTGTGATCGATCCAAAGGCCCGTCACGTCTGCAGCGGGGGCTTGTGCAGAGACCGTTGGGACCAGCAGCGCCAGCACCGCAAGGGCGGCGAAAAAAACACTGGAAGTCTTATGAAAATCAAAGAGATGCATCGCGAAATGCCTATCCTGGCGGTAGCGCCCCCTCATGTCGATGCGACATGCAACCGATATGCGGAGAAAATGCGGCGACCGGCTGTTCGCGAGACTGTCGCAGGGCAGGCTGAGCTTGTTAAGCATGGGGGAATAGGCCGCACCCGAGCCTTTGCTTTTCTGGCTGCCGAAACCTATGACGAACACAAATACCTATATAACGGCCACAATGACGGCCACAGGTTTGCCCGCCGGCATGCGGGGACCGCACACCGCCCCGCTCGGTCGGATTGTGCAACTCGCACTCGGCGGCTTCCACCGCATCATGCCGCGGTGAGCCCTAGCAGGTGTTCTGCGTCGCAATGACCCTTACGTTGGCTTTTCGCAATCTGTTTCACGACCGCGTCCGCCTCGCTGTGACGCTGGTCGGGATTCTATTCTCCATTGTGCTGGTTGCCGTGCAGCTTGGCCTCTATCTCGGCGCGCGCGGCATGATCATCTCCATGATCGACCGCGCCGATGGTGATCTCTGGATCATGGCTTACGGCACCAAGAATTTCGAAGAGGCGCAGCCGATTAGGGCCCGCGAGCGCTACGTGGCGCTCGCCACGCCCGGTGTGGTTAGCGCCGTTCCGCTGGTCACTGCCTTCACCGATTGGCGCAAGCCTACTGGCGGTTCGACGCTCGTGGTCGTGATCGGTGCCGATCACGAGGATGGCGGTCTGGCGCCGTGGAATATCGTCGAGGGCAGCGTCACGGGCCTTGGCGTGCGCGATGCCGTCATCGTCGACAAGACCTATCTGGCCGAGCTCGGGATCAAGGGTGTCGGAGACACGGCTCAGGTCGGATCGTCGCGTGTCCGCGTCGTCGGGCTGACCGAGGGCATCCGCTCCTTCACGGTGACGCCGTTCATCTTCACGACGCTCAATCGTGCCCGGTCCTTGATCGACATGCCGGCCGACAACATCACCTACGTCCTGACTAAAGTCGCTCCCGGCGCCGATATCGAAAAGGTTCGCGCCGACATCCGTGCGAAATTGCCGGACAGCGAGGTGCTCACCAAGGCCGAGTTCCGCACCCGCAGCCTCAATCACTGGTTGTTTGCGACAGGTGCCGGTGTTGCCCTGATTGGCGGCGCCGTGCTGGGTCTCATTGTCGGTACGGTTATCGTGGCGCAGACGCTTTATTCCAGCACCAAGGACCATCTTTCGGAATTCGCGACGCTGAGGGCGCTGGGCTCATCGTCCGGCTACATCCACAAGGTCATTCTCATGCAGGCAGGGTTGAGCGCCGTGCTCGGCTACGTGCTCGGAATGGCGATTGCCTTAACCATCGTCTACCTAAGCGAGCACACTGCCTTGCCGATCGTCATGTCGCCGGGCCTGGCGGCGCTGTTGCTGGGGCTGACGTTTGCCATGTGCGCGATATCCGCGCTGTCGGCGATCGGCAAAGTTATGCGCATTGATCCAGCCATGGTGTTCAACCGATGACTGCTATAGCAACCGTGCAGGAAACCCCAGCGACCGCGGCGCCGGCTGGGACATCCGTGGTGCTGGAAGCCACCGACATCGTCAAAGAGCTGGGCCACGGCGCGGGCAAGGTGCGTGCGCTCAAGGGCGTGAGCCTCGCGCTCAACACGGGCGAGCTGACCTTGCTCATGGGACCTTCCGGCAGCGGCAAGACCACGCTGCTGTCCATTCTGGGCTGTATTCTATCGCCGACCAGCGGTACCTTGACCGTCGCCGGCAAGCCGACAACGGGCCTCACGCCCGAGGCGCTCGCGAGCCTGCGGCGGCGGCATGTCGGCTTCATCTTCCAGTCCTACAACCTGTTCCCGACACTGACGGCCGAGGAGAACGTGCGCCTTGCGCTCGACGTGCGCGGGGACCGCGGCTCCGATGCCATCGTGCATGCGCAGAGGGCGCTGCATCACGTTGGCCTGCGCCACAAGCTGAAATCCTATCCCGCCAACCTCTCCGGCGGTGAGCAGCAGCGCGTCGCCGTGGCCCGTTCCCTGGTCGGCGCCCCCTCCGTCATCCTTGCCGACGAGCCGACGGCCGCACTTGATAGCGAGAATGGTCTCGCGGTCATGGCGCTGCTGTCGCAGATCGCCAAGGACAAGAGCCGCGCAGTGCTGGCGGTCACGCACGATCCTCGCACCGTGCCTTTTGCCGACCGCATTCTGCGTATCGAGGACGGCCTCATCGTCGGCGAAGAACGCCGTACCGAGGGCGTCGAGACCGTGCACGAGCTGGCACGCAACCGAAAGAGGAAGGCCAATGCCTAAAGCCGACTCCTCGCTGAACATGCTGATCGTCGCCGCGGTGGTGGCGCTCGGCATCGGCTACTATGTACCCCAGACCTTTAGCCAGAAATCGCCCACCACTGCAGCCCAGGCCGATACGCCAAAGGCGGCGGCGAAGGCGGCATGGGCGGCATCAGCTCCGGGGCGCGTGGAGCCCATGGGCGGCGAGATCCGCATTTCCGCGCAGGCACCAGGCCGGATCGCCGAGGTGCTCGTCGGGGTCAACGACAGAGTTGCGGCCGGTGATCTGATGGTGCGGCTTGCGGATGAGGACCTGGTCGCGCGCGTGCACGCGGCGCGCGCCGAGGTCGCGGCCCGTAAGCGTGACCGCGACAATGAGACCGTGGTCAAGGCAGCTCAGGATCGCAGAACGGCCGAAGACAATTTCACCAACGCCGAGCGCGCGCTGTCTTTGGCGCGCGAGGATCTCGATCGCGCACTCAAGGGCCGGCGCAACGAGGGAGTTGCGGCCGCCGATGCCGACAAGGCGCGTGAGGCCGTGAAGCAGGCGACCGACCGGTTCGATCAGACCCGCACCGCCCTGCGCAAGGCCATGGCGTCAGACAGTCCGGCACAGACGCGGCTGGAAGCCGGGCTTGCCGCGGCGCGCGCGGAGCTCTCGCTGGCAGAAGCCGCGCTGGAGCGTGCGCGCATCCGCGCACCCTCCGCCGGCACCGTCCTCCAGGTCCATGCTCGTGTCGGCGAGACGGCAGCGCCGTCTCCGGAAAGCCCGCTGGTCGTCGTGGGCGACGTGAGTGCATTGCGGGTCAGGGCGGAGTTCGAGGAGCGCGATATCGGCAAGATCCGCATTGGCCAGGCCGCCGTTGTGCGCTCCGATGCTTTCGCCGGTCGCGATTTCGAGGGCAAGGTGAGTTCTCTCGCCCAGGCCCTCGGCCCGAGCAAGCTTGGCCAGCGCGGTCCGCGCCGGCCGACCGACGTCGATGTGCTCGAGGTGATCATCGATCTCACCGGGCAGCCGCCGCTGCTGCCGGGCATGCGGGTGGATGTGTTCCTGAAGGCCGAGACGTCGGGACAGCCCGCTGCTGCCGCCAACCACGTTGGGCCGGTGATCAAGGCGAACTAAGTCGCCGCCCACGAAGCGCTTCATTGTCCCGGGCGTGCCAGCGCCGGCATTCGTCGGCGACGAGGCAAGTGCGGCTGCACCGCGCGAGTCGGGGGTGGGTTTGAGCCGAGCTACTCGGCCTTGCCGATGATGAGCGTCACCATCTTGAGGAAGTTGTCCGAGCCCCAGTAGCCGGCGATGCGGTCGACCTCGTGGCCGTCCTTCATCAGCACCGCCGTGGGCAACATGCTGATCGGCGCATTGAGGATCAGGCGGTCGGCGTCGGCGTGTGTGATGTCGACGAAGCGCAACGGCGCCTCGGCTGCCTGCGGCGATTGCCGGTATCTCGGCGCGATATGGCTGCGGAAGGCTTGGCAGGAGGTGCAGTCGGGGTGCTCGAACACGAGGAGCTCCATCGACGTCGATGTGCCGCGCATCATATCCACGGCAGCCCGACCTGGGCCTTGAATGGCCAGCCCCAGAACCAGAGCGGCGGCGACGGCTGCGAAAACTGCACGCATGAGTGTACCTGGTATCGCTTGCCCGCGAGACTAAGCGTGGCCGTCGGTGTTTCGGAAGCAAAGGTTGAGCAATGGGTAAATCATCGTCCTGAACCGGGACGCCAATTGGGCATTGCTCCGGCCGGCGCCCGCTCAAAACGCTTGCGGGTTGCCAAGCGACGCCCAGAAGAAGGCTGCACCCAGCACGAGCACGAGGCCCGCCCCACCCACGCCGGCCGCCATTTGCACGCGGTCCACCCATTTGGACGAACCGCCGCTGCCGGCAAGGCGCTTGGCAAGCTCGCGCGAGCCCACTGCCATGGTCGCCAAGACCGAGACGGTAATGGCGGTGCCGAGCGCCATCGCCAGCGTGGAGAACACGCCTGCCCACCACAGACCCTGGCCGATGGCGAAAACCAGCACAAGGATGGCTCCCGTGCACGGACGAATGCCAACCGCGAACGCGAGCGCAAGCGCGCGTTTCCAGGACCAGTCACCCTTGAGCTGCGACGGCGCGGGCAGATGGGCACACACCTCGCAGCCGGCATCGTGGTGGTGATGGTCGTCGTGGGCATGGTGGTGATGATGACCATGCGCGCTGCGATGCTCATGTCCGTGATGCTCGTGACCACGATGGTCCAGATGGTGGTGACCAGCGCCATGATCGTGGGTGTGTGCAGGCGCACGCGCGAAGGCAGGGCGTAGCTGGTAGAACAGCAGCCATGCGCCGACGAGTGTCACAAAACCCCAGCTCAGCGTTTCCAGCCAGGCTTCCATGGCCTTCACCTGCAACCCGGTCGACCGCAGCAGCAGGATCAGAATGGCAACAAGTACCAGTGCCGACAGTGCCTGGATGAGGGCCGCCATGAACGAAAGCAGAATGCCACGTCGCACGGTTTGTCCGTCTGCCAGCACATAGGACGAGATCACCGCTTTGCCGTGGCCGGGCCCCGCCGCGTGTAGCACACCGTAGGCAAAGCTGATCGCCGCCAGCAGCAGCGCCGCGTCGAAGGGATTGGCGGTCTTGAAGCGGCGCACGGCCGTTGCCAGCTCGCGGTGCATCAAGGCCTGCTTCTCCATGACCCACTGGCCGATGCGCTGCATGAACCCCGCAGGTTGCGCCGCCTGGGTGCCCGAGGGCGGCGCGACCGCCTTGCTTGTGGAAGGAGGCCCAGCGCCGAACGGGCTCTTTGCCGGCGGGTTCTGCTGTGCCAGCGCGGACCAGGACACCATCGCCACCGCGACGAACACTGCCAGTAGCCTCAGGGCGCACCGCATGATCATGAGCCGTTGCACTCGACAGACACCGTCTTGGCGACACTAACCCCAAAGCCCGAGATCGCAGCCAGCGACTCGCCGAGTGCTGAAACATCAGCGGCATTTCGATCGGGAGCTGAAATCTTGAGTGAGCAGCCCTTTGGCGCCCCCTCTTCGAGACGCACCGGCTGGGGCGTCTTCGCCAGATCGAAGGCGATGAAAAAGCTGGGATCGTAGACCGCGAAGCCGAACCCCTTGGCCTCCGTCAGCACCGGGCTCGCGAACGGCAGGACAAAATGCAGGGCGAGAATGCCGTCCTTGTGCTCGAGCCAGTAGTCGCGCGGGTCGGCAACCTTCAAGGCCTGGCCGGCAAGTGTGGGGAATGTGAAATAGCCGAAGTCCTTCAGGCTGGTGACGTTAACCTTGGCGAGCTCGGCCAGTTCCTCACGATCGTACTTGCCGTCCTTGTTCGTATCCAAGCCTTCGACCGCCATGGCGGAATAGAACTCGTCGAAGGTCCATGTATGCTTAAGCCCCGTAAACGCTCCGCGCTCGTAGAGCAGTACCGACTCGACCGTAACCCAAACGTGCGGATGCGCCTGCGCCGGCGCGTAGAGCGCTAGCATGGCCACAACGGCGATCAGGCTCTGGGCGAGCCTTATTCGTATCTTGAGCATTACATGACCTCGCGTGCCGCCCTGTGCAATCAAGCATGGGCCTCGATAGCGCGAAAGGCGCAACCACCACCTCCGCGAAAACCGCATCCGCGGCGCACATGACGACCAGAATACAGCAACACGGGGGCGGGACGGCGCGCAGCGGCAAATAGCCTTCCCGCATTGTGTTTGAAATACTATAACATTACTATTCGCGCTCGACGAGCGGGAAGCGTGCGGTGGCGAACGGACGTGTGGTGCGTCGGTGGACGAAGGAGTGCTTACCATGCACGGAGCGTATGGCCGCACCTGGGCGGCGCTGCTGGCGGGCTGTATTGCCATCTGGACGGCCGTGTCTCCGGCCGCGGCCGACCTTAGTGTCGTTGTGACAATCAAGCCCCTGCACGCCCTGGTGAGCCAGGTGATGGCCGGGGCGGGCACCCCCGAGCTGCTCGTGAAGGGATCGGCCTCGCCGCATACGTATGCTCTCAAACCTTCCGATGCCTCCAGGCTCAGCCAGGCCGATGTTTTTTTCCGCATGTCCGAGGCGATGGAGCCATTTACGGTCAAGGTCGCAAAGTCGCTGCCGAAGCACGTACAGGTTGTTACATTACAAAATGCCCGTGGTTTGAAGCTCTATCCGCGTCGGACTAGCGCCACGTTCGACGACGACCATGACCACGCCGACGGCAGCGATCACGATCATGGTCATGGCCAAGCCCTCACGGACAGTCACGCATGGCTCGATCCCATCAACGCCAAGGCCATGGTGGACCGGATCGCCCAGGTTCTGAGTGAGAAGGAGCCTTCTCGAGCGGCCCTGTTCAATGCAAATGCCGCAGCCCTGAAGACCAAGCTCGACGCGCTGTCCGCCGAGCTGGCGCGTGACCTGACGCCTGTCGCCGGCAGGCCCTACGTCGTCTTTCACGACGCGCTGCAGTACTTCGAGCGCCGCTACAAGTTGCGCGTGGCCGGCTCCGTCTCGGTGAGCCCGGAGGTGCCGCCCAGTGCTAAGCGGCTATCTGAGCTGCGCAAGAAGATTGCCTCCCTGGGCGCCGTGTGTGTGTTTGCCGAGCCGCAATTCGACACGCGCCTGGTCGATAATCTTGTCGAAGGCACGCGCGCGCGCACCGGCACGATCGACCCGGAGGGCAGCAGGATCGAGCCGGGCCTCGATCTCTATTTCACGCTGCTGCGCAACTTGGCGCAGGATCTCAAGGGCTGCCTCAGCCCGCCGGCCTGAGCCGGCTCGCGTGGCGCATCGAGCGCTATCCGTCTTGGCGCCCCATCGGCAGCACAACCCTGATCCGGCTCGGCCGCTCGGGCGTGCCGACCCAGAGCGCCTCCCCGCCGTGCTGGCGAGCGATCTGTCTGACCAAGGTCAAGCCGAGCCCTGTACCTGAGGAGGCATGATCGCCCAGGATGCGGAAGAACGGCGAGAAGACCCGCTCACGCTCGCTGGCTGCAACGCCCGCGCCATGATCGCTGACGGTGATTGTACCCTGCGCCCCCGCGCGCCCGACCTCGACCTCGATCGGCGGCTTTCCGTGGCGCTCGGCATTCTCGATGAGGTTGCGCGTCATACGGCGCAGGAGCGCCCGGTCGCCCCGTACGACGACAGGTTCTCCGCCGACCGAGCACAGGTCGTAGCGGATGCCTTCTTCGGCTGCGAGTGCTAGCAAATCGACCTCCTCGCGCTGATCCAGCCCTTTCACCGCGTCGAGGCGGCTGGAGAGGAGGATCTCGTCGATGAGCTGATCGAGCTCGGCAATGTCCCTCTCGAGCTCGCGTTTGCGCTTGGGATCGGCCGTCTCCTTCAGAAACTCGACGCCGAGCCGGATGCGCGAGAGCGGCGTTCTGAGCTCGTGCGAGGCATTGGCCAGCAGCAGCTTGTGCGATCCCACCAGCTCCTCGATGCGCGCAGCGGCACAATTGAAGCTTTCCGCCAACCGTGCCACTTCGTCCTTGCCTTCGATCTTCACGCGTGCCGCGAGATCGCCGGCGCCGAGCTGTTCGACGCCGGCCTGCAGCCGCTCCAGTCGGCGCGTAAGCCGGCGCACGAGCGGATAGGCACAGATGGCCACTGCCACCGCGATGCCGCCGAGGAAGCCGATGATGCTGAGCAGCGGCGGTCCGCGCCGGCCAGGTATGCGTGCCACCACCCAGCGATCGTCGGGTAGACGGACGGCCCAGGCTGGACCTCCGGCGCCGTAAAGCCAGCCGCCACTCTCGCGCTGCGGGCGTGGCACCGCACGTCCGGCTGCAGCGATCCGCTGATGCTTGCTGTCGAAGAGGGCAATGTCGATCTTCAGGCGATTGTGCAGGCGGTCGATGGCCTGCTGTTGCGCAGCCACGCCATGATCGGCGGAGGGCAGGAGCGTTGCCACCATCTCGCCCGCCATCTCGAACGCCTCCTCGGTGGCGGCCGGCTTGGGGGCAAAGCGCCACATGATTCCGCCGAACAGCACGACCAGAACGAGAGCGGCCACGATTGCCAGATAGAATTGGCGGTAGAGGCGGCGCATCGCGGATCAGTCCTGCGCCTTGGCGAAGACGTATCCCGCACCCCGAACGGTAATGATGCGCCGCGGTTTTTTGGCGTCGTCCTCGATCGCCGCTCGAATGCGCGAGATGTGCACATCGATTGAGCGGTCGAAGGCTTCTAGGGGCTGCGCCTTGAGAAGGTCCATGAGTGTGTCGCGCGACATCACGCGGCCGGCGTGCTCCGCCAGCACGAGCAGAAGCTCGAACTGATAGGACGTCAGCGGCCGCGCCCCGCCGTCCAGGCGGGTCTCGCGCGCATCCCGATCGATCTCCAGCCGGCCGAACCGCAGCACGTCACTTTTTCGGTCGCCCTTGCTGCGTCGCAGGATCGCCCTGAGACGGGCGAGCAGCTCGCGCGGCTCGAAGGGTTTCGGCAGGTAGTCGTCGGCTCCCAACTCCAGGCCCACCACGCGATCCATGGCATCGCCACGCGCCGTCAGCATCAAGATCGGCGTCGCTGCACGCGCTCGGATCTGGCTGCAGACGGTTAGACCGTCCATGTCCGGCAGCATGAGGTCCAGCACGACCGCATCGAAGGCCTCGCGTGCGTGAAGCGTCAGGCCGGCCGTTCCATTGGGCGCGCGTGTCACGCGGAACCCCGCTCCGTCGAGATAGTCGCGGACCATCTCGGCGAGGCGGGTGTCGTCTTCAATCAGGAGGATACGGTCGGTCACGGGGGCATTCTAACCGCGATGCCGCCGGGCCTGCCAGCCATCGATCGACAGGCAAGCGGAGGATGCCAGGGCCGCGCCAGCGTCAGATCCACCGGCGCGTTCCCCGTCTGTAGGCCGCATAATCTTCTCCAAACTTGCGCTCGAGCGCGCGTTCCTCGAAGGCGGTGTACCAGCGATCGGCTGTGATCGCGAACAGGGCGACGGCCAGGAACGGCGTTGCGGTGCCAAGAAGAACGGCACCGGCGAGCAGCAGCACAAACCCGAGGTACATCGGGTTCCTGGTCCGCCGGAACAACCAGTCAGTGACGAGCGCACCCGGTTCATTGAAGGTCCTGATGTTGGTGCCGACATGGCCGAAGGGCCGCGCCCCTGCCAAGGTGACGAGCAGCCCCGCCGCCGCCAGCACCATGCCGGCCAGATTGTACGGATAGCTCACAACCACCGGGTCCGGGGCAGCAAAGCGAAGCACGATCATCGCCACGAGCAGGATCAGCACGAGAATGGGAGGCAGCAGGCGCATGGTGATTGCTCCCGATGACAGCACGGCGCAGAGCCTTTGATCCCTACGCCGGTCTGTTGCAGTTATGCGCTATGGCCCTAACCGCGATGCCACCCCCGCCAGTAGCCCCTTCGCCGCTCAAGGAATTCGCTGATCTTCCGGCGCTGGTCTGGTGTCAGCACCTCCGATACGTCCGCCAGCGCCTGTGCGAAGCGTTTGCTCGCCGCGTCGGCCAACGCCATCTGCTCGACCCGGAACGCCTCGATGGCTGCGCGGTCGATGTTGGGCTGGGTCAGCAGGGCCGAAGCGCGTTGGCGCGCTGCCTGAGCCTTCTCGCGCAGGGGTAGCAGGTCTTTAAGTGCGGCCTTGGCAATGGAGCGTAGCTTCTCCTGCTGCTCGTTCGTGGCGTCGAGCTCGATCGCCACGTGCCTGATTCCGCGGTCAGTCCGATCCTCGATCTCGGCTGGCGTCAGGGGCCCGCGCATGAAGCCCGGTCCGTGCCAATAGCCCGGACCAAAGCCGCCCTGGGTGATTGCGCGCGTGGTCAATGCACCGGTAAATGCGGCCGCCAGCGCGATCGTGGTCATGAACAGCCAGCCCCTGCCGCGACGGCGTGGGGCGGGTGGTTGCCCGCCGTTCACGGGGGCAGCGTGATTGGGAACGTCGCTCACTTGGCTCTCCTTCGATTGCCATCTGCTGGGGTGTTGCCAGCACGTTCCCAATCTGGGAGGCGTCGGTTTCGCGCCCGTCTCACCCAAGTAAAGTTTTGTAAAGGGCGAGACCGCAGCGTCTGGCCCGGAGCCGCTAAGGCATCGTTTTGGGTCGCGCGGCCATCGCGTCGTTGTGTTCGCCGAGCGTTGGCGCGCGCGTGTGGATGGCGGGTCGCTTGCCGTCGATCGAAAGGGGCAGGCCCATAAGATCAAGCCCGATCTCTGGTACCGGCTGAACCATGTGGAGAGCGACAGTCTGCGGGTGGGCTTTGAGGTGGCTGATGTCGTTGATGGCAGCGCTCGGCACGCCGACCTTATCGAGGTGATTGACCCACTCCGCCGTGGTGCGCGTGCGCATGATTTCGCTCACCATCGGGATCAGTAGGCGCTTGTTCATGACGCGATCAGCATTGGTCTTGAAACGCGCGTCCTGTGTCCACTGTGGATTCTCCACAGCGGTCGCAAACTTCGCGAACAGCCGATCGTTGGCAGCCGCGACGATAATCTGCCCGTCCGCCGTATCGAAGGCCTGAAAGATCACAACTGCCGCACTGCCGCTCGGATGCCGTTTCGGCAGCTCGCCGCTCGCCTGGTAGCGGGCGAAGTGCACCGTGAGCAGGCCCAGTGCCGTTTCGAACAACGATGCGTCCACCATGCACCCCCTGCCGGTGTTCTGGCGCTGGTAGAGCGCCGTGAGGCAGCCGAGCGCCGCCCACACCGCACTGCCGAGATCCAGCGCCGAGACGCCGATGCGTGTGCCCGCCCGGTCCGGGTAGCCGTTGATCGAGAACAGGCCAGAAAACGCCTGCACCATGGGCTCGTAGCCCGGGTGCCGTTGCATGGGTCCCGTGGGACCGAACGCCGACACCGAGCAATAGACGAGGCGCGGATTGGCGTGCATCAGCGCCTCGCTTCCGAGGCCGAGCTCCTCCATGACGCCTGGCCGCAAGTTGTGCACCAGCACGTCGCAGCTGCTGACGTAGTCCTGCACCCAGGCGATCTGCGCGGCGTCCTTCAAGTCGATGGTGATGCCGCGCTTGTTGACGTTCAATGCCTGAAAGACTGCGGATGTGCCGCGCCAGAACGGCGGCCCCCAGCCGCGCGCGTCGTCGCCGCTCCCGGGACGTTCAATTTTCAGCACGTCAGCGCCGAGCATCGCCAGGATGTACCCGGCATAGGGACCTGCAATGTTGTTGGCGAACTCGACGACTTTCACGCCGGCCAGCGGCAGCATGGCGTTTCCCCTTGTTCATCATCTTGGCTTTCTGGAGACAGGTGTAGCCGATGGGCGCCGCCCATGTCATCTCAACCCAGCGCCATCTCAACCCAGCGCCATCTCGGTCCGGTGTGGTCGAGCCTCGACCCGCAAGCCCGCTCGCGGTTCGGTGGGGCTTGCTGCGAGGGCTTCCTGCTAGACCGTCGTCGTCTTGATGTCGACGAACTTGATCTCGGGATTGCGGTCGGCGGTCCAGGACAGGTTGAACGCCGAGGTCGCGAGGAACACCTGCGCGCCGTCGAGATCGGTGGCGATGGCCGACCGGTTCTTCTCGATGAAGCGCGACAGCGCGGCGGAGTCATCGGAGGTAATCCAGCGCACGGTATCGCACGGGGCGGGGTCGAAGCCCGTCTGCAGGCCGTACTCGTGCTTGAGCCGGTCGGCTAGCACGTCGAGCTGTAACGCGCCGATGACACCGACGATGGGCTGCGTGCCGTCGAGCGGGCTGAAGAGCTGGACCACACCCTCCTCCGCCATCTCGCGCAAGGCTTCCTTAAGCTTCTTGGCGCGGATGGCATCCTCAAGCCGAATGCGGCGCAGTATTTCAGGCGCGAAGCTCGGAATGCCCAGGAAGGTGATGTCTTCGCCCTCGGTCACCGCATCGCCGATCCTGAGCGCGCCGCGGTTAGGAATGCCGACCACGTCGCCGGCGTAGGCTTCTTCCGCCAGCGAACGGTCCTGGGCAAAGAAGAACTGCGGCGCGGCGAGCGCTATGGTCTTCCCCGTGCGCACCACCTTCACCTTCATGCCGCGCGTGAGCTTGCCGGAGCACACGCGCATGAAAGCGATGCGATCGCGATGGTTCGGGTCCATGTTCGCCTGGATCTTGAAGACGATCCCCGTCATGGCCTTTTCCGTTGCCTCCACGGTTCGGGTGGCGGCCTTCTGGTTGCGCGGGGGCGGGGCGTGCGCAATCAGCGCCTCCAGGATGTCGCGCACGCCGAAGTTCTTGAGCGCGCTGCCGAAGAATACAGGTGTGAGCGTGCCGTCGCGGAATTTCTCAAGGTCGAACTTGCCGCAGGCCGTTTCCACGAGTGCGATCTCGTCGCGAAAGGCTGCGGCGCCGTCTGCTTCGAGCAACGCCTCGAATACGGGGTCAGCTGGACCGGACACAGGTTGGCCCTCCGGCTCCTGCTCGACGCGGCGGATGCGGGGTTGCACGAGATCATAGGTCCCCTTGAAGTCGCGACCCCGGCCGACAGGCCAGACCATCGGTGCCGTCTGCAGCGCCAGTGTGCTCTCGATCTCGTCCAGCAGCTCAAGTGGGTCGCGGCTTTCGCGATCCATCTTATTGACGAAGGTGATGATGGGGATGTCGCGCAGGCGGCAGATCTCGAACAGCTTGCGTGTGCGCGCCTCGATGCCGCGGGCAGCGTCAATCACCATGATCGCGGAATCGACTGCAGTCAGCGTGCGGTAGGTGTGGTCGGAGAAGTCCTCATGGCCCGGCGTGTCGAGCAGGTTGAAGACGGCACCGCCGTATTCGAAGGTCATCACCGACGTGACCACGGAAATGCCGCGCGCCCGTTCGATCGCCATCCAGTCCGAGCGGGTGTTGCGTCCGTCGCGCTTGGCTTTGACCTGGCCAGCGAGCTGGATGGCACCGCCGAACAGCAGCAGCTTCTCGGTCAATGTGGTCTTGCCGGCGTCCGGGTGAGAGATGATGGCAAACGTGCGGCGGCGCGCGATCTGCTGGGCGAGCGCATCGCTGGGGCTTGGCGCCCTTGCCGAGCCGCCGGCGTGCGGTAGGGTGGCCTCTTGGATTTGCGTCGTGTCGTCCATATCAGGTCTTCGGTGTGGCGAGGCGCCCGTATAGCACTGTTTGCCATGCGCTGCGCAAGGAGACCTTGTCGCGGCCTTGGCGCAGCTCCAGACCGTGCAGGGAAATTCCCCGCAATAGTCATCCGGGCCCTCCAGCGGGCCGGGCTACTTGCGCTCCTGCGCCCGGCGCATAGCGGCGGCGAGTGCGCTTTCCGCCGGCGGTCCGGATGAGCGCTGCGGCGGCGGGGGCGCGCTGCTGCGCAGGCTTGATGGTGCCCGGTCTTGGCCGCGCGCAGACCGGTCGATGGCGCCGGACTTCATGGTGAGGCCGATGCGCTTGCGGGCGACGTCCACCTCCTTCACGCGCACTTTGACTACATCGCCGGCCTTGACCACGTCGCGCGGGTCTTTGACGAAGTGATCGGCAAGTTCGGAAATATGCACCAGGCCGTCCTGATGCACGCCGACATCCACGAATGCGCCGAACGCCGCCACGTTGGTGACGACGCCCTCAAGCTGCATGCCAGGCTCCAGGTCGGTGATTTTCTCCACCCCCTCCCGGAAAGTGGCGGTCTTGAACTCCGGGCGCGGGTCGCGGCCGGGTTTCTCCAACTCGGCGATGATGTCGGTAACGGTGGGGACGCCGAACGTATCGTCGGCGAACTGCGCCGGCTTGAGCAATTTAAGGAACGCCTTGTCGCCAATGATCGACTTCAGCGGGCGATTGGTCGCGACCGAAATCTTCTCCACCACGGGGTAGGCCTCCGGGTGCACGGCAGAGGCATCAAGCGGGTTCTTGCCGTTCATGATGCGCAGGAATCCGGCCGCCTGCTCGAAAGCCTTTGGTCCGAGGCGCGGCACCTTCTTGAGCGCACTGCGCGATTTGAAGGCCCCGTTCTCGTCGCGAAAGGCTAAGATGTTGGAGGCGAGCGTCTGATTGAGGCCGGAGACGCGTGCCAGCAACGGCGCGGATGCGGTGTTGACGTCGACGCCAACTGAGTTGACGCAATCCTCCACCACAGCGTCGAGTGATCTGGCGAGACCCGTCTGGTCCACGTCGTGCTGGTACTGGCCGACGCCGATCGCCTTGGGCTCGATCTTCACGAGTTCGGCGAGCGGGTCCTGCAGGCGGCGGGCGATGGACACCGCGCCGCGCAGACTGACATCAAGATCGGGAAACTCCGTGGCCGCCAGCTCGGAGGCAGAATAGACCGACGCGCCGGCTTCCGACACCATCACCCTGGTCAGCGTCAATTGCGGCATCTTGGTCATCAGCTCGCTGACCAGCTTGTCGGTCTCGCGGCTGGCCGTGCCGTTGCCGACGCTGACCAGGTCTACCTTGTGTTTCAGGCACAGCGCTGCCAGCGTTGCCAGCGAGCCCTGCCAGTCGCGCTTGGGCTCGTGCGGGTAGATGGTCGCGGTATCGACCAGCTTGCCGGTCTGATCCACAACAGCGACCTTGACGCCGGTGCGGATGCCGGGATCGAGGCCCATGGTGACGCGCGGGCCGGCCGGGGCGGCGAGCAGCAGGTCCTTCAGGTTCTTGGAAAAGACCGCAATAGCCTCGGTGTCGGCGCGCTCCTTGAGCCGGGCGAGCAGGTCTGCATTGAGCGCGCTGGCCAGCCGCGCCTTCCAGGCCAGTCTGGCGGTTTCGGCCAGCCACTTGTCGGCCGGCCGGCCACGTTCGGCAATGCCGAACGCCACCATGATTTTGGCCTCTGCGGGATGCGGCTTGCCGCCCTCGTGCGGCACGTCGAGGTTAAGGTCGAGCACGCCTTCGTTGCGACCGCGCAGCATGGCAAGCGCGCGATGCGAGGGCATATCCCTGATGCGCTGACCGAAGTCGAAATAGTCGGAGAACTTCGCGCCCTCCTCGCTCTTGTTCTTCGTGACCTTGGAAGCGAGCACGCCTTCCCCCCACTCCCACTCGCGCAGCGTGCCCACAAGGGTGGGCTCCTCCGCAATGCGCTCGATCAGGATGTAGCGGGCGCCATCCAGGGCTGTCTTGGCATCGCCGACGCCCTTGTCTGCAGCAATGAATTTGGCCGCCTCGGCCTCGGGCAGCAGGGCTGGATCTGCGAGCAGCGCATCGGCGAGCGGCTCGAGGCCGGCCTCGCGCGCGCTCTGAGCCTTGGTGCGGCGCTTGGGGCGGTAGGGTGCGTAAAGGTCTTCCAGCTCGACCTTGGTTTCGGCTGCATAGATCGATCGCGCGAGCTCGGGCGTGAGTTTGCCCTGTTCTTCGATGCTTTTCAGCACCGTGGCGCGCCGATCTTCCAACTCGCGCAGGTAGCCCAGTCGCTCCTCCAGCTTGCGCAATTGCGTATCGTCGAGGCCGCCGGTTTTCTCCTTGCGATAGCGGGCAATGAACGGCACCGTGGACCCTTCACCCAGCAACTCCACGGCTGCGGCAACCTGTGCGATGCCGACGCCCAGCTCGGTGGCGATGCGCTGATTGATTCCGTCCATGCTGCCCTTTCACATTGCCTGCTCCAAGCGCCGCTACAATCTCGATTCTCAAGTGCGTCCGCAACCATGAAAAACTCGCCGTGTGCGCAAGCGAGCGGCGAGCCATGAGCAGCTTGCGGGCGCGGTTGCGCCGGATGTCTCATGGGTGACTGACAGCACCCTCTCGAAGCCACATTGTGGCGTTGCCGCATGGCATGCGGCATTCCGGGCAGGCTTCGATTTGAGCTGCTCCCGAAGGCCGCTCCCTTTCATGCCGAATAGTAAGGAGACTGTTATGAGGATCAGTAGATTTCATTGTTTGATTCTTGCCGTTTGCCTGTTCGCGCTGGAGGCGACGCCTGCGCTGGCGCAAAACTGGACCAGGAATTCGGACGGCTCATACACGGCGAACCGTTCTGGCTACGTGACGTTTTCCAGGCCCGGCGACTATGCCATAGGGCGCGACAACGGAGGCACGAATTTCCGGATCCCGACAAACCCGGGCCCGACGGCTGCAACGCGCGAGTACATCCGCCGAGGCGATACCCTCAGAATAGATAGGCCCTCCTTGCGGCGCTAAAGCCCGCACAGATGCAGGAGCCTGTCTCGGGCTCCTGCCGTCATGCCGCCATGCCCATCAGACGCGCCTTGATGATGGCTTCGGCCTCGCTGACGATGCGCTCCACCAGCTCCTTGCAGCTCGGGATGTCGTGGATGAGGCCCATGCTGGTGCCAGCCGACCAGATGCCGTGCTCCAGGTCGCCCGTTTCGTAGACGACGCGGCCCTTGGCGCCCGCTATGAACGGGCCGATCTCGGCGATGCCCTTGCCTTCGTGCTCCATCTCGATCGCCTTCCTGGCGACCGAGTTGCCGAACACGCGCGAGGTGTTGCGTAGCGTGCGCAGGATCAGCGAGCTGGAGCGCTCGTCGGCGGCAACGATGGCTTCCTTTACCTTCTGGTGGATCGGTGCCTCCCTGGTGGCCATGAAGCGTGTGCCCATGCTCATGCCCTCGCAGCCCAGCGCCAGCGCCGCCACGAGGCCGCGCGCATCGGCGAGGCCGCCCGAGGCGATCATGGGGATCTTGATGACATTGGCGGCGGCCGGCAGCAGCACCAGGTTGGGGATGTCGTCCTCGCCCGGGTGCCCAGCACACTCGAAGCCGTCCATGCTGATGGCGTCAACGCCGATTTTTTCCGCCGAGATGCCGTGGCGCACGGATGTGCACTTGTGGATCACCTTGACACCGGCCTCCTTGAGCTTGGGCAGGAGGGGCTTGGGATTGTTGCCGGCCGTCTCCACGATCTTGATACCGGAGGAAATGATGGCGTCGATGTATTCGCCGTAGGGTCGCGGGACCAGCGTTGGCAGGATGGTGAGGTTTACGCCAAAGGGCTTGTCGGTCATGGCCCGGCAGCGTGCGATCTCCTTCACGAGATCCGCGGGCGTGGGCTGAGTTAGTGCAGTCAGGAACCCGAGCGCGCCAGCGTTGGCGACGGCCGACGTCAGCTCGGCCCGGCCGACCCACTGCATGCCTCCTTGCACGATGGGATGCAGCACCCCGAACATCTCGGTGAATCGCGTGCGGATCATGGCGCCTTGTCCTATGCTCACCGTCGCCTGGAGCGGGACCATACGGGCTTGGCGGAGGAAAGGCGAGAAGCACCGGATGCTTGAAAGGACGCTGCCGGCCGGGCAACCCGTCGCACGGTTCTGCGGGCCGGCTGGCCTGCTCGGATAGGTGGATGTGTGAGAGAAAGATCTAGGGAGACGAGCTGTGAGTGGGAGCTGGCAGGAAATTCTCTACGGCGTGAAGGATCGCGTAGCCACCATCACGCTCAACCGCCCGGACAAGCTCAATGCCTATACTGCGATGATGTCTGGCGAGCTGCGCGAGGCGTTCGCCAAGGCCGAAGCGGATGAGAATGTGCGCGTGATCGTCCTGACCGGCGCGGGCCGCGGCTTCTGCGCCGGTGCCGATATGGCGCGCCTGTCGTCGGCGGCCGCCGGCAAGACCAACCTGAGGAACGAGGGTGATTGGCCGACAGAAGGGCTGGCTGCCAACTTTGCCCAGCGCTGCAGCTATATTCTTGCGGTGAGGAAGCCTGTGATCGCGGGCATCAACGGCGCCGTCGCAGGCATCGGTCTGGTGCTTACGCTCTACTGCGACATCCGTTACATGGCGGCCGGCGCCAAGCTGACCACGTCCTTTGCCCGGCGCGGGTTGATCGCCGAGCACGGCATCTCCTGGATGCTGCCGCGGTTGATCGGCCCGATGAATGCGATGGACCTTCTGCTTTCAGCGCGCACCGTGCAGGCCGAGGAAGCGGCCGCCCTCGGGCTGGTGCGCCTGCTGCCGGTGGAAGATTTCGCTGAAGCGGTGCAGGCGCACGCCCGCGATATGGCCAACCTGTCCTCGCCGCGCTCAATGCGCATCATGAAAAGACAAGTATACGAGGCGTTGTTCCAGTCGCTTGCGGAAGCGACTGCGATCGCCAATCGCGAGCAGGAATTATGCCGTGACACGGATGACTTTCGCGAGGGCGTGACGCATTACATGGAGAAGCGCGCGCCGAATTTCCCAGGGCGGTAGTTGAGTGCGGCACGCAGGGCACAATGGGCAACAGCCGCATTGCTCCGTTGCGGCGCGCATCTGGGCAGTGCATGGGTTTTGCATTCTACCTGCCGTCGGCCGGGCAGCACTTCGTTCACCAAGCTCAGTCCACGCTGCAAATTCGAGCGACAAGCTATGTCCGCCAGACTATAGTGCGATTGAAAGCCTTTGCGGGTCGCGGCTCGACGTGACCACGTCGCATTCAGGTGTTGCAGCGCGTGGCGTCGCGGCTCCCTTGAACCTGCAAGTTCAGGAGGACGCGTCATGGCGCAAGCAGATGTCATTCTACCCACGCAGCCGGCGCGCGGATTGCCCGTGGTGCGCTCAATCGGGCTCGGTGATCTCAGGTATGCGATCGCCAAGGGGGTGGAGGATTTCCGAGCGATGCCGACGCACGTCATCTTTCTCAGCCTGATCTACCCCATTGCCGGCATTGCGATCTGGCGCGCGACGTTCGGATACGACGTCGTGCCGCTGCTCTATCCATTGGCCGCGGGCTTCGCGCTGATCGGGCCATTCGCCGCAATCGGACTCTATGAACTCAGCCGGCGCCGCGAGATGGGATTGGATACATCCTGGAAGCACGCGTTCGACATTGTCCACTCGCCGTCCATATGGGCGCTTGCGGTTCTCGGGCTGTTTCTGTTGGCCATTTTCGGTGTCTGGCTTGCCGTGGCCAACGGCATCTATGTCGCCAACTTCGGCTATCGCCAGCCTACGACGCTGACAGAGTTTGCCGATATGGTATTGGCCACGCCGGAAGGCCATAGGCTGATCGTGGTGGGCAACGCGGTCGGCTTGCTCTTTGCGGTATTGGCATTCGCATTGAGCGTGGTGTCGTTTCCGTTGCTGCTCGACCGCAACGTCGGTGTGCCCGTGGCCATCGCCACGTCGATCAGGGCCATCCTGAAGAACCCGGTGACGATGGCGCTCTGGGGGCTCATCGTGGCTCTTGGGCTTCTGCTGGGCTCGCTGCCGCTCTTCCTGGGGCTTGCCGTCGTCATGCCGGTACTGGGGCATGCGACCTGGCACTTGTACCGCAGGGTGGTGGAGCCGGATTCCAGCCCGCGGCCTGAGTATCATCCGCAGCCGAAAGCCCGGCGCTACGCCGCGGACTTCCCGTCCTCCCTGTTTGCACCACTCTCCCGCAAGCAGCCCAAATAGGTGCGCGTGCGCGCATTCGCGGGACGTCGGCAGATGCAGCGACGGCGGCTTTCAGCGATGCACCAACGCCATGCTCTTCTCGGCGGCCGATTGATGTTGCTGCGAGGCTGCGGCTGCACCCATTTCGGCCGCCTCAGATGCGAACGCTCTGAGTGGAAAAGGCGCTCGCAGATGAATCCGGCACGTACTTGTTGAGCACAAGGGCGGCGCCAGCTGCGATAAGGACCGCCGCAAGGCATGCGACCAGGAAAGTGCGCATAGTGATTATCCTCCCAGATTCCAGCGCCATTCTAGCATGGAATGGGGTGCTTCCGGAAGCTGAGAAGATGCCGGACCGCTATACGTCCAGCACGCCGATTACGAGGCTGTTGTTGGGCGCGACGAGGAGAACCTTGCCTGCAGCGCCCATAAAGGCAGTCCCCTTCAGTTCCGGAAATTTCTCCACCAAGGACTCCGGCACGGGCGTCAGGTACTGTTGAGCAACTCCGGACGGCACCTCGGCCCCCACGACCGCGTACGCATCATTTGCCGCCGTGCCGGAGGTCGTGCGTCGTAGGTCGAGCCCCTGCACGATCTCGCGGCGCTGGCTATCCGTCAGATGTCTCAGCCGGTAGCCGGCGATAGGCGGCTGGTCGTCTGCCGCGGAGCGCGCGGAGAATTTGGCGGGGGCAGTGTCGACATCTGTTCGTGCGCCTGGCACATCCAGCACGCCGTTAACAAATACGTGCGGGTCCTTGCTGGTGCCCTGAACTTTGGAGCTGGGCTCCTGGGTCCCGGCCTGCTCCGGGAGATTGCGGCCGGTGGCTGGCGGCACGGTGTCTTGCTTCTTTAGTTCCCGCGTCGTTTGTCCATCGACCTTTTCTTGGGCGATCACGCGATGGGCGCCTCCGCCAACTGCGAGGACAAGAATGATGGAAAGCAGCACTCTGGACATGGCATCCGCCTTTGCGTTCCGCCGCTGCGGCGACTCACAATCGACACAGGCGGCACCGGAGAGGGAACGCGAGCAGAACTGCAATGTTCCTGGGTGGCCGATCACAGTCAGGAGAGCGCCTAGATGGGGACCAGGCGCAATCCGTGCGGCCTAAGAACGGACACGCGGCAGCGTTTGCCCCCGCGCGTCTGTCCGAACGATCCTGGCTGGTGGGGCCTATTCGGCCGGGGCGACGCCGCCGCCCCTGACGTGGCCTTTCCCCGCCTCCTTCTCCAGCCACAGGCTGTGGTGCTGCTGGGCCCAATTGACGTCGACCTCGCCCTTGCCCATGGCCTCGAAGGCGCCCTGCATGCCGATGGTGCCGATGTAGATATGGGCCAGCATGACGGCTATGAACACCACGCCCACAATCGCGTGCACCATTTGCGCCAGCTGCATGCCCGCAACATCGGTGGTGTAGAAGGGCGTGGCGTAGAAGGGGAACATCAGCAGGTAGCCGGTCACGGCAGCCGCGCCGCCACCCAAAACCACGACCCAGTAGATCATTTTCTGACCCGCATTGAAGCGCCGGGCCGGCGGATGCGCGTTGCCGATGATGCCGCCACCTTCCTTCAGCCACCTGAAATCGACAGCGGACGGGAAGTTCCATGCGATCCACATCAGGAACATCAGCACGACGCCCAATGTGAAGGGGAAGCTCAGGTAGTTGTGCATGTACTTGGCCCACTGCGACCAGTTCGCGAACGCGTCAGCTCCCATCAAGGGCAGCAGCAACTCCTTGCCGAAGGTGACGTTGAGACCCGAGAGGGCGAGAATGACGAAGCAGCTGGCTGTCATCCAGTGGACGAAGCGTTCGAAGGCGTTGAAGCGCACAAGGGTGCGACCGGAACGCCCCCCCTCAATGCGCACCATGCCCCGGACCAGGTAGAAGACAACGAGAAGTGCCAGCATGCCCAGAATGGCGATGGCGCCGATCCAACGCAGGGTCACTTGGTGGAATTGGCGCCAATCGCGCCCCGCCGGCTGCTCAATGACTTCTGATCTGGCATCCGGCAAAGTGCCGCGGCCTTGAATTTTTTTCAGCTCCTTCAGAAGCTCCTGCTCTTTGACCGACTGCGCCTGCGGATTGACCGAAGTCGGCTGCTGCGCTTGCGCTGGCACTGCGAAGGCCACCACCAGCAACAACATCAAGGCGGCCAAGAAACGAACCGGTGCGCGCATCATTGCCATTCCATCTCCTCCCGACCATTGTCTGCTGCCACCTGCCCGAAGGCGGGGGCGAAGGAGGCGACGGGGTAGCCCCCAACGCCTCGACCGTCCTGTCCTCAAGACGCAATCGTCTCGCGATAGGCCGTCTGCCACCCCCAAGCGCCCGACGTATAGCCACGCCGAACGACACGCTCCTTGTAGATCTGAGCGATGATCTCACCGTCGCCGGCCAGCAGCGACTTGGTGGAGCACATCTCGGCGCACAGGGGCAGTTTGCCTTCGGCGAGCCGGTTCGAGCCGTAGCCGGTGAACTGGCCATTGTCGCGCTTGCCATACTCTGCAGGCGTGAGGTCGGGTTCAGGACCACCGGCGCAGTAGGTGCACTTGTCCATCTTGCCGCGTGAGCCGAAATTGCCGACACGCGGGTACTGCGGTGCGCCGAACGGACAGGCATAGAAGCAATAGCCGCAGCCGATGCACAGGTCTTTTGAGTGCAATACCACCCCGTCCGCCGTAGTGTAGAAGCAGTTCACCGGGCAGACGGCTGCGCATGGCGCATCCGTGCAGTGCATGCAGGCCATCGAGACGGACCGCTCGCCGGGCCTTCCGTCATTGATGGTGACGACGCGCCGGCGATTGATGCCCCACGGCACGTCGTGCTCGTTCTTGCAGGCGGTGACGCAGGCGTTGCATTCGATGCAACGGTCGGCGTCGCAGAGAAACTTCATTCGGGCCATGGCTGTTCCTCCTTACGCCGCTCTGACCTGGCAGAGGGTGGCTTTGGGTTCTTGCATGCCGGTCACAGGATCGTAGCCGTAGGTGGTGAGGGTGTTGACGCTTTCACCCAGCACGACCGGATCCGCGCCTAGTGGATACTTGCCGCGCTGATCCACGCCCTGGAACCATCCGGCGAAATGGAATGGGGACCATGTCACGCCCTTGCCGACGCGCTCCGTCACCAGGGCCCTCATCTTCGCCTTTGGCCTGGTGTCCGCCGGGCCGAACACCCACACCCATCCGCCGTCCTTGATGCCGCGCTCGGCCGCATCAGCAGGATTGATCTCGATGAACATGTCCTGCTGCAGCTCCGCGAGCCACCTGTTGGAACGCGTCTCCTCGCCACCACCCTCGTACTCGACCAAGCGGCCCGAGGAGAGGATGAGCGGAAACTCCTTGGCGAGGCCTTTCTCCACCGCTGCCTTCTGCACATCGAAGCCCACATTGGGCACGCGGAACTGGCGTGCGTTGGGCAGCGTTGGATACTTCGCCACAAGGTCCGGTCGAGGCGAATAGATCGGCTCCCGGTGCACCGGGATTGCGTCGGGCAGTCCGAACGCGACGGCGCGCGCCTTGCCGTTGCCGTAGGGTGCGCAACCGTGGCCGATCACCACGCGCTGGATGCCGCCTGACAGATCGGTGGCCCACGAAATCGCATCGGGGTTGGCGCCACCGATGCGTTCGATGGTTGCTCGCTCTGCCTCGGACAGTTCACTGTCCCAACCGAGCTTCTTGAGCACCCCATAGGTGAATTCCGGATATCCGTCCTGGATATCGGAACCACGCGAATAGGAGCCTTCGGCGAGCAGGTTGTGGCGAACCTCCTGCTCCACCTCCCTGCCATCCACCATGGCCTTGGTCTTGACGACACGCTCCACACCGAAGCGCGCGCGGAATGTCCCGCCACCCTCCCGTACCGGAACGTTCGTATTGTAAAGCGTGTGGGTTCCTGGATGTTTGAACTCGGGCGTGCCCCAGCACGGCCAGGGCAGGCCATAGGTTTCGCCCTTGCACGGTCCGTCCGCGGCCTTCAGCGTGACGACGTCGAAGTCCTTCTGGTTGGCCATGTGCAGCTTGAGGCGCTCCGGCGACTGGCCGCAGTAGCCCGTCGACCATCCACCGCGATTGATCTCGCGCAGGATATCCTCGGCCACCGGCAGATTGTTCTCGACCTTGATGTTCTTGAACATGCGATCGGCAAAGCCGAGCTTGGTGGCCAGCCGGTACATGATCTCAAGGTCGTTCTTGGCCTCGAAAATGGGAGCGATGATCTGCTCTCCCCATTGGATGGAACGGTTCGAGGCGGTGCGCGAGCCGGCCATCTCGTAGCTCGTGGCGCTGGGCAGCAGGTAGATTCCATCCTTGCGCTCGGACAGCACGGCCCAGGTCGTTGGAACGGGATCGACTACCACCAAAAGCTCGAGCTTCTCGATGCCCTTGGCCGCTTCCGGCATGCGCGTGACGGTATTGCCGCCATGACCCATGACGAACATGACCTTCACATTGTCCGGCTGGGAAACCTGATCCTTCGGCAGCAAGGTGGCATCGAACCATCGGGTCGATGGAATGCCCGGTGTGTTCATCATCTTGACGGGTTTGCCGTCGGCGCCGGTGTAAGTCGCAAAGCGCGACTCCATCCAGGCGTAGTCAACTTCCCAGACCCGACACCAGTGCCGCCAAGCGCCCTCGGCAAGGCCGTAGTAGAGCGGCAACGTCACGATATCTAGACCCAGGTCGGTGGCCCCCTGCACGTTGGTGTGGCCACGGAAAATGTTGGCTCCAGCACCGAAGTTTCCGACGTTGCCGGTCGCCAGCAGCAGGACGCAGCTCGCTCGCACGGTAGCGGTGCCCATCGAATGTTGGGTCTGACCCATCGCCCAAATCAAGCAGGACGGGCGCTCGGTGGCGAACATCTTGGCGACACGCTCAAGCTGGGCGCCTGGTACGCCGCTGACGCGCTCCACCTCCTCAGGCGTCCACTTCTCGACCTCCTTGCGGATGTCGTCCATGCCGTAGACACGCTGGGCTATGAATTGCTTGTCCTCCCAGCCATTCTTGAAGATGTGCCACAGCATGCCCCAGATGACGGGGATGTCGGTGCCGTTGCGCAGCCGCACATACTCTGTTGCATGCGCGGCGGTGCGGGTGAGCCGCGGATCGGCGACGATAAAGTTCGCCCGGTTGAGTTCCTTGCCTTCCAGGATGTGCTGCAGCGACACCGGGTGCGCCTCGGCGGGATTGCCGCCAAGGAAGAAGATCGTCTTGGTGTTGCGGATGTCGTTGTAGCTGTTCGTCATCGCGCCGTAGCCCCAGGTATTGGCTACGCCCGCAACCGTGGTCGAATGGCAAATGCGCGCCTGGTGGTCTGAATTGTTGGTGCCCCAGAAGGCTGCGAATTTGCGGTTGAGGTAGGCTGCCTCGTTGGTGAATTTCGCCGAGCCGAGCCAATAGACGGAATCAGGTCCGGCCTTTTCACGAACCTCCAGCAGCTTGTCGCCGATCTCGTTGATGGCGGTATCCCAGGAGATTCTCTGCCACTTCCCGCCAACGAGCTTCAGCGGGTACTTCAGGCGGCGCTCGCCATGCGCGATCTCGCGCGTCGCCGCGCCCTTGGCGCAGTGCGAGCCGCGGCTGATGGGGCTGTCCCAGCCAGGCTCCTGACCAACCCACACGCCGTTCTCCACCTCAGCCAGCACCGTGCATCCAACCGAGCAGTGCGTGCAGATGTTCTGACGGATGATGCCCTTGGCAGGCGCGGGGCCGGTGCCCGCAGCCTCTGCCTTGCGCACGCCGCCGAGAGGCAGCGCGCCGAGCGCAGCCAGCCCGCCGGCGGCAAGGCCGGAGCGCCGCAGGAAGGTGCGGCGATCGATGCTGCCGCTAGTCTGACTTGCAAGCGCCGCAGCAAGCGCGCCGCGACGTACTTGACGTTCGCTCTTCTTGATAAGCACGATCTTGCCTCCCCTAGCGCTTGGTTGGGTATTTGTTGACCCGATAGAAAGCCTTCACGTGTTCGGTTTCCCGGTAGCGCGCCTTCGTTCTTTCGGTGTTGGTTTCACTGTCTGCCAGCGCGCTCGTCGACAGTGAGCCAGCGGCGGCCGCGACGCCCGCCCCGGTGCCCAACACGCGCAGGAAGTCACGGCGGCCCACCTTCGCCTTGTCTACTGTCTTCATGCTTGCCTCCTCTTCATGCGCATCGCGCGGCCTAGGCCGGCAGTGCGAAGGCCTCAGTTTCCACTTCCATGAACGTCTGGCCGAGCGCACCAACGCGGGCATAGAAGTCCGCTGTTTGAGAACGCTCCAGATCGCCGAAGAAGCGCCCCATCCACGGGGCCATATGTTTCTGGAAGATCTCGCGGTCGGCTCCGGCCGGCGCCTCGATAGTGCGGCCGGCCAGCCCTGCCATGACTTCGCAGAGGATCGCCGCGTGATCTTCGGGTTCGGATTGTCCCTCGGTCCGCTCGATACCCAGACGCTTGAGGTCGCTTCGCAATCGCGCCAGCGGGCGCTCGAAAAGAAACCCGGTCAGGTAGTACGATCCGTAGGGCAGCAGCTCGCCACGGCCGAGGCCGATGAAGAGATCAAAATACTCCCGCCCAGCGCGCTCGACGTTGGACCGAGCGGCGGCCTCGCCAAGTGCTGCATGCGCAAGGCCCAATGGACTGGGATCGCCGCGCAGGCGGGCCATGCGGGCCATAAGCTGGGCGTCGGGGCTGCGCGACAGGAGCGTTGAGAGCAGCGCATATTCCTGCGCGCGAGCGAGATCGACCTCGTCAAGGTCCGGTGCGGAGCCATGGGTGAAAAGATCGGGGCGCAACACTGCGCGTGCCACACCCGTGGCCGATTCTACCGAGAGCACACGCTCGGCCGGTACCCGGTCCCAATTGGAAACAGAGGGCTGGGAGATGCCAATGCGGCGCGCAAGCTCACTGACGCCGCCAACGGCGCGGATCGCTTCCTCTAACCCATGATCCCGCATGTGCCTAATTTTCGGGCGTGACGTTGCATCTTCGAGTTAGAATGCTTCGAAAGCGTAATGCTAATGCAACGCTACCGTCAATAGCCGGGAGCTATCGAGATGGACGACACAAAATAGATCAAGACTATGGAGAGTAGATCTATCGAGGCAAAGCACCGCCGTGCGTACGACGATTGGGTGCGGGTTCGATTTTTGCTGCCGCATCGGCATGTTGCGATGCAATAGAAGCTGTCTTGTTGGGATCTTCTACTAGATTTCTGGTCTGGTCCCCGGGGGCATTTTCTTCTGGTATGCCAAGTATTTGCGGCGATGCGTGCTCTTCGGGGGGCGGGCATGCGGCGCTCGACGCCGAAAGGTCCCCTAGCGCTGGCGAACCGGTGGCACCTGCGCTCGGCTCGCTTATCTCGCCCAGTTTGCCCATCGCCTCGGCGACGAGCCTCCCAACATCGTCGGTGGCTTCGAGCGGTCCGAAGCCGGGTATGGCGGTAGGGTCGGTGAAGTCCCACTGGTTCTCGGCGATGCCGATAAAATCGCGAATGGCGGGATCGGTCGCCCATACCCGCCGCAGCGCCGCCTTGGTTAACTCGGCGGGTACGCCAGATTGCAGGAAAGCCCGAATATCGCTGTCGGCCGTGATCGTCTCAATCGGCGGCAAACTCGCCGGATCGAAGGCAGCCTTCTCTGGCTTGCCCGGCACGGGCCCCTGAGCTATGGGCGCGCCTTGCTCGGGCGGAGGTGCTCCGGCATCCGCGAGCTGTGGTGCTTGCGGCTGAGCGGCATCCGAGGTTTGCTTCTTTTCTCCGCCTGCTTCTCGCTTGAGCCGCGACCACCGCGTGACGAACTTTTCTGGATCGCTCATGGCTCGCCTCCGCGTCCGCCCTTGGCGCGCCCGTCTCGCCCAGCATCGTCGCGTTGGCGTTTGAAGAACGGCCTCTCAACATAGTGATCGGCGACAACCTCCTCCACCATCTTGGCAATGACATCGGGCATCGGCACGGTTTCCACCAAATCGGTGCCGGCTTCGGTGAAGGCCTCGCCCTCAGCGGGATCCGCCGTCACAGCCTGGACGATATAGGGCGGCTCGGTTCCTGTGGGCCGCAGCACGACCCACAAGGCGGGTGTACCCGAGCCTAGATTGTTGCGATAGTTCTCTGCCTCGGTGCGATAGAGCTCGATGGTGCCGGTCCCGGCGTAGAAGGTGGCCACATCACCGATCGGCCCAAGCGGCGTCCATGGTGCCGCGGAAGGCACGCCCACCAGCACCGATACCGGCCGCCAGATAAAATCGAGCCATGGGCTGGTTGCCTTGTGCCGTTCGACAACCACGCCGACTGGGATGCTGACCAGGGCCGTCGCGTTCAAGTTACCGCCTCCAGGTGGCGCACCGGCAGGCCCGTCACGAGATTTTGCGGCTTCAGGCGCAGAACCTTGTCGGCTGTCATTGCGGCCATCAGATAGACCGGCTCGCCTCTGACCTTCTCCATCATATCGGCAGGATCGGCGAAGGTCAGCCGGTAGAGCCCGACCACGCGCGCCCGTGTCGCGTCGTCGATCTCATCGCCCTTCCACAAGGCATCGCCGATGCGCGTCGCGTCGGCATCAAGGCCGACGTACCAGGCGAGCGCAACATCCTGCAACTCGACCAGCGACTCAACCTCAACCTTGACCGCAAGCAGATGGGCAACCCAGCGCTCAACCACCTCGCCGAGCGCTGCCAGCCCGCGCCGGCCGGCGGTGAGATCGAGCGCCATGTCGAACAGGTCGCTGCGCTGCCAATAGGCAGCGGCATTGTCGTCGTTGAGGACGTCGATTTCAGCCGCTGCCGGCAAGCCGAGCATCGACACCAGCGGCGACAGCGGCTTGTTGCCTAGACCAGATACGATTTCCTCATCGGCCGCGACCAGCGAGCCTTCGTGCAGCGTCAGCTTCTGCGGCCGGAAGAACAGCTCGGCAGCGCGTAGCACGAATGCATCACCGCACCCATCCAGCGCGTTGCGCAGGATCACATGCACGATCTGGTTCAGGAAGATGTGCGGAAATTTGAGATTGCGGCGGACAATATCGAGATAGGCCGCCTCCAGCGTGCGGTGGCGCACGAGATGATCGCGAAACGCGACCATCACCTGCCAGTTCTCGCGCGCATCGGCATCGGCAATCGCTGCAATTTGCGCGGCGCCGACCGCTTGCCGCGGATTGACCAGCAGCGCGCTATGCAGCGTACGCTCGGTTTCGCACGCTTCCGCCGGCGGTGTGATCTCGGGCCGTGCCAGATAGGCCTTCAGGAACTCGTCCGCCACCAGCAAGCCGCCACCCTCGTCCCGATCGAGCAGGTGATGGCCGCACGACAGCCAGAAGTCGCGCATGTCACTCAACTGCGCTCTCCCTTGCCCAGCGCCTGCAAGTCGACATGCTCCTCCGGCGCATCTTCCTCACCCGCGACCTCAAGAAAGGCATACGCCCGCAGCGGTTTTGGACCGACGCTCGGCGTCAGCGTGCGAAACGCCTCGCGGATCGCACCATCTTCGTACTTTCGCGATAGCGCCGCCAGCATGCCCTTGGGGTGCTCACTGAGCGAGGCGGCGAACGCGATCTCTTCTTCCGCGGCGGGGCGAGCGGTTGCAAGATCGGGCGCACCGAAGTGCTCGACCAGCCGTTGCGCCAGTTGCTCTACGGCTGCAGCGCGATCCTCCTCGCTCGCATCGACGATCTGCACCAGGGTCGACCAGCCAAGCGAATCGATGCCGAGGAAGCCCGACCGAAAGGCGGCGCGTGCCTTACCTTCCAGGGTCGTCGGGTCTCTATGCGCAAAGGCAAACGCGCCCGGCACGGCCCACTCGCCCGGCTCTGCGGCCCTGTCGAAGATGAATGTGTCGGAGGGGTCGAGCCGGATCGTACGCAGGAGCTTCATGAATGCGGCCCTCCCGTTGCCGGATCGAGCCAGGATGGTGTGGTAAGAGCGCCAGCCAGGGCATGCCGGTCGGGCGCTTGTTGGCCGCGCCACCGGATCAGCAGATCACCGTTGCTATCAAGAGAGGGAATGGCGCCCTTCTCGGTGGTTAGCTGGCGCAGATATGTCGTCACCACGGTCGCGAACTCGTTGGCCTGCCACGCGTCGATGGCCACCATCAGATGGCGCGCGAAGCTCTCGATCAGCCGGCCGGAACCGAGATCGTCGAAGCCTTGCGCCGCCGCTAGCGGCTGCAGGCCAGCCTCCTTCTCGCCCATCGCAACTGTGCGAACGCTGCCACCAAACACCAGCCATTCCGGCACCGCATCTTCAACAGCCCCCGCTGGCCAGGCGAGGCGGCCACCGCCGATCAAACCGCCGTCGACGTGAATGGCATCCGGCCAGGCAAATGTGATCGGCCGCTCTGGCGGTGCGTGCGCCAGCAGCGCATCGCGAAGCGCGACCATGCCGGCGTAGAACGCGCGCCGCGCCGTTTTCAACGGTTCTTCCGGCTCGAGCACGACTGCGAATTCCACCAGATCGAAGCGCCCGACGTGCACCAATGTGCCAGCCCCAGCGTCGGCTGCGATAGCTCTGGCGTGCGCAAACGCGTCTCCCACCTCCCGCAGCGTCACCAGCCGAAAAGGCGGCGGCAGATCGAGCGCGGGCGCTGGGACGGCTCGGGAACGGCTGTGCATCTCGACCGGACAAGTCCTCGCGAATTGGCGCTTTTTCTTTAGGCCCATTATAATATGGGCCGGTCTTGGCAAACAGTCTTCTGCTGAAGACCGGGGCGGTGACAACTAGGAAACTTTACGAATGCCCGAATCCCCCGGCAGCATCGTCATCTGCTCATGTGAAGACACAATGCCACTTGACGCTGACGTGGTCCGCCGCGGTTGTCGCGGCGCCAATGTAACAACGGCGAGCCATCTTTGCCGAGCGGAGATCGAGCGATTTCGGGCGATGGCGGGGGCGGCAGGGCCTCTGACCATCGCATGCACCCAAGAATTGACAGTATTCGACGAGGTGGCGGCCGAGGCCGGACGCACCGCCCCGATCACCTACACCAATATTCGCGAAACTGCGGGCTGGTCGAGCGACGCCGCTGGTGCCGGTCCTAAGATGGCGGCGCTCTTGGCGGCGGCGGCCGAGCCGATGCCGGCCGTGCCCGTCGTTAACCTCGAGAGCGGGGGCACCATTCTCATCTACGGTCGCGATGAGCGCGCCGTGGAGGCAGCCAACCTCCTCAAGGACCATCTCGACGTCACCGTTCTGCTGAAGCCGCCGGCGGAAATTGCACCGCAGCGCAGCACAGAATTCCCAGTGGTGAAGGGGGCGATACGGCTGGCCAAAGGGCATCTTGGAGCCTTCGAGATCACGGTGGATGACTTTGCGCAGCCGGCACCCTCTTCGCGCAGCAAGCTGTTGTTCGGGCCAGCACGCAACGGTGCGCAATCGCGCTGTGATGTCATACTCGACCTTTCTGGCGGCACCGCGCTGTTTACGGCGGCTGATCTGCGCGATGGCTACCTGCGCGCGGATGCGAACGATCGGGCGGCCATGCTCAAGGCCGTATTGAAGGCGCGCGATCTCGTCGGCAGCTTCGAGAAACCGCGCTACATCACCTTCGCCGACGATCTGTGCGCGCACGCGCGCTCGCGCATCGTGGGCTGCACCCGGTGCCTCGATTTGTGTCCGACCGGTGCCATTGCTCCGGCCGGGAACCATGTGGTGATCGATCCCCTGATTTGCGCAGGCTGCGGCCAGTGCGCCGCCGTCTGTCCCACCGGCGCCGCCGCCTACGCATTGCCGCCGGCCGATGCCCTGATGCGCAAGCTGCGCACGCTTCTGATGGCCTATCGTGCTGCCGGCGGCGAGAACGCTGTTCTACTGCTCCACGACGATGTGCAGGGCACACCTTTGATCGATGCGCTGGCGCGCTTCGGTGACGGCCTCCCTGCCAATGTCCTGCCGCTGGCCGTCAACGAGGTAACCCAAGTCGGTATCGAGACCATCGCTGCAGCATTCGCCTACGGGGCGTCGGCCATGCGTTTCCTGCTGCGGGCGCGGCCGCAGCATGATATCAGCGGATTGACGCGTACCATTGCGCTGGCTTACTCCATCCTGCAGGGGCTTGGCTTCGGAGGGAGCCGCGTCGCCGCTATCGAAACCGATGATCCTGATGCGCTGGGCGCAACGCTCCGCGCGTTGCCTGCGGTGCCGTCCACGCCACTTCCTGCAACCTTCATTCCGTCCGGTGCCAAGCGAAGCGTGCTCCGCCTGGCTTTGCGCGAATTGCACCGCGCCGCGCCGGCACCCGTTGATGTGGTGCCGCTTCCCGAGCGGTCGCCCTTCGGCGCGGTGGAAATCAATGTGGCGGGCTGTACGTTGTGCCTAGCTTGCGTCTCGGCATGCCCGACGGGTGCTCTTGCCGACGATCCCGAGCGGCCCGTACTGCGCTTTGCCGAGGATGCCTGCGTCCAATGTGGGCTGTGCAAGGCAACCTGTCCGGAAAAGGTCATCACACTCAAACCCCAGCTCGATTTCCGCGCCGCCACCGCTGCCCCGCGCGTCCTCAAGGAGGAGCAGCCGTTCTGCTGCGTCCGCTGCGGCAAGCCGTTCGGCGTGAAGAGCACGATTGAGCGGGTGGCGGCCAAGCTCGAAGGCCAACACTGGATGTACAAGGACAGCCCAAGCCGCCTCGATGTGATCAAGATGTGCGACGACTGCCGTGTCGCCGTCGTCTCGGAGCAGGATTTCGATCCTTACGGCTCACCGCCGCGCGCGCCGCCGCGTACCACCGAGGACTATTTGCGCGAGCGCGCGGACGCCAAGGAAAGGACAAAGGACGGGAGCTGATCTGCTGGCCACCCGCACCGCCTTCCACTGGAGATAGAAAGCCTTTACGATGTAGTCGGCTGTGGCGGTCTTCCCTGTGCATGCCGTCACAGCTCTGACAGCGCGGCAGTACGCCAGCATTGCAGCGAAGCTGTTGTGCGCTCTGGGGAAGCACTTTCTGCCTGCGTCCAGGGAGGACCTCACTATGCAACGCGTGCCGATACGCGCATTCGCCCTCGCCATCGGGCTCTTCATCGTTGCCTTCGCTGCGGTGCAGTTCTCGCCGAGAGCATCTGGTCAAACCGGAGACGGCTGGACCGTTCTGCTGGACAGCAAGACCATGGGCGATTGGAGCCAGGTCGGCGAGACCAACTGGCGGCTCGAGGATGGCGCAGTCGTTGCCGACAAGAAGACCAGCAAGGAAGCCGCGCACCTGGTCAGTAAGAATTCGTACAAGAACTTCCAGGTCTATGTTGAATTCTGGGCGAGCGATGATGCCAACAGCGGCATCTTCCTGCGCTGCCAGGACCCAACCAAGATCACTGACCGGAGCTGCTACGAAGTGAACATTTTCGATCAGCGCCCGGACCCGAGTTACGGCACCGGCGGGATCGTGCATTTCGCCGAGGTCAACCCGATGCCCAAGGCCGGCGGCAAATGGAACACGTATGAGATCACGGCCAAGGGGCGGCAAGTTGCAGTAGTGCTCAACGGACAGAAGACCGTGGAGCTCAACAACGGTCTGTTCGTCGAGGGGCCTATCACGCTGCAGCACGGTGCGGGCGTGATCAAATTCCGCAAGGTGGCGATCAAGCCCCTCTGACGGCGGGCGCCGGGATGCAGGATTGAGACCGCCGCCATGAAGTCGGCGGTCCGATTAGCGCTTTGTCGCCTTTTGCAGGAATTTGACCAGCGCCGCGCGGTCTTCGGGCCCCACACGCTGCTCCGGCATTTTTGTGCCGGGCGTGTAGGCGGCGGGGCCAATCTCGAACAGCTTCGACACGGTCTCGGGCGTCCACACGATGTCGAGCTTCTTGAGCGCCGCAGAGAAATTGTAGCCAGGCAGCGTTGCTATCCGCCGCCCGAAGATGCCAGCCAGCGTTGGTCCCGCACGCGGGCCCTCGTCGGCCTTCAGGGTATGGCAGGCAGCGCAGGCCCTGAAGACCTGGGCGCCGGGATCGCCTTCGTACGCCGCCAGCGGGTCGCCGGGTACACCCATGGCCGCCTCACCCAGATGCTCGCCGGTCTCGGCATTCCAACGGCGGATGATATGGTCAGTGCCTCCCGTGAGCAGGGTGCGGCTATCGGGGAGAAAGATCGCCGACCATGCGGGCAGTCCCGGTCCCACAAGCGTGCGCTCCAGCTTGCGCGTCTCCCGATCGATGATGGCAATGGAGCCGCGTGCGCTGGAGGCGGCGACGAGCTTGCCGTTGCCCGACACGGCGACCGCGATGATCGGCACGGCGGCTGCTTCGATCTCACTCTGCATCTCGCCCGCAGCCGAGACGAAATAGACCTTGCCCATTGCACCGGCGGTGACGATGTCGCCCCCCGGTGCAACCGCAACCGAATTGAGCGGAGTCGGCAGGGTGACGATGGTGGGGGCACCGCTCCCGGCAAGCGGCCAGATTCGCAACGTCAGATCATAGCCAACGGTCACCGCTGCGCGCCCATCAGGCGTAAACGCTATGCCGTTGACGTTCTGCCGATGCCCTTCCAGCACGCGCGGCTCGCCCCCGGCGAGCGGCCACAGTCGTGCTGTATTGTCCCAACTGGCCGAGCCAAGCATCTTTCCGTCAGGCGAAACGGCAAGACTGACGACCGGTGCGGTATGTCCTTGCAGTACGGCAGCCGGGTTGTCTTGACCCGGCTGCCAGATCGCGATGCGGGTGTCCTCGCCGCTCGTCGCGATCCGCCCATCCCTGAGGAAAACGGCCGAAATTACGGAGCCCTCGTGAAACCTCAGCACTTTCTCGGCAGCGCCGGAGGCCAATGACCAAGTGATTGCGGTCGTATCGAAGCTGGCTGAGACCAGCCGCTTTCCGTCGGCGGAGACGGCCAGCGCACGCACCGGCCCGCCATGGCCGCGAAGCTGTGCATGTGCCGGCAGGAGCGCACAGGACAGCAGCAGAAGAAGAATTGCCAAACGTCGGCCGGACATCAGGGATACTTTCGGACCGTTGAACTCAGGCTAGGATGCAAACAACGGCTTTTGCAAGCTTGCCTTCCTGGCCGATCACGGCGACCAGCGCACCGTGCCCGCCGCCGACACGTCCAGCCCGCCGAGTTCCTGCGCTCGCATGGTGAAACGAGGATCGGCGAGCATCTTGAGGAAGGTCTGCAGCGGAGCGCGGAAATAGTCGCGCTGACGCATCAGAAGATCGAAGCGCTCTGTGCAGAGCGGGACAAAGCCGACGCCCGCTCCGGTGGCCACGGCACGGGTCGCGATGCCGCAATCGGCATGGCCCGAGCGGATTGCTTGCGCAATATCCGGGCCGGTGGGTGCCACAAATGTGCGGCCGAAATCGCCGATCGATAAGCCATCACGCCGGAGCAGGCCCTTCAAGAGCTGTTGCGCGCCGGCACCCTCGGGGCGACCGGCCAAGCTCAAACCTTTCTCGTGCGCGTCGCGCAGCCGGGTCAGGCGCTGCGGATTGCCGGGAGGGACGACCAAGCCCTGCTCCCGCGTCGCAAAGCAGACGAGAACCGCATCGTACAAAGTCGCTTCGCTGCGGACGATTTCGAGATTTGCATCCGTTTCGGGATCGTCGACGTCGTGAAAATGAATCGCTGCTGCGATCACCTCTCCTATGAGAAAGCGCCGATAACCCGCCTCGCTCCCCTCAGGGAGGATTGCCAACCCGGCGAGACACTCGCTCAGGGCCCACTGCAGAAGCGGATCGTGGCTTCCCCCAATAATTGGAGGTGGCTCTGCCGGGATCACTCCATAGGGCCGAGCCATGCCCGCGAGCAGCCAGCGGTCAAGATCGGCACGCGAGAACAGCCACTTCCCCGTCACCTTGGTGCAAGGGATCTGGCGGTCAGCCACCAGCTCATAGAGCTTGCGCTCCTTCAATCGCAGATAGTTCGCTGCCTCAACAGTGGTGAGCAGCTCGAGACCTGCGCGAGGCTGCATATTTTTGCGCTCAATCTATTATTTGACTTTTTTGAAGGGAGCACACGAAATGCGGGTCGTCAATCGGTGAGGAGCCGCCGGCTTGGACGGCATGAGTGCCCTAGAGTTGATCTGGTCCGGGGATGCGAATCTGTTCGCCATCGTGGGCCTGTCGCTATTCGTCACCTTGTCGGCAACGGTTCTCGCCTCCGTTGTCGGCATGCCGCTTGGTGCGTTCGCCGCCCTTACGCGGTTCCCGGGACGCAATGTGCTCATAGTGCTCCTGAACGGCTGCATGGGGCTGCCGCCCGTGGTGGTCGGGCTGGTCGTGTTCCTGCTGCTGTCGCGCTCGGGACCGCTTGGCAATCTCGGCATTTTGTTCACGCCGCAAGCGATGATCATCGCTCAGGCCATCTTGATCACGCCCATCATTGCCGCATTGACACGCCAGGTCATCGAGGACCTGTGGGCTGAATACAGGGATGAGCTGACGGCCATGGGCGTCGGGCGCGTCTCACGCGTGGCGACGCTGCTCTGGGATGCCCGCTTCTCGCTGGTTACCATTTTGCTCGCCGGCTTTGGCCGGGCAGCCGCGGAGGTGGGCGCCGTGATGATCGTGGGCGGCAACATCGACGGGTTCACGCGCGTGATGACGACAACCATTGCGCTTGAGACTTCGAAGGGCAACCTTCCGCTCGCCATCGGGCTCGGACTTGTGCTGATAGGCGTGATTCTGGCGATCAACGCACTGGCTTGGGCCGTGCGGGGCTGGTCGGAACGTCATGCTGGATAGCCCCATGCGCGATCGTCCAACAACGTTGCCCATCCGCTTTGAAAATGTGGCATTCGCGGCAGGCGTCACTTCGATCCTGCGCAACGTGACCCTTTCGATCGCGCCCGGATCGCCGACCATTCTGATGGGTCCCAACGGCTCGGGCAAAACGACGCTGCTGAGGCTGGCGATGGGATTGCTGCGACCGGTTGCCGGACGCATCCTCTATGCTGAGCATGAGACTGTGGTTCGCCACCGGCATGCCATCGTCTTCCAAAAGCCGGCAATGCTTCGGCGTACGGCCGCTCGCAATGTCGCCTTTGCACTGCAGGCAGCCGGACGCATGCCGAGCGTCGCGACGGTTGCGCGTCTCCTGAACGTCGTCGGTCTGGGGGCACTCGCCGAGCGCCCCGCGCGCCGTCTCTCCGGTGGCGAACAGCAGCGCCTTGCGCTTGCTCGTGCGCTCGCGCGCGATCCGGAAGTGCTCTTTCTAGATGAGCCGACCGCCAGCCTCGACCCTGCCGCCACCAAGGCGGTCGAAGACATTGTCATGCGTACTGCCGAGGGCGGCGTTAAGATCGTGATGGCAACGCATGATCTGGGGCAAGCTCGCAGAATAGCGGGCGATATCGTGTTCCTGGCCAACGGCCTGCTCGTGGAGCACGCGTCTGCCGCAGCCTTCTTCAGCGAACCTGCAACGTCGCAAGCCAAGCGTTTTGTGGCGGGCGAGCTCGTCATTTGAAATCAAGAAACCATCGGGAGAAGAAAGCCCATGCGTCTTCGACATCTCCTGCTCGGCATCGTTCTGGGCGTTTGCGCCAGCGTCGTGCCGGCGGCGGCCCAGGACAAGTCGATCGTTGTCGCGTCCACGACCTCCACCCAGGATTCGGGCTTGTTCGGCTCCATTCTCCCGAAGTTCAAGGCCAAGACCGGCATCGACGTGAAGGTCATTGCGCAGGGCACCGGACAGGCCCTCGACACCGGCCGGCGAGGCGATGCCGACGTGGTGTTCGTTCACGCCAGGCCGCTGGAGGAGAAGTTCATTGCCGAGGGCTTCGGTGTCAGGCGGTTCGGCGTGATGTACAACGACTTCGTGCTGATCGGACCAAAGTCCGATCCGGCCAGGATTAGGGGCGGCAAGGACATTCTTGCGGGGCTCAAGGCCATCAACGAGAAGAGCAGTCCCTTTGTGTCGCGTGGCGACAAGTCAGGCACGCATGCTGCCGAATTGGCGCTGTGGAAGGCCGCAAGCCTCGATCCGGCCGGCAGCAAGCCCGCGTGGTATCGCGAAATCGGCCAAGGCATGGGTGCGGCACTGAATACGGCTGGCGCCATGAGCGCCTATGTGCTGTCGGATCGCGGCACATGGATCTCGTTCAAGAACAAGGGCGATCTGGAGATCGTGGTGGAAGGCGACCGGCGCCTGTTCAACCAGTATGGCATCATTCTGGTGAACCCTGACAAGCATCCAAGCGTGAAGAAGGAGCTGGGTCAGGCATTCATTGATTGGGTGGTGTCCGGCGAAGGGCAGCAAGCCATTCGTGACTACAAGATAGACGGCCAGCAGCTGTTCTTCCCGAATGCCGGCCAGGAGAGCTAGGGCGCTCGCACGCGGCTGGGTAGGCGTGCTCTGAGGCAGGCCTCGGACCCGGCCTACAAGGCGCTCTGCTCGATCGGCAGCGCCGTTGGAGCAAGGATCGATGCGTAGTGCACTGTTAGCGAGCGCGCTGTTGGTGATGCCGGTGGCCAGCAAGGCTGAGAACGTCAATCTCTATGCCGCGGGCAGCCTCAAGACTGCTCTGAGCGAGGTCGTGCAGGCATTCGAGCGCCAAAACCAGGGCAAGGTTCGCATCGAGAGCACGTTCGGCGCTTCCGGTCTGCTGCGCGAGCGCATCGAGAAGGAGAAAGCGGCGCATGTATTTGCGTCAGCCGACCTCGGGCATCCAACGAAACTCGTGGATGTGGGCCTCGCCGGCAGCAAGGTCGCAGTCTTTGCCCGCAACCAGCTTTGCGCGCTGGCAAAGGGCGGCGTCAAGCTGACGTCCGCGACGTTGTTGGACACTTTGCTTGATCCTGTCGTGCGCGTCGGCACCTCGACTCCTAGGGCCGATCCTTCGGGCGACTATGCATTCGCGATGTTTGCCAAGGCCGAAACGTTCAGGCCGGGTGCACGGAAGGTGCTCGAAGGCAAGGCACTGCAGCTCACTGGCAGGCCCGCCTCGGAGAAAGCACCGGCCGGCAGGAACCAGTACGCATGGGTGATGGAGAGCGGCAAGGCTGACGTCTTTCTGACCTATTGCACCAACGCCGTTCTGGCCAAGAAAGACCTGCCTGCATTGGAGATTGTGCAGATAGCCCCGGACCTCAATGTCAGCGCGGAGTACGGGCTGATCGTGCTTAAGGATGCACCAGCATCGGCAACCAAGCTGGCCCAGTTCATTCTGGGCAAGGACGGCCAAGCCATCCTGGTCAGGCACGGGTTCGGGCGCGGCGCATCTGTGAAGTGAGGGCGTCCCGTGCGAGCGCTCCTGGCACTGTTCATCATCTTGCTCTCCGCTGCGGAAGTCCGCGCTCGTACGGTGACCGATTCTGCCGGCCGAATGGTGGAGGTGCCCGACAGCATCGCAAAGGTCTTCGCCGCCGGTCCGCCAGCCTCAATCCTGCTCTACATGCTGGCGCCGGAGAAGATGACGGGCTGGCCCAATCCGCCCACTGCCGAGGAGAGGCCGTACATTGCGCCGCCCTATCGTGACCTGCCTGCGCTTGGTCGCCTGACCGGGCGGGGCGGTACTGCCAACCTCGAGATCGTGCTCAAAACCAAACCCGATCTCATCCTCGATTTCGGCTCCGTGCGCGATACCTATGTCTCGCTTGCTGACAATGTGCAGGAGCAGACCAAGATCCCATACATTCTGATCGACGGCCGCTTCAATGCCACGCCGGCGGCGCTGCGGTTGCTGGGCGACATTCTCGGACTGGCAGAACGCGGCGACATGCTGGCCAAATACGTCGAGGCCACATTCGCGGCCATCGAGACGGTGGTCAAGGCGACGCCCGAGGCCCGGCGCCCTAGCGTCTATCTCGCCCGCGGTCCGGACGGCCTCGAGACCGGCGTGGTCGGCTCCATCAATACCGAGATCATCGAGCGCGCAGGCGGCCGCAACGTTGCCCAGGCTGCCGGCCAAAGCGGGCTGGTGCGTGTTTCCATGGAGCAGGTGATCGTCGCCGATCCGGAGATCATTCTCACCTGGGACCGCAACTTCTTCGGCCGGGTGAAGCGGGATGCGCTTTGGGCTGGCGTTCGCGCCGTTCGCGAGGATCGCGTGTATCTTGCGCCCACCGCGCCTTTCGGTTGGATCGATCGTCCCCCGTCGCTCAATCGCGTGATCGGCCTCATATGGCTGGCAGGCCTGTTCTACCCAAAGCAACTCGGTCATGATCTGCGCGAAACCACACGCGCGTTCTACCGTCTGTTCTACCACGTGGACCCCAGCGATCCCGAGCTCGATACCCTGATTGCCTGGTCCATGGGGCAGGCTCCTTCGCTACCGAAGCGTTGAGCACCAGGCTACGGCGCAGCGCCGGCGCGTGGGTTCGGCGCCGTCCGTCGTCCTGGCCTCACAGGACATGGACGTGAGCATCGCTCAGCCATGCCGCGATGCTGCAGCACCCATCACCAGGCTCTTGAGGTCTGCGCCCATATCGGCCGCAACATCGGGGGTAATTGATCCTTCGCCGGCCAGCAGGCGTCGAGCCACAACATGGTCCGCAGCGCGGTTGATCGACTCCACCCCAAGCAATTTCTGGCCGGCGAAGCAGAAGACCGAGAACGAGCCGCTGGCGGGATCGCCGCGCAAGACCGTCACATCGGCTCCGTCCGTAAGACCTGCGATTTGCAGCTTGTAGGGCCCCTGGTCCGACCAGAACCAAGGCACGGCCTGGTATGGCATTCGCCGCCCGGCCAGCCGGGCGGCCACCGTTCGCGCCTGATCCACGGCATTCTGCACCGACTCCAGCCGCACGCGCCCGGACGCAAACCGGTTGGGATGGAAGGCGCAATCGCCGATGCTCGAGATCGCCTCGTCTGCGGTGAGCAGGTGCTCATCGACAACGATCCCGTTCTCGACCGGAAGGCCGGCTGCAGCCGCCAATTGGGTATTCGGAATGATGCCGATGCCGACCACGACGAGATCCGCGCCGAAAGCGCGGCCATCGGCTGTCTCGATACCAGCAACCTTGCCATTGCTGCCAAGGATGCGTTGTACGCCCGTCCCCAAGACGAGACGGGCGCCACGGTCAGTATGGAATTCTTCATAGAAGCGGGATGCTTCGGGCGAAACGACACGCGCCATCGGCCGTGACAACGCCTCGACGACCGTGATCCTGGCCCCCAGCTCGGTTGCCACCGCCGCGAACTCGAGCCCAATGAAGCCCGCGCCGATGACGACCACCTCGAGCCCGGCCGCAAGCCGGTCGCGCAATGCCTGGGCCTCGGCAAGCGTGCGTAGGTAGAAAACACCGTCAAGCTCGGCGCCCGGCACCTTTAGGAGGCGGTTGCTGGCACCCGTCGCAAGAACCAGGTGGTCGTAGGCGAATGTTCGGCCGGATGCGACGTGGACGCGCCGACCCCTACGGTCGATGTCCGTCACGCGCTCACCGGTGCAGAGTTCCACTTTCCGCTGCGCAAAGAAGCCAGCCGTCCGGAAGCTCAACTGCTCGGCGCTGACCTTGCGGGCGAGGTAGGTTTTCGACAGGGGTGGCCGCTGGTAGGGCAGGCCCGGCTCGTCACCGATGAGCGCAATTGGGGCACCGAAGCCGGCTTCACGGAGAGAGGCCGCGACCTGAAATCCCGCCTGACCGCCGCCGACGATGACGACCCCGCCCATCAAGCGCCGCCTTCCTGGAGTTGAACCACAAGCTCGTCCATTCTTGATGCCATAAATCCTGGTGCCAAGACTCCTGGTGCCAAACCTCCTGGAGCCGCGGCGGGCTGGCACTTCAGCCGGCTGCCCGCCAACCGCTTGCCCACTGTGCTCCCAAGCGCATCGCTCTTCTCATTCGAAGCGTCCGGTCGAGAAGGACGGGTTGGACATATACGTGCCAGGTCGCCCACGCAAGCGAGCGGCCGCATTCGGCAACCGGCCGAGCCCACCACCGCTGAACCGCCGCTGAAGGGCTCCGGGCCACGCCACGCCTGCGGCATCGGCGTTGCAGCAAGCTTTGACGAGGTCACGATTTTTACGGCGAGCACGGCTCGTCTCTCCAATTCCGCCGACACCCAATGAGGGGGCTGGGCGGCTTGGTGCTTGCCGATGTCACTAGGACCGCTGCCCTGCAAAAGCATCTAGTCTTTGACTTGCGACAATGCGGACTGTCTAATTTGCGGCGAGCCAAAGCTTGTGACCGACCATCATCTGTCCTCGTACCATGGAGTCCAAAGATGATTTCATTGCGAAGAAGAGTGCTTGCGGTTCTGGCAGCCGCGGCGGCCGTCCTTGGGTTCTCAACGGCGGCTCACGCCGACGGAACGTTGCGCGCCGTGATGCATTCGGACCTCAAGATCCTGGATCCGATCTGGACCACGGCCTATATCGTGCGCAACCACGGCTATATGATCTACGATACGCTGTTCGCCACCGACGAGACCGGTGGGGTCAAGCCGCAGATGGTCGACACATACGATGTGTCGGCCGACAAGCTGACCCACACATTCACCCTGCGCAGCGGCTTGCTGTGGCATGATGGCCAGCCCGTCACGGCTGAGGACTGCGTCGCCTCGATCAAACGCTGGGCGGCCAAGGACGCCACAGGCCAGAAACTGATGACGTTTGTCGCAGGCATCGACGTCGTGGATGCGAAGACATTTGTCGTCAGGCTGAAGGAACCAACGGGTCTGCTGCTGCTGGGGCTTGGAAAACCGTCGTCCAATGTTCCCTTCATGATGCCGAAGCGTGTAGCCGAGACCGATCCCAACACGCAAATCTCCGACTTCACCGGCTCCGGTCCCTTCATTTTCAAGCGCGACGAATGGAAGCCTGGCGACAAGACGGTCTATGTAAAATTCGACAAATATGTGCCGCGCGCCGAGCCGGCGTCAGGTCTTGCCGGCGGCAAGGTTGCAAAGGTCAATCGTGTCGAATGGCGTGCCATCTCGGACCATCAGCAGGCCGTGAACGCGCTGCTTGCGGGCGAGATCGATTTCATCGAGGCGCCGCCCCACGATTTGCTGCCGCTGGCGCTGGCCGATCCCAACATCAAGTATTTCGACTGGAACCCCTTGGGCAACCAGTACACGTTCCGCGTGAACTGGTTGCACAAGCCGTTCGACAATCCGAAAGTCCGGCAGGCCTTGTTCTATGCCTTCAACCAGGAGGATTTCCTGAAGGCGGTGGTCGGCCATCCCGAGTACTACAAGATGTGCAAGTCCTACTTCCCGTGCGGCACTGCCTTCTCCAGCGAGACCGGCATGGACGGTCTGTTGAAGTCCGACTTCAAGAAGGCGCAAGAGATGCTGAAGGAGGCGGGATACGACGGCACGCCGATCGTGCTCATGCATTCTACCGATCTGCAGGTGCTTACCAACCTTGCTCCGGTCGCCAAGTCGCTGATGGAAAAGGCCGGCTTCAAGGTCGACATGCAGTCCATGGACTGGCAGACGCTGGTGTCCCGGCGCTCCAAGAAGGATCCGCCAACCGCCGGCGGTTGGCACGCCTTCCTGACCTCATGGGTTTCGGCCGATATCACCAATCCCATCTTCACGGGCTTCATGAATGCCGGCTGCGACAAAGCCATGTTCGGCTGGCCTTGCGATGCCGGGATGGAGAAGCTGCGGGACCAGTTCGCACGCGAAACCGATCCGGCCAAGCAAAAGGAGATCGCTGCGGCCGTGCAAGCACACAATACCAAGATCGTGACCCACGTTCCGCTGGGCCAATGGTATCTGGGCTCACCGATGCGCAAGAACGTGAACGGCATGCTCAGAACACCGGCGCCGGTGTTCTGGAACATCTCGATGAAATAGATCGGACGCAGCTTGCGGCGGGCGACCGCCGCAGGCTCAAAGGCGGGCGGACCGGCATCCATGCTCGGCTATATTCTGCGCAGGCTCGCGGCGACAATTCCGGTCATGCTGATCGTGGCCGTGCTGGTGTTTCTCATGCTGCGGCTGACACCCTCCGATCCCGCCGCCATCATCGCCGGCGACAACGCCAACACCGAGCAGGTCGAGGATATCAGGCGGCGGCTGGGCCTGGATCAACCGATCCTGACGCAATTCGTCATTTGGATGAGTGAGATTCTGCGCGGCAACCTGGGCGAATCCTTCTTCTTCAAGAAACAGGTGGTCGAGCTGATTGCCGATCGGATCGAACCCACGCTTTCGCTGGCACTGTTCACGATCCTGATCGCCATCCTGGTGGCCGTGCCGCTCGGCACGCTTGCCGCCTACCGCCATGGCACTTGGATCGATCGCTTCGTCATGGGCTTCTCGGTGCTGGGCTTCTCAGTGCCCGTGTTCGTCGTCGGCTATCTGCTGATCTATGTCTTCGCCATCGAGCTCAATTGGCTGCCCGTGCAGGGCTATCAGCGATTTTCCACGGGCGTCGGCGGCTGGGCGCAACGGCTGATCCTGCCCTCCTTGACGCTGTCGGTGATCTACGTGGCGCTGATCGCCCGCATCACGCGCACCAGTGTGCTCGAGGTCATGAACGAGGACTACATCCGTGCCGCGCGCGCCAAGGGACAGACCGAAGGCAAGGTGCTGGTGCGCCATGCGCTCGCCAATGCCGCGGTGCCGATCGTCACCGTCATCGGCCTCGGCATCGCGCTGCTGATCGGCGGCGTCGTGGTGACGGAGTCGGTCTACACCATTCCAGGTCTTGGCCGGCTGACCGTCGACGCCGTCCTGGCGCGCGACTACCCCACCATCCAGGCCGTCATCCTGCTGTTCTCGCTCGTGTACGTGATCATCAATCTGCTCGTCGACCTGGCCTACACCTTCTTCGATCCGAGGATCCGCTATTGACGATCGACGCGCTGCAGACCGAAAGCCCCGGAGTAGCGTCCGGTTCAAGACCGGCCGGCGTGTGGGCTACGTCTGTGCGCAATCGGGGTGTCGTGGCGGGCGCGCTGTTCGTGTTGTTCATCGCGGCAATCGGGGTTCTGGCGCCGCTGCTCGGCACCTTGGATCCGGCCGAGATCAATCCCGCCTTCCGCAACAAGAAGCCCGGCATGGAGCGCACAATGCGCGCCGATGACGGGACTGAAACGCGCATGGTGCATCGTTTCGGCACGGACACGCTGGGTCGCGATGTCTACAGCCGCACCCTGTACGGGGCCCGGGTATCGCTGCTCATCGGCGTGACGGTGGCGGTCATCAGTGTGTTCGTCGGTCTGGTTGTCGGTCTGATCGCGGGGTACGTCCGCTGGCTCGACGGCTTCATCATGCGCATCATGGACGGCCTGATGGCGATCCCTGCGATCCTGCTGGCCATGGGCGTGGTGTCGCTGACGCGCGGCGCCGGCCTTCTCGCCGTCATCATTGCGATCGTCATCCCGGAGATTCCGCGCGTTGTGCGTCTCGTCCGGTCCATTGTCCTGTCGATCCGGGAGGAGCCCTATGTCGAGGCCGCGATAACGGTCGGAACGCCGACCGTTCTGCTGCTCATTCGTCATGTGCTGCCCAACACGGTGGCCCCCCTCATCGTGCAAGGCACCTTCATCTGCGCGTCGGCCATCCTGATCGAGGCGATCCTGTCGTTCCTCGGCATCGGCATCCCCTCCGAGACGCCGACCTGGGGCAACATCATGGCCGAGGGTCGATCGTTGTTTCGCGTCTATCCGCACAACATCTTCTATCCGGGGGTCTTCCTGGCGCTGACCATCCTGGCCATCAACATGCTGGGCGACGGCTTGCGCGATGCGCTCGATCCGCGCTTTGCCAAACGATTGTGATGCGCATGTCCGATCGCCTGCCGGTGCTCAGTATCGATGGTCTCAGTGTCCGCTTGCCCACCGGCTCGGACCGGTTGCATGCCGTTGACAACATCGCGCTGAGCGTCGGGCCGGGCGAGATCGTGTGCGTGGTGGGGGAGTCGGGATCGGGCAAGTCGGTCACGGCGCAAGCGGTGATGGGACTGCTGCCGCGCGAGCTGAAGGCGGATGCGGGCAACATCCTGCTCGAGGGCGAGAACATCCTGGGCTGCTCCCCGATGCAGTTGCGCAGGCTGCGCGGCAAGCGCATGTCCATGATCTTTCAGGAGCCCATGACTGCCCTCAACCCGGTGATGACGGTGGGCAGCCAGATCGCGGAGGTGCTGGAGATCCATACCACTCTCTCCGAGCGGGAGCGGCGCAAGCGCGTTCTCGACATGATGAGCGCGGTGCATTTGCCCGAGCCCAGCCGCCTCATCAATGCCTATCCGCATCAGATTTCGGGCGGCCAGCGGCAGCGCATCATGATCGCTTCCGCGCTAGCGCTCGATCCCGCGCTGCTGATCGCCGACGAGCCGACGACGGCGCTCGACGTCACGACACAAGCGCAGATTCTGCGCCTGATCCGCGAGATGCAGGAAAGGCGCGGCACGGGTGTTTTGTTCATCACGCATGATTTCGGGGTGGTGGCCGAAATCGCACATCGCGTGGTGGTGATGCAGGCGGGCAGAGTGGTCGAGAGCGGCACTCGCGATGAAATCCTGCAGCGGCCCAAGGCCGCCTACACGCGCATGCTGCTTGCAGCCGTGCCCAGTCTGGACGCACCCGACCGCGCCCCCAAGAGCGGACCCGTAGCCCTGGCGACGGAGCGACTGAGCAAGACCTACGGGCTCGGCCTGGGCATGTCGCATGCCGTGCGTGCCGCAGAGAACGTTGATCTCATGGTGAGGCGCGGGGAGACGGTCGGCATCGTCGGCGAGTCGGGGTCGGGCAAGTCCACGGTGGCGCGCTGCATCGTGCGCCTGATCCAGCCGACCTCGGGCGCCATTCGGATCGGCGATGTCGATGTGGCGCAATTGCCCGAGAGCCGCCTGCGGACATATCGCAGGCATGTACAGATCGTCTTTCAGGACCCCTTTCGGTCTCTCAATCCGCGCCGCACGGTCGGGGCCTCGATCATCGAAGGGCCGGTGAACTTCGGTCTCGGCCGCAAGCAGGCGACCGATCGCGCGCGGGAGCTGATGCAGCTCGTCGGCCTGCCGCCGGAAGCCCTGTCGCGCTATCCGCATCAGTTCTCGGGTGGACAGCGCCAGCGCATTGCCATAGCGCGCGCGCTGGCAATGGAGCCGCAACTGCTGATCGCCGATGAGGCGGTGTCCGCGCTTGATGTGTCGGTGCAGGCGCAGGTGCTGAAAGTGCTGGATGACGTAAGGCGCCGCTTCGATTTGGCTGTGCTGTTTATCACGCATGACCTGCGGGTGGCCTCGCAGATCTGCGATCGCATCGCGGTGATGCTGCGGGGCGTGATCGTGGAGCAGGGGCCGACGGCCGACGTGTTTCGCAACCCCCGACACGAGTACACGCGCGCACTGTTCGATGCGGCTCCTGGGCGCATGACGCAATTCGGCGCGTTCGCCGTTTCGACGTGAGGATGCCCGGCGGAGGGTCAGGATTTCCGAGTGTGCCGCGATGGGTGAGGGTCGGAGTACATATGCCGCCACCTCAAAGACGGGCCATTGCCTCGCATGCGCTCGCGACGCGCCGTTGGCCCCTGTCCATATCGCATTCTGACAACAATGCCTTGGGGGCGCGTCCTGGCCGCACCGCTTCTTTGGAACGGTTCCAAAGCACGCTCGGGCGTTGCGAGAATCTTGACAAGATCAATCAACATTCGCACTAGATGGCCTGCTGAAAAAGCAGGGGTAGTTGACGAACACCCGCGTTCCGAATGCCGGGCTTTGAACCCGCTGACTGGAGGACGGCATGCAGGCCACACAACGCGCGCGCCGCAGCACTCGCGCCTTCGCGCAGCTCGCCTTCGCTCTCATCGCTGTTGCGTGTCTTAATCCTGCTGCCCTGGCACAGGGCGAGGTCAACATCTACTCGTACCGCCAGCCGCAGCTCATCGATCCGCTGCTGAAGACCTTCACCGACAAGACCGGCATCAAGACAAACGTCATCTTTGCGGCCGCCGGCCTCAACGAGCGCCTCGCTGCCGAAGGGCAGAACAGCCCTGCGGACCTTCTGTTCACCGTGGATGCCGGACGGCTCTCCGAAGCCAAGGACGCCGGCCTGACCCAGCCTGTCGTTTCGGCGGAGCTGACAAAGGCCATTCCTCCCCAGTTTCGCGATCCCGGCAATCATTGGTTCGGGCTGACGATGCGCTCACGCGTGGTCTATGCCTCGAGGGAGCGCGTCAAGCAGAACACCATATCCTACGAAGAATTAGCCGACCCGAAGTGGAAGGGCAAAATCTGCGTCCGCTCCGGCCAGCACGTCTATAACACCTCGCTGATCGCGACCATCATTGCACACAAGGGTGAGGCGTTCACCGAGCGGTGGCTCAGGGACGTGAAGGCCAATCTGGCGCAGAAGCCTGCAGGCGGTGACCGCGAGCAGGCGCGCGACATCCATTCCGGCAAATGTGACCTGGCGCTCGGCAATACCTACTACATGGCGCTGATGATGCAGGCCGAGAAGAATCCCGAGCAAAAGGAGTGGGCAAGCGCCATCAAGGTCCTGTTTCCCAACGCCAACGACCGGGGGAGCCACGTGAATATCTCGGGCATGGCGCTGACGAAGCATGCGCCCAACAAGGCCAATGCGATCAAGCTGATGGAATTCCTCGCCTCGGAGGAGGCGCAGAAAATCTATGCCACGGCCAACAACGAGTACCCGGTCAACCCCAAAGTTCCTGCCTCTGAGATTGTGCGGAGCTGGGGGGTGCTCAAGGCCGATCCGCTTCCGCTCGACAACATTGCCAAGTACCGCAAGCGCGCGTCCGAGCTGGTGGACAAGGTAAACTTCGACGCCGGGCCAAGCTCGTAAGCCAAACCCCATGGCGGACGGGCCTTGATGTCGGCGCGAAACCCGCGTCAGGAAGCGGTCTTGTTGCAGAAGCGAAGGGCGTGATAAGAGGGCGCCGCGCCGATCGGGCGCGACGCGTCAGGCCGAGAACAACCCATGAGCACTGCAGCCGCCGGGCGTAGCCAAGCGCCCCAATCGAGCTTTTTCACCGCCACGCTGAACGAGAGTGATCCGGAACTCGCCGGCATGGTCGGTCGGGAGTTCAAACGCCAGCAGGACGAAATCGAGCTGATCGCTTCGGAGAACATGGTCTCCCGTGCGGTGCTGGAAACAGTCGGCACGGTGCTCACCAACAAATACGCGGAAGGCTATCCGGGCCATCGCTACTATGGCGGCTGTCAGTACGTGGATGAGGCGGAGACGCTGGCCATCGAGCGTGCCAAGAAGCTGTTCAAGTGCAATTTCGCCAACGTCCAGCCGCATTCGGGCAGCTCCGCCAACCAAGCGGCCTTCATGGCTCTGATGCAGCCCGGCGACACGTTCATGGGGCTGAGCCTGGCGGCCGGCGGACATTTGACGCACGGCTCGCCCGTGAACATGTCGGGCAAGTGGTTCAAGGTGGTGCCGTACACGGTGCGTCGGCAGGACCATCGCCTGGACATGGATGAGGTGGCAGCGCTGGCACGCCAGCACAAGCCCAAGGTCATCGTGGCCGGGGGCAGCGCCTATCCGCGCACCATCGATTTCGCTGCATTTCGGCAGATTGCTGATGATGTGGGCGCCTATTTGATGGTCGACATGGCCCACTTTGCGGGGCTGGTGGCGGGCGGCGTCCATCCCTCGCCTTTCCCGCACGCGCACGTGGTTACCACCACGACGCACAAGACGCTGCGCGGCCCGAGAGGCGCGGCGATCTTTACCAACGATGAGGCCCTGGCCAAGAAGATCAACTCGGCCGTGTTTCCGGGCCTGCAGGGCGGGCCGCTGATGCATGTGGTGGCCGCCAAGGCTGTCGCCTTTGGCGAGGCCCTGCGCCCCGAGTTCAAGACCTATGCCCGTGCTGTGGCGGAAAACGCCAAGGTGCTCGGCGAGGTGCTTTCGAGCTCGGGGTTCGACCTGGTTTCCGGCGGCACCGATACCCATCTGCTGCTGGTCGATCTCAGGCCCAAGAAGCTGACCGGCAACAGGGCGGAGAAGGCGCTGGGGCGCGCCAACATCACCACCAACAAGAACGGCGTGCCGTTCGATCCGGAGAAACCACAGGTGACGTCGGGCATCCGCGTCGGCTCCCCCGCCGGCACCACGCGTGGTTTTGGTGTTGCAGAGTTCCGCACCATCGGCCGCCTGATGGCCAAAGTGCTGGACGGGCTGGCGGCCAACGGCGAGGAGGGCAATGCCAAGCTTGAGGCCGAGGTGAAGGCCGAGGCGATCGCGCTCTGCCGGCGGTTTCCGATTTACGCGTGATTTGATACGCAGACTTCGTCGAAGGAACGCGCCTGGCGCCATCGGGCGGCCGAGGCTATGCGGGAGTACGGGGATGCGTTGCCCCTACTGCAATGGCGACAATACACAGGTCAAGGACAGCCGTCCGACCGAGGAAAACGCGGCCATCCGCCGGCGGCGCGTGTGCGAGGACTGCGGCGGACGCTTCACCACGTTCGAGCGAATTCAGCTGAGGGAGATCGTTGTCGTCAAGCGATCGGGCCGGCGCGTGCCCTTCGACCGCGAAAAACTCTCCCGGTCGGTGGAAGTGGCGCTGCGCAAGCGTCCCATTCAGTCCGAGCGAGTCGATCGCCTCGTCTCGGGTCTCGTGCGCCAGCTTGAAAGCATGGGTGAGCAGGATGTTCCCTCCTCCGTCATTGGCGAATTGGTGATGGAAGCCTTGAAGGGGCTCGATCCCGTCGCCTATGTGCGCTTCGCCTCCGTCTATCGCCATTTCCGCGAGGCGGCGGACTTCCAGGAGGTGCTGGGCGAGATCGCCGGGCGGGTCGAGCCGGCACAGGAGGCAGGCACCGCCACCCCATCGCAGTCCGGAGCTGAAGCGGCAGGTAGAAAGCATTGAGCGCGAAGGACGCCAGCCAATCCCCATCCGGGGGGAGCGACCAGGATCGCCGGTTCATGGCGCTCGCCCTGCATGTGGCGCGGCGCATCCTCGGCCAGACGGCGCCGAACCCCGCGGTCGGTGCCGTCATCGCCGATGAGGCGACGGGCGAAGTGGTGGCACGGGGGTGGACCCAGACGAGCGGGCGGCCTCACGCCGAGGCGCATGCTTTGGCCAGCGCCGGCGAGCGGGCCCGCGGCAAGACCATGTACGTCACGCTTGAGCCGTGCTCCTATCACGGCCGCACATACCCGCTGATCAGCAAGATCATGCCGTGCGCGGAAGCCATTCTGGCCGCCGGCATGCAGCGCGTCGTATGCGCCACCGAGGATCCCAACCCCGAGATTGCCGGGCGCGGGGTGGAGGTTCTGCGCCAGGCTGGGGTGGCGGTCGATATCGGGCTGTGCGGCGAGGACGCGCGGTGGATGGCGGCCGGCCATATTCTGCGCATGACCCAGGGGCGTCCGTTCGTCCAGCTCAAGGTGGCGGTTTCGGGCGATGGCCTGATCGCGCCGGGCGACGGCGCGCCCGTGTGGGTGTCGGGCCCCGAGGCGCGCGCCTATGCACACCTGCTGCGCGCCCACGCCGATGCCATTCTGGTCGGGCGCAAGACGGTGGAGGATGACGACCCGGAGCTGACCTGCCGGCTCCCAGGCCTCGCCAACCGCTCTCCCCGGCGCGTCATTCTCGACCCGAAGTTTCGCATTTCCCCGACTTTCAAGATGTTCCAAACGGCCCACCGCGTTCCGATCCTCATCTATGGCGCATCGGCGAACGGCATGCCCCGCTATCCGAGCGGTGTGGAGGTCCGGCACGTTCCCGCCGACGGCGACGGCCGGCTGCAGCTCAAGGCCGTGCTGCAATCGCTGAGCGGGGATGGGGTTACGCGCGTGCTGGTCGAAGGCGGGCCGACCATTGCAAGCGCACTGCTGGCGGCCGACCTAGCCGATGAAGTCGTCATTGCCCGCGGCACGGCAGCGCTGGGCGCCAAGGGCCGCAAGCCGTTCGGCGACCGTGGCTTGGAGATTCTGGACGACACTACGCGCTGGCGCCTGGAGGCGAGGCGCGTGATCGGCGCCGACACGCTTTCGATCCACCGCAGGAGCGATCGATTTACCGACGGAGCCAAGGCATGACGGGGCCGTTTCGCTATTTTCTGCGCGTGCGCTACCAGGATTGCGACGCGCAGCATGTGGTGTTCAACTCGCGCTACAGCGACTACGCGGACCTTGCCTGCTTCGAGTTCATGCGCGCTGCGCTGCCGCGGCCGACGGACGGCTTCGACGGCACCTTCGAGATCCAGAACGTGCGCCAGGTCATCGAATGGAAATCGCCGGCCCGCTTCGACTATGTGCTCGACGTCTCTGCCTGGGTCAGCCGCGTCGGCACGACATCGTTCACGCTTAATACGCAGATGCGGCGGGCGGGGGAAGCCCCGGTGCTGGCCACGACCGAGACGACCTATGTGCATGTGGACCCGAAGACGTTCACCAAGCGCGCCATTGACCCTCGGATGCGCGCGGCACTGGAGGCGGGCGCGCGCGGCAGGACCACGGATCACGCCGGGTCCTCGCGCTAAGCCAATTCCGGGTTCATAGCCGCCATCCCGAATGGATTGCCGCGATGCCGCCGGTGAGGTTGCGATAGGCGGCGCGGGAGAAACCCGCCGCACCGATCATGCCGGCGAATGTCTCCTGCTTGGGGAATTTGCGGATGCTCTCGACCAGGTAGCGGTAGGCCTCGGCATTGCCGGCGGTGAGCTGGCCGAGGCGGGGGATCACCTCAAAGGAATGGAAATCGTAGACCCGGTCGAGCAGCGGCACCTCGCACCTGGAGAACTCGATGCAGAGAAAGCGCCCCCCGGTCTTCAGCACGCGATAGGCCTCGCTGAGCGCCTTGTCGATGTGGGTGACGTTGCGGATGCCGAAGCCGATCGTGTAGGCGTCGAAGCTCTTGTCGGGGAACGGCAACGCTTCGGCGTTGCCGATGGCAAAGGCGACGCGCTCCGCGAGTCCGGCACCTGCGAGCCGCTTGCGGCCCGCCGCCAGCATCTCCGGGTTGATGTCGAACAGCGTGGCCGTGCAGCCGGGACCGCCGACGCGCAGGAAACGCTCCGTGAGGTCGCCGGTGCCGCCGGCGACATCCAGAAGCCGGAAAGCCTGCGCCGAGCGGGGGGGTGCGAGCCAGCCGATGACATCGTCCTTCCAGAGCCGGTGCAGACCGCCCGACATCAAATCGTTCATGAGATCGTAGCGGCCCGCCACGGCCGAGAAGATATCGTTGACCAGCCCCTGCCGGTCGCCCTCGGCGACGGTCTTGAACCCGAACGACACGGTGTCGCCAGGAGCGGGCGGATCGGATTTCTTGGACGTGCTGCTCATGGGCTCAGATTAGCCGAGCATGCCAGTGCGCGCCACGATGAGGGCGAACGTACGGAGCGCCGGGCTTGCATGCACGGCTTCGTGTCGCACGCGCTCACTTCTTGCCCAAATGCCGCAGCTCGTCGTCGTCGAGCGCGCGGGCTTCTTCGGGCAGCATCACCGGAATGCCGTCGCGGATTGGATAGGCCAGACGGGCTGCGCGGCTGATGAGCTCCTGGCGGGCTTCATCGTAGATCAGCGCCGTCTTGGTCAGCGGACAGACGAGCATTTCCAGCACCCGCGGATCGGCGCGGCGGGAAGGCTCGGCTTGCGCGGGCGTGTCTGCCATGTCGAACCGCTCCTTGCGGGCTATTGCAGCGTGGAGCCGGAGCCGCCGGGGCTGGCCGCCAGCTCCATCTCGGCCAGCGCCACCAGCATCTCGGCCCGGTCCTTCAGATTGGCGGCTTCCAGCAAGGCCTGCTTCTCCTCCGGCCCGAAGGGGCTGACGATGGCCAGGGAGTTGATCAGCGTCTCGTTCGACGATTTGGAGATCGCCGCCCAGTCCGCCTTGAGGTTGCGCGCCTCCAGATAAGCCTTCAGCGTCTTCAACAGGCCCGGCCGGTCGACATCGTCCTCGCCGGCGCCGGCCGCGAAATCGCCCGTGAACCTATCGTAGCTGACCGTGCAGATGCGATAGGGCTTCTCGAACGGCACCTCCTCGACGAGCGTAAAGCGCACAATCCCCGTCAGGGAGATCAGCATGCGGCCTTCGTCCAGCTCCTGATAGCCGGTCACGCGGCCGGCGCAGCCGACGCGGCGCAGCGGCGCCGCGCGCCCGGGCGGCGACTCCTCGTCGCCACCCGCAGGCTGCAGCATGCCCATCACGCGCGAGGTGGACACCACGTCCTCCACCATCTGCAGGTAGCGCGGCTCGAAGATGTTGAGCGGCAGCGTTGCGCGCGGCAGCAGAATTGCGCCCCGCAACGGGAACACCGGTATGCGCTGCGGCAGGTCCGCAGGGCCTTGATAGCGTTCCGAGAACTTCCGCACCATCACCCCCGCCCATGGCCTCAAGAAAACAGAATGGATGACAATCTGCGCCGGCCCTCGAGCGTCGCGGGGTCCTTCGGCCCCCAGGCGTCGAAGAGCTGCACGAGCTGCTTGCGCGCCGCCTCCTCGTTCCACTTGCGGTCACGGCGGAAACTCTCCAGGAGCTGCTCTGCGGCCTCCGATTTCCGGCCGGCGGCGGCCAGCGCCATCGCATAGTCGATGCGGGCCTGATGATTGGCCGGCTCCGCCTCCACCTTGGCCTCGAGCTTGTCGGCGTCGCCCGCCTTGCCCGCGAGCTTTGCCAGATCCAGCGCCGCGCGCACGCTTGCAACGGGCCCGGCCTCGCGCTTGTCGGGCGGCACCAAGCCCAGCGTCTGCTCGGCGCGCGCGACGTCGCCGCTCTTGAGATAGCACCGGGCGAGACCGGCCAGGGCGGCCACGTTCTGCGGGTCCGTCTGGAGGAGCGCAGCGTAGATCTCGGCTGCCCCCTGCAGGTCACCGGCCTCCAGCGCCTGATCCGCCGCCGCCAGGGCCGCTGCCGCGTCCATGGCCGCTTCCTCGCCCAGCAGCCGCTCGACAAAGGCCTTCACCGCGCTTTCCGGCTGGGCACCCTGGAAGCCGTCGAGCGGCCGCCCGTCACGGAAGGCGTAGACGGTCGGGATCGACTGAATGCGCAGCTGATTGGCCAGCGTCTGATTCTCGTCGATGTTGACCTTGACGAGGCGCACCTTGCCGTTGTGGGAGCGGACCACCTTCTCCAGGATCGGCGTCAGCTGCTTGCAGGGGCCGCACCAGGGCGCCCAGAAATCGACCAGCACCGGCGCCGTGCGCGAGGCCTCGATCACGTCGCGGGCGAAGGTGGCGACCGTTGCGTCCTTGATGATATCGCCCGCGGGCGTCTTGGGCTGTCCGCCCGGCTTGCCGATCGATAGGTCCATTGCGATTCTCCAGAGCCCGATTGCGGGCTTCGTCTCATGATCCGTTCTGCTCAGGCGAGGCAACGGCTGTCGAGGCAACCGCCATGATGCGCGGCTCGTGTCCGCACGAGCGAATGAACGCCAGCAGGTCCTGCCGCGCGATGTTGGTCGTCGCCGAGTTCTCCAGCGGGTGGTAGTTGAGCCGCTCGTGACGCATCATATCGGCATCGAGAATGACCGTCACCCGATGTGCGGTATCATTGATAAGTGCAAAAGGCGTGACCGAGCCCGCCGGCACGCCCAACACCTCCATCAGCAGCTCGGGCTTGCCGAAGCTCAGGCGGTCGCAGGCGAGCGTCTTGTGCAAGGTCTTGAGATCGATATGTGAACGTCCGAGCGCGATCACAAGGAACAAATGCCCCTTCTTGTCCTTGAGAAACAGATTCTTGGTGTGCCCGCCCGGCAGCTCGCGCTCGAGCTTGGAGCTTTCCGAAACAGTGAATACGGCAGCATGCTCGACCGTTTCGGTGGCGATGCCGAGGTCAGCCAGGCGAGTGAACAGGTCTTGTCGGGAGGCGGGCATGCGCGGTTTGGATGCTCGGAACAGATACGAAGCGTCCGGCCGTCTTAGCCGAGCGGGCTTTGCTCGTGCAACCACCGCAAGTGCTTTGCATGGGTCCTGATCGACGGGCATGACCCTGCCATTGGCGCCGCTGTGCCGGCGGCTCGGGCAGCACGGCGCCTGCGCTTGCCAACCCGGCGCCTTTGCTGCATAAGACCGGCCTTACCACCATGGACGCGGGTGTAGCTCAGGGGTAGAGCATCACGTTGCCAACGTGAGGGTCGAGGGTTCAAATCCCTTCGCCCGCTCCAATTTAGCCAAATTTGACTTGCTGGCCGCGCGTTGACCGTGCCGCTGGCGCTTGGCCAGTCGTTCTCTCCACACCATATGACCGGGGTGAACTTTCTGGCGCAGGATGCCATGGGGCTCGTACGGACAGTGCTGGCTATTGCGGTTGGTGTGTTCGCCATGTGGGGGGGCGTGGCGGAGGCGCAGAAGCAATCCAAGCCCCCCAAGCGGCCTATCATCATCAACGACCGCTCAATCTTCCAACCCCCGCCGCCTCCGCACGAGCGGACGTATATGGGGCCGGGCCCATCGATCGCGCCGCCGATGGAGCGCCTTCCTCAAGTGCCGCCGCTGGCGCAGCCGCCCATCCGCTAGTGTCCCGATCGCGAAGTTCGCTCAGTAGGCGTGCTGCGAGGAAGGGCGAATTTCTCGATCATCACACTAGGCCCGAATGGCCGGCGCTTTGCGCCGCAAAGCCTTGGCTTGCCGCATTTTAACCATGAGCTGGGGTGCACACTGCCCCTCGGTGCGGTTCGCAAAACTGAGGAACCCTGGTGGGGGTAGCACCGTTTGGCTCCTCAGCACCACGAGAACACGGAAGGCCGCACATGTCCAAGCGCCCGCCCTATCTCGAAGTGATCGTCACGGCCCTCGTCATGGCCTTTCTCACCCTGGTCGTCATTGGGGGCCTCGATATCCGCCCCGAGGGCTTCAGCCAAATAACCATGCGTGCGGAATAGCGCGCTCCGCAGCGCAAGCTGCCGCAAGCCCTTGGAGATGCATCCGGAGATGAGGCTGCCCGTCGCTCTGCGGCGATGGGCGCGTGCAGCCCTCTCCACCCTCCTGCGTCCGCCATGCGGGAGCGCTTCTGCTCTCAGTGCAGGTTGACCGGACGCCAGCCTGCCGCGACAGCCTCGGCCTCGGTGCAGAACCAGCGCCGTCCCCGTTCAGGGTCCATCTTGATGTGTGCGTACCAGGGGCTCCACGGCATGTGGTAGATCTTGCCATGCGCGGTGACGTTGCCCTTGATGGCGCAGCCCTGTGGAGCGTGCTGCTCCGCATTGACCCAGCGGTGCTCACGGTATTCCCAGGGTGGCGTTGCTTCGCCCTGCCAGACGCCGATGCGCTGGGCCCGCGCTTGCGCCTCCTCCTTCACGTAGCTCGTTGAATACTTGACGAAGGCCCAGGCAAGGCCGTGGCGCACCATCCAGGCATTCACATCCTCCGTGCCGAGGAAGCAGACGGCGAGCGTGCGGCCGTACTTGTCGTGCCCACGCGCTTGGCATCGCACCGGCTTGCCTTCGATCAGGCGTGCAAGGGCGCCGGTGGCTTCCGTGCCGCAGGCCCATGATCCCACCAGCCGGCGCTTGCAGGTTTGGCCGGCCTCGGGTGCATCGATGCCTTCGAGGCGGATGCGGGTGTGGCCGAGGACAATCGTGTCGCCATCGACAATCTTTGCAAAGCCAGCCAGCCCACCTGGGCCGCTGGCGCTGCGGGCGCCCGCAATCCAGGACGCGCCCATCGTGACCCCAGCGGCCAGCGCGCACGCCACCAGCCGTTGAGTTGTATAAGATTGACGCTGCTCGCGCATAGATTGAATTTGCGCGATTCGCATGTCGGGCACGAGGCCCAACTGCGGCCGAAACCGGGGCGGTGCGGCCGGAATATGGCGAAAAATGAAGAGCAACCATCTGACAGAAAAAGATAAATCTCCTTGTCCGTGGAACCTTCGGGGGCTTGACCGGTGGCATTAACGCTGTCTCAATCGTCGGCTGGTTGTGCACACCACAATCCACGTCCGCCGTCCTTAACTCGTTGTTGTAGGGAGTAAACGGAATGTCGAAACCTCTCGTTCAACAGGTTGCCGAACGCGCACGCGGCCTCGTCGCCGACCCCCGCAGCTGGACCCAGTACGCCATCGCCCGGACCGGCAACAATCGACACTGCGAGCCCACGGACGCCAAGGCCGCACGCTTCTGCGCCTATGGCGCCATCCTGAGAGCCGCCTACGAGATTGCCGGAACCGGCGATCAGGCACAGCGGCTCGCAGACCAGACCGCCATGCTGATCATGGGGCGGGATAGCCCCTACACCGCCTTCGAGGAGCTCATCGCCATCAACGACGGTCACCGCGGGTCGGCGCGCGCGGGAGTGCTGGCGCTGTTCGAGAAGGCCCTGGCCAAGGCCTGACGCCGACTCCCAGGGCTTCCGCACATCTTCGCGAGCATGGCGGCAATGACAGCGGCGGCGCTGGTGCTCGGCGCCGCCGCCGTTTATGTTGGCGCCGCAAATCACAAGCAGTCACCGGCACCACGCCCGGCGGCATCATCAACAAGCGGACCTTGAGTTCAAACCGAGCTTCGAGTCATGTCCGAGCCACCGCGTTCCGATCGCCCCGACGTGCCGCATGACGTGCTGAAGGCCGCGCGCACCTGGCTCGAGACGGATGGCCGCGTCGCGCTTGCGACCGTCGTCGGCACCTGGGGGTCGGCGCCCGTCGGCGTCGGCGGGCAGATGGTCGTGGCAGCCGACGGGCGCTTCGAGGGATCGGTTTCGGGCGGCTGCGTCGAGGGCGAGGTCATCGCCGAAGCCGAGGACATCCTGGCGGACGGCAAGCCCAAGACCCTCACCTTCGGGGTCGCCGATGAGACCGCCTGGCAGGTCGGCCTGCCCTGTGGCGGCCAGATCAAGGTGTTCCTCGAACGGCTCGACACGGCAAGCGGCCCGAGCTTGCTCGACCGCGCGATTGACGCGCGCTCCAGCCGCCGCGGGCTGCTGATCAGGACCCGCTTGCAGGACGGTCGCCGCGAGTTCTTCGAGCGCGAGGACGATCGCGGCGACGAGACCATTCGCCGGCACTTTGCCAGCGGCGAGAGCGAGCTGCAGGAGACGCCGGACGGCGAAATCTTCCTGCACGCGCTGGTGCCGCCCGCACGCGTGCTGATCATCGGCGCCACGCACATCGGCCAGATCCTGGCCCAACTGGTGCAACTGGCCGGCTATGAGGTGACGGTGATCGACCCGCGCACGGCGTTTGCGGCCGAAACGCGCTTTCCCGGCATTCGCCTCGATACGGAATGGCCGCAGGACGCCATTCCCAAGATCGGCCTCGATCCCTACACGGCCGTGGTGGCGCTGGCCCACGTCGGCCATATCGACGACGAGGCACTGAAGCTGGCCATGCGGTCCGACTGCTTCTATGTCGGCGCTCTCGGCTCCAGGCGCAATCACGCCAAGCGCACGCAGCGTCTCAAGGACGCCGGTTTTTCAGATGCCGAGATCGGGCGCATCAACTCACCGATCGGCATCAATATCGGCGCGCAGAGCCCGCCGGAGATTGCCATTGCGATCATGGCGCAACTGGTGCTTGCCCTGCGCGGACCGAGAACCTTCAGGCCGGCCTAGTCTCGCCACATTGAGCGGGCACGCCGCGGCCCTCGTTGCACCGAGCCGAGTGGTCTCAAGACTGGGTTAGGTCGTATGTAGCAACTGCAACCGGGTTGGGGGAGAGCAATGCTGGAAGCGTACATCTACGGTGGCCTGCGCACGCCGTTTGGCCGCCATTCCGGCGCGCTGGCGCGCGTGCGGCCGGATGATCTGCTGGCCTGTGTCATCAAGGAGGTGGTCGCACGCTCGGGCTTTGCGGTGGAGACGATCGACGACGTGTCGATCGGCTGCGCGTCGCAGGCGGGCGAGGACAGCCGCAACGTCGCCCGGCACGCCCTGCTGCTGGCCGGGCTGCCGACGGATACCCCCGGCGCGGTGCACAACCGCCTGTGCGGCTCGGGCCTCAATGCGCTGGCCGGCGCGGCGCATGCCATCAGTTGCGGCGAGGCGGATATCTGCGTCACCGGCGGCGTCGAGAGCATGACGCGCGCGCCGTTCGTGGTCGGCAAGGCCGATCAGGCGTTCTCGAAAAGCTTCACCGTGTTCGATTCCTCGCTTGGTGCGCGCTTCCCCAATCCGAAGATCGAGAGTCGGTTCGGTGCCGACACCATGCCCGAGACCGCCGACAACCTGGCGCGCGAACACCAGCTCTCGCGCGAGGACTGCGATCTCTTTGCGCTCGGCTCGCAGCAGAAGTACGCCAACGCCGCCAAGGACGGCTTCTTCCAAAGCGAGATCCATCCCATCTCGGTGCCCCAGGGCAGGAGCAAGCCCGACCTCGTTTCGGCCGACGACGAGCATCCCCGCCCCGAGACGACCATGGACTCGCTGCTCAAACTCAAGCCGCTGTTTCCCCAGGGCGTGACCACGGCCGGCAACGCCTCGGGCATCAACGACGGCGCGGCGGCCCTGATCGTGGCGAGCCGCGACGCGGGCGAGAAGGCGGGTGTCCAACCCATGGCACGCATCCTGGCCACCGGTGTTGCCGGGGTGCCGCCGCGCATCATGGGCTTCGGGCCGGTGCCGGCCGCCAAGAAGGCGCTGGAGCGGGCGGGCCTCACGCTGAAAGACATGGACGTCATCGAGATCAACGAGGCGTTCGCGGCCCAGGTGCTGGCGTGCCTCAAGGGCTTTGGCCTGCCGCTCGACGACAAGCGCGTCAATCCCAACGGCGGGGCCATTGCCGTCGGCCACCCGCTGGGGGCCTCGGGCGCGCGCCTGGCCCTCACCGCAGCGCGCCAGTTGCAGCGCACCGGCGGGCGCTATGCGCTCGTCTCCATGTGCATCGGCGTCGGCCAGGGCATCGCCGTGGTGCTGGAGCGCATCTAAGCCGTCATTGCGGCCGAGCGCGGAGCGCGAACAGCCGGGACGGCGCAGCGCCTGCGATCTGGGTCCCGGATATTCGCTGACGCGAATTCCGGGATGACAAGAGGACAATCAGAAGGACAATCAGACTGTGCTGGGCAGCACGGCCGCGATCTCCGCCTCGCTACAGCCCGCCTGGCGCAGGATGTCGGCCGTGTCGGCGCCCAGCCGTGGTGGCGGCAGGTCGGGCGCCGTCTCGACGCTCTCCACGTTGACCGCCTGCCGCAGCGTGCGCGTCACCGGTGTGTCGCCCGCGAAGTTCGTGCTGAAGAAGCCGACGTCCTGCAGGTGCGGGTCGCGCATCAGGTCGTTCGGCAGCCGGACCGGCTGCGAGGGGATGTCGAGCCGCTCGAAGACGGCGAGCCATTCCGCCGTGGTGCGATCGACCATCGCGGCGGCGAGGATGGCGTAAAGCTCATCGACGCGGCGGCTGCGTTCGGTCGCATCCTTGAACCAGTCGAGCTCGGTAACGTCGGCGCGGCCGATCTCGACGAGGATCTTGGTCCAGTTGCGCGGCGTATAGGGCAGAACGCCCACCCAGCCGTCCCTGGTCTTGTAGGGCCGGCGCGACGGCGAGATGACACGCACATAGCCGATCTTGCCGCTCTCCTCGAACGTGGCGGCGCTCATGTGCTCGGAGAGGCTGAACGCGGCCATCAGCTCAAACATCGGCACCTCGACGTAGCCGGGCACCTCGCCGGTGCGCTCCCGATAGAGGAGCGCCGCCATCACCGCATAGGCCAGATGCAGGCCCGACACCTTGTCGGCCGCGATGCTCGGTGCGTAGAGCGGCGCGCCATCGCGCATCTGGAACAGGCCGGCGAAGCCGGAGGCCGCCTGGATCACATCGTCATAGGCCGGCTTGCCGGCATAGCGGCCGTGCCGACCGAAGCCGATGGCCGCGGCATAGATGATCCTGGGATTGACCTCCCGCACGGCCTTGAAGGTGAAACCGAGCTTGTCCATGGCCTCCTGACGCATGTTGTGCACGAACACGTCGGCCGTCGGCAGGAGCTTTCTGAGTGCGGCCTTGCCCGCCTCGGTCTTGAGATCAAGCGCCACCGAGCGCTTGTTGCGATTGAAGTTGGAGAAGATCGCGCTCAGGCCCGGCGCCGCCACCGGCGCAATGGGCCGCATGCTGTCGCCCTCGGGCGCTTCCACCTTGATCACCTCGGCACCGAGATCGCCGAGGATTTGCGTCGCATAGGGACCCAGAATGACCGATGTCAGATCAAGAATGCGCAGGCCTTTCAGCAAGGGGATCATGCGGTCCGCCGTCGTGGAGAACAGGGGTGTAGATAGCGCGCGAGGCAAACCCACACCTAGCACGCGCGCCGCCCCGCGCCCACACGGCCACTGCGCACCTGCACTTTACGAACCTTTACACGGCGGAGAAGCACCGGAAATCCCGGCACCCCACATTGCCGCGCATCGCGTGACGACACGGGATCGGGCTGGGAGCGGAAGGTTATGGCGCGGCGACACGGCCCCGGTAGCACCGAGCGCGGTCGGCCGCCGACGCAAACCCACGCCGTGCGCGGCGCAGATGCAAATCCGCGCCTGTTCCTACATATCCGCACCTTGAGCCGCGCATCGACGAGCAGCGATGCGGCAGTGCAGCCATCCTGCAACGCCGTACGGATCTTTACATGCCCTTCACATTGGCGCCTTGACTCGGCCGTTTTTCACTCAAATAAAACGGTCATTCGTTTTTTTTGGTGCATTGCACCATGATTCAAGGGAGAAGGGCCGTGCCTCGACTGAAGCCCGACGTGCAGCGCGCCAGGCGCGAGCACATTCTCGACGCCGCGCAGCAGTGCTTCGCCCGCACCGGCTTTCATCGCACCTCCATCAACGACATCTGCAAGGCGGCCGGCGTGAGCCCGGGCGCCGTCTATGTCTACTTCGACAGCAAGGAGGCGCTGATGGCCGGCATCTCCGAGCGCGACCGTGCCGAGTTCGCGGAGCGTCTGGCCGCGCTGGCGACCGCCCCCGACTTCATGGAGGCGCTGCGCCAGCTCGGCGAGCAGTATTTTCTGGAGGAGCCGGTCGACACGCACCGCATGTGCATCGACATCGGCCTGGAAGCCACCCGCAACCCTCGCATCGGCGAGATCCACCAGCGCTTCGACCGCTTCATCGTGGAGAGCTTCGAGACGCTGTTCCAGAACATGAAGAACGAGGGCCGCATCGCTCCCGTGCTCGACATTCCGACCGTGGTGAAGGTGTTCATGGTCATCTCCGACGGCATGTTCTGGCGCCGCGCCGTCGATCCCAATTTCGATCCGCAAGCCGTCATGGCCGCTGTGGTGCACCTCGTTGCCGAGCTTTTGAAGCCGGTATCCGTGTCGGGCGCAACCAGCGCCGCTGCGAAGACTGCGTGAGGGGGCGACCGTGAGAAGAATACTGATTGGCATCATGCTGGCCGGCGCCTTCGCCATGGTGTCGCTGACGCTCGTGGGCAAGTCGCTGCCGCGGCCGACCGGTCCGGCGGAGAGCAAGGCAGCCAAGGAGGCGCGCCTCGACGATACGCTGGCGGCGGCCGTGACGGTGGTTCGCGTCGCCCCCGCCGACTTCGCCGAGACCGTGCTCGCGTCGGGATCGCTGGTGGCACGCGAGGAGATTCTGGTTGGACCCGAGGTCGAGGGATTGCGCGTCACCGAGGTCCTCACCGATGAGGGCGCACGCGTGAAGAAGGGTGATGTATTGGCGCGCCTGGTGGCCGATACGATCGACGCCCAGATCGCCCAGAACGATGCCGCCATCGCCCGCTCCACGGCGGCCATCGCGCAAGCCAAGGCCTCGATCGTGCAGGCCGAGGCGCGCCTGATCGAAAACCGCAATGCCCTGGAGCGCGCCAAGCCGCTGCGCGGCGCCGGCCACATGACGGAGGCCGTGTTCGATCAGCGCGAGCAGGCCGCGCGCACCACGCAGGCGCAGCTCGAAGCGGCCAAGGACGGCCTGCGGCTCGCCGAGGCCGAGAAGGCGCAGGTCGAGGCCCAGCGTCGCGAGTTGATGTGGCGGCGGGGACGCATCGAGGTGACGGCGCCCGCGGACGGCATCGTCAGCCGGCGCATGGCGCGTGTCGGCGGCTATGCCGCCGGCGCGGCCGAGCCCATGTTCCGCATCGTCGCCAAGGGCGAGGTGGAGCTCGATGCCGAGGTGATCGAGACGCGGCTGGCCGCGGTGCAGGAGGGCCAGATGGCGCGTGTGACGGTTGCGGGCGTCGGGACGATCGAGGGCAAGGTGCGCCTGGTGTCGCCCGAGGTCGACAAGTCTACGCGCCTCGGCCGCGTGCGCATCTTCCTCGGTGACAATCCTGGCTTGCGCGTCGGCGCCTATGCGCGCGGCGTTATCGCCACCTCGAGCGGCAGCGGCCTCGCCGTGCCGTCCTCCGCCGTCCTCTACGCGTCGGAAAGCCCCACGGTGCAGGTGGTGCGCGCCGGCCGCGTGGAAACGCGCAAGATCAAGACCGGCCTTGCCGGCGGTGCGCTGGTGGAGGTGCGCGAAGGCTTGCAGGAGGGTGACCTTATCATCGCCCGGGCCGGCACGTTTCTGCGCGAGGGCGATGCCGTGCGGCCGATGCCGGCCGACGACGCAAAGCTGAGCCGGGTGCGGCAATGAACTGGAACATCTCGGCCTGGTCGATCCGCCAGCCGGTGCCGGCGCTGGTGCTGTTCCTGGTGCTGATGACGCTCGGCTACGTGAGCTTCAACCAGCTTCCGGTCACGCGCTTTCCCAATATCGACGTGCCGATCGTGCAGGTGCGGGTCACCCAGGCGGGTGCAGCACCCTCCGAGCTGGAGGTGCAGGTCACCAAGAAGGTCGAGGACGTCATTGCCGGCGTGAACGGGGTCAAGCACCAGACGTCGGCCATTACCGAGGGCTCGTCGGTCACCACCATCGAGTTCCGCCTCGAGGTCAACCAGGATCGCGCCGTCAACGACGTCAAGGATGCCATTGCGCGCATCCGCACGGAATTGCCCCGCACCATCGACGAGCCGATCGTCACGCGCGTGCAGGTGGAAGGACTGCCGATCGTGACCTACGCGGCGCGGGCGCCGGGCATGACGCCCGAGCAGCTCTCCTGGTTCGTCGATGACACCATCGTGCGCGTGCTGCAGGGCGTGAAGGGCGTTTCGCAGATCGAGCGCATCGGCGGCGTCGACCGCGAGATGCGCGTTGCGCTCGATCCCGACCGGCTGCTGGCCTACGGCGTCACGGCCGGCGACGTGAACCGGCAGCTCAGGGCCACGCACGTGGATCTCGCCGGTGGCCGCGGCGACATCGGCGGCCGCGAGCAGGCGATCCGGACGCTGGCCGGCAAGCAGAGCCTGGAGGATCTCGCCGCCACCATGATCACCCTGCCGCGGGGCCGCAAGGTGCGCCTCGACCAGCTCGGCGCGGTGACGGATACCAATGCCGAGCCGCGCACCTTTGCCGCGCTCGACGGCGCGCCGGTGGTGGCGTTCGCGGTCTCGCGTGCCACGGGCGCGAGCGATACCGTGGTTGCGGCCGATGTGGCCAAGAAGATCGCCGACCTGCAGCAGGCGCACCCCAACGTCGAGCTGAAGCTCATCGACACCATGGTGATCCACACGATGGGCGCCTATCGCTCGACGATGACGACGCTGATGGAGGGGGCGGCGCTTGCCATCGTCGTGGTGCTGCTCTTCCTGCGCGATCTGCGCGCCACGGTGATCGCCGCCATCGCACTGCCGCTGTCGATCGTGCCGGCCTTCTGGGCGCTCGACGCCGCCGGCTTCTCGCTCAACCTCGTCAGCCTGCTGGCCATCACCATCGTCACCGGCATTCTGGTGGACGACGCCATCGTGGAGATCGAGAACATCGTGCGCCATATGCGCATGGGCAAGAGCGCCTATCGCGCGGCGCTCGAGGCGGCCGACGAGATCGGCCTGGCCGTCATCGCCATCACGCTGACGATCATTGCCGTGTTCGTTCCCGTCAGCTTCATGGGCGGCATTGCCGGGCAATACTTCAAGCAGTTCGGGCTGGTCGTGGCCTTTGCCGTGTTCTTCTCGCTGCTGGTGGCGCGGCTCATCACGCCGCTGCTGGCGGCCTATTTCATGCGCGGCAATACGCATCACGAGAAGGAAGGCAGGGCGCTTGAGGCCTATACCCGGCTGGTGCGCTGGTCGGTCGCGCACCACTACAAGACGGTGGGCCTGGGGCTGGCGATATTCGCGGCCTCCATCGGCAGCTTCTATCTGCTGCCATCGGGCTTCCTGCCCCCCGAGGACACGGGCCGCACGCTGCTCGCCGTCGAGCTGCCGCCGGGCTCGCGCATGGGCGAAACCCAGGTCACCACCGATGCCGTCGCCCGCCAGATCCTGGCGCGCTCCGATATCAAGAGCGTGTTCATCAGCGGCGGCAAGGTGATGGGCGGCGGCGCGGAGGTGCGCAAGGCCACGCTCGTCATCAACCTGGTGCCGAAGAACAAGCGCAAGCTCGGCCAAGCCGCGATCAAAGCCGAGATCAGCCGCGGTCTGGCGAGCGTGCCCGACATCCGCTTCTGGTTCCTGCAGGACAACGGCCAGCGCCAGATCCAGCTCGTGGTCTCCGGGCGCGATGCCGCGGCGGTGACGCACGTGGCCGCCGAGATGACCAGCCAGGCCAAGCGCATTCCCCTGATCGCCAACGTCGTCTCGACCGCGGAGCTGGACCGGCCCGAGTTGCGCCTGGTTCCGATCGGCGACATTGCCGCCGAGCTCGGCGTTTCGACCGAGGCCATGTCCGAGGCCGTGCGCATCGCCACCATCGGCGACATCGGTGCCAACCTTGCCAAGTTCAACGTCGGCGACCGGCAGGTGCCGATCCGGGTGCAGCTCGAGGAGCGTGCGCGCGGCGACCGGCAGATCCTGGAAGGGCTCAAGGTTGCGACCGCCTCGGGCGCCTCGGTGCCGCTGTCGTCGATCGCTCGCTTCGAGCTCGGTCAAGGCCCGACGGCCATCGACCGCTACGACCGCATGCGCCGCGTGCTCATCGGCGCCGATCTCGTCGGCAACGCGCCGCTCGGCGAGGCCGTCGATCGCATGCTGGCGTTGCCGGCCGCCAAGACCCTGCCGCCGGGCGTCGAGCTCAGGCAGTTCGGCGACGCCGAGATCATGGGCGAGGTGTTCGAGAGCTTCGCCCAGGCCATGGGGGCCGGCATCATGATGGTGTATGCCGTGCTGGTGCTGCTGTTCGGCAGCTTCCTGCAGCCGATCACCATCCTGTTCTCCCTGCCGCTCTCGATCGGCGGGGCCATCGTGGCATTGGCCATAACCGGCCAGCCCATCAGCCTGCCCGTGGTGATCGGCATCCTGATGCTGATGGGCATCGTCACCAAGAACGCCATCATGCTGGTGGACTTCGCCATCGAGGAGATGGCGCGCGGCGTGTCGCGCACGGAAGCCATCGTCGATGCCGGCCGCAAGCGGGCGCGGCCGATCGTGATGACGACCGTTGCCATGATCGGCGGCATGCTGCCCTCGGCCATTGCCAGCGGTGCCGGCGGCGAGTTCCGGGCGCCCATGTCGATTGCGGTGATCGGCGGGCTCACATCCTCCACGCTGCTGTCGCTGGTGTTCGTGCCGGCGGTGTTTGCCGTGATGGACGATGTCGCGAAAGTGATGTGGCACGTCTTCGGCCGGTTTGTCGGCCCTGGCGATGAGGCGGGCGATGGCGCGGCCGAGGCGCACGGCGCGGCGTCCGGCCTGTCGCCTGCAGCGCAGCCCAAGCCTGTGCCGGCAGCGGCCGAATAGGCCGAAATGTTAACCCCACCTGCTGCCACGGCGCCGTGCGCCGATGGATCAGATTGCGGAGCCCCGGCGGGCCGGCCTAGTGTGGCCGCCGGGGGGACCCCCTGTACCCACCGGAGGATCCCGAAGATGTTCGACGCCAGAAGCATTCTCGACGTACTGGTCCGCGGCGGCGGGCAGCCGCAAGGACAAGGCCCAGGACAAGGAGCGGACATCTTCAGGGACCTGCTCGGCCAGCTCGGCAGCCAGGGCGGTCTGCAAGGTGGCGGCACTCCCCCGCCGAGCCGCAGCCCAGCCTCTGACCCCCAAGCCATGCCGCGGGGCGCCTATCGCGACGATCCGCGCGAGGCGTTGCCGCCCGGCCAGGCTCCCGACCAAACCGGCGGCGTAAGTCTGGAAGACCTGCTGCGCAGCGTGCTGGGCGGCGGCCAGGCGGGGCCTGGATCCGGCGGCGGACAAAGCGGCCCCGGCGGCGGCAATCTGCAAGACCTGCTGCGCGACCTGCTCGGCGGTTCCCCGGGCGGTTCCATGAACCGGATGGTCGGCGACGGCGGCCAAGGTGGCCCGGGCCAAGGCGGCGGTCAGGGCGGCGTGCTCGATGTCCTCAAGCAGGTGTTGGGCCAGGCGACCTCGGGCGTGCGTGAAGGCGCGGGCCGGCTCGACGACATGACCGGCGCCTCCGGCCGAGCGCGCGAGGCCATCGGCCAGGCGACCGGGCAGTCGCCGGACGAGCTTATCGCCAAGCTCAAGGAGCTCATTGCCAACAACCAGCTCGGTGCCGGCGCCGCGCTCGGCGGACTTGGCGCCCTCATTCTCGGGACCGGGACCGGCCGTGCGCTGGCGGGCAGCGCCATCAAGCTTGGCGGCCTCGCGCTGATCGGCGGGCTCGCCTACAAGGCCTACCAGAACTACCAGCAGGGCCTGCCGCCGCTCACCGGCGGCACGGCGCCGACGCGGCAGGGCCTGGTTGCGGCGCCGCAGGGCTCGGGCTTCGAGCCCGACGCGGTGACGCACGAGTCGGCCATGCTCTACATCCGCGCGATGATTGCGGCCGCGGCTGCGGACGGGCGCATCGATGCCAAGGAGCAGCAGAAGATCCTGGGCGGGCTGCAGCAGGCCGGCATGGACGCGGTGGCGCAGCAGTTCCTGACCCGGGAGATCAACCATCCCGCGACGGCCGAGGATCTGGCGGACGCCGTTGCCTCGCCGCAGCAGGCCGTGCAGGTCTACACGGCCGCTCGCGTCGCCGTCGATGTGGACAGCGCGGCGGAGCATGCCTTCCTGAGCCGCCTCGCCGGGGCGCTGGGCATCGACGACAGGCTTGCGGCCCAGATCGACGCCGCAGCCCGCGGGGCGGCCTAGCGCCGGCGGCAAGCGGCCCGCCGAGCGAAGGGCCCGGCTTGCCCAAGGGGCTCCAGCCCGCTGCCGTGGCCGTCTGCAAGGTCCATGCGCGCGGATGTTTCACGTGAAACATCCGTGCGCTGTTCATTTTTCTTAAGACGAATTCTCGCGTCGTGCCGTGGTGCGTGCCGCGCACCGGAACCTTCGCCCGTGGTCCCGCCCGAGGTTTCACGTCGCCGCTATCGGCCCCATCTTTCCTGGGCGCCCCTTGACGCGGACCCTGCCCTCTGCCATTTATGTAAATGTTATAAACATTCACGCGGATCCTGACCCTGGAGAACGACGGCAATGTCTGAGGTAGTCGCAAGGATTGACGACTTCGGGAGGCCGGCCTGGCTGGCGCTGATGGTGCTCGGCTTCATCGTGTTCTGGCCCATCGGTCTGGCGGTCCTGGCCTACATCATATGGAGTGGACGGATGGGATGCTCACCAAGATACGGCGACATGCAGGCGTGGCGGGACCGTGCGGCAGCACGCTGGGAGCACCGGCGGGAGCGCTGGGAGCGCCGCATGCAGCGGCACTGGGGCGGGCGCCACGGCTTTGCGCCGAGCGGCAACCGCGCCTTCGACGAATACCGCAGCGAGGCGCTGCGCAAGCTGGAGGAGGAGGCAGCCGAGTTCCGCGCCTTCCTGGAGCGCCTGCGCATGGCCAAGGACCGCGCCGAGTTCGACGCCTTCATGACCGAGCGGCGCGATCGCCCGGCCGGTTCCGGCGGCGGCCCGCACGAGCCCTCGCCTCAGCCGCAAAGCTGATCCACCAAGCTGCGCCTCCCTTGCCGTCTTGTGCAAGGGAGGTTGCGCGGCAGGCTGCCCTTGACGGCAGCACCACCACCACCGTCCCCCCAAGATCACGCCTTGGGGCGTTTCGCGCGGCCGCGGCAGAGCCTGGTCGGCATTGCGCCCGGGCCTTGGCGAGGTGCCGGCCGCGCGATCGCCCGGCGCGGGCTGGGCGCGCCTACAGCAGCCTCTTGATCTCAGCCCTGAGTGCGGGCCCCAGATCGCTGCGCGCGAGCGCATAGGCGAGGTTGGCGGTGAGGAAGCCGATCTTGGAGCCGCAGTCGTAGATGGTGCCGTCGAAGCGCACGGCATGGAACGGCTGCACCTGGGCGAGCTTGATCATGGCATCCGTGATCTGGATCTCGCCGCCGGCGCCGCGCTCGCCCTGCTCGAGAATCGCGAAAATCTCCGGCTGCAGGATGTAGCGGCCGGAGATGTGCAGGTTGGACGGCGCCGTTCCGGCCTTGGGCTTTTCCACCATCTGCGTGATGCGCGAGGTCTTGGCCTTCGGGTCCTCCACGCCGACGATGCCGTACTGATGCGCCTGGTCCGCCGGCACCGGCGCGACGGCGATGTAGTTGCCGGCATGGGCTGCATAGGCCTCGATCATCTCGCCGATGCAGGGGGTGTCTGCAAAGTGCAGCACGTCGGGCAGCAGCAGCGCAAACGGCTCGTTACCGACGATGTCGCGCGCGCACCACACCGCATGCCCGAGCCCCAGCGGCAACTGCTGGCGCGTGAAGCTGGTCTGGCCGGCGCCGGGCAGCTCGCGCACGAGCGCATCGAGCTCGGCCGTCTTGCCGCGCTCGGCCAGCGTGCGCTCCAGCTCGAACTGCCTGTCGAAGTGATCCTCGATGACGCCCTTGTTGCGTCCCGTCACGAAGATGAAATGCTCGATGCCGGCCGCGCGGGCCTCGTCCACGACGTGCTGGATGACCGGGCGGTCGACGATCGTCAGCATCTCCTTGGGCACCGCCTTGGTGGCAGGCAGAAAGCGGGTGCCGAGCCCGGCCACCGGAAAGACCGCCTTGCGAATGCGCTGTGTCATCGAGGAATGAACTCCGTTCGGCGCTTGGCCGTGCTGCACCACACCTAGCCGCCCACGGGGGCAGGCTGCAAGCATGGCCGGCCGGCAGACGCCTGTGGGCGTCAAATCCGAGCTGGCCGGAGCCGCCGAACCCGGTGGCGGCCCAAAAATGGGCACAGAATCGCCTAAAGTGCCCGGAGAAGACGGCGTCATCGCGATGCGGAGGGCTGGGTGAGGTTCGCCACAATGGCCGGCCGGCGGGTGTTGGCGGCGTCCTGCCGGACGGGGGCAGGCGCGCTGGCGGCGCTGGCGTGGCTCGCGGTCGCCATCCCGGCGCCCAGCGTATCCGCGCAGGACGCCCAAGGCTTTCGCCGCTTTGTCAGCGAGCTTTGGCCCGAGGTGCAGACCTACGGCGTCTCGCGCGCCACCTTCGACAAGGCTTTCGCCGGCGTGGAGCCGGATTTCTCCATTCCCGATCTCATGCTGCCCGGCAAGGCCGACGACAAGGGCCAGGCCGAGTTTACCCGGACGCCCGCTGCCTACGTGAACGCGGCCTATCTCGCCAAGCTGAGCGACCAGGGCAAGGCGCTGCTGGTGAAGCATCGCGACGCGCTGGACCGGATCGAGCGCGAGCTTGGCGTGCAGCGCCAGTTCGTGCTCGCCATCTGGGGGCGCGAGACCGCGTTCGGCGCGCATCGCTCGCCGCACTATGCCATCCAGGTGCTGGCCACGCAGGCCTACGCCGGCCGCCGCAAGGACATGTTTCGCAACGAGCTGATCCACGCGCTGAAGCTGCTGGAGGACGGCATCCTCACGCGCGAGACCATGAAATCCTCATGGGCCGGGGCCATGGGGCTGACGCAGTTCATGCCTTCGGAATACTACGGGCTCGCCTACGATCTGGACCGCGACGGTCGCAAGGACATCTGGACCTCGGTGCCCGACGCGCTCGCCTCCGCCGCCAATCAGCTGCGCTACCGCGGCTGGGTGCCGGGACAAACCTGGGCCTACGAGGTGCGCTTGCCGGCGGACGTGACGTGCCGGGCGGAAGGCCCGCCCGAGGCGCGCGCAGTGCGCGACTGGGTGAAGCGCGGCGTGACGCGCACCGGCGGGCAGCCCTTTCCGGCCGGCGCGCTGGATGCGCAAGCCTTCGTCCTCACGGCCGGCGGCGCCTACGGCCCGGCGTTCCTGGCGCTCGAGAACTTCATGGTCATCAAGCGCTACAACATGTCCGATCTCTACGCCATGTTCGTCGGCAATCTGGCCGACCGCATCGCCGGCGGCGGAAATTTCGACACCCCCTGGGGCGAGGTGCGCCAGCTTGGCGCGCGCGGCATCGAGGAGATCCAGAGGCGGCTGCAGGATCGCGGCTATGCCATCGCCAAGATCGACGGCAAGGCCGGCATGAACACGCGTGCACTGATCGGCGCCTACCAGCATGCCAGCCGGCTCAAGGTCGACTGCTGGCCCTCCGAGGCGCTGCTGGCCCATCTGCGGGCGGGTGCCGCCGCGGACAGAGCCCAGCCGGCCTCCAGCAAAGGCGCGCTGGGCGCGCGCTAGTGTGATGATCGAGAAATTCGCCCTTCCTCGCAGCCCGCCTACTGAGCGAATTTCTCGATCTGAATCACACTAGAACCATGAGCTTGCTAGTGTCCTTTCGATCGCGAAGTTCGTTCAGCGCCTGCTGCAAGGTCCGGCGAACTTCGCGATCGGGACACTAGAGGGGCCGGCCGCTTGTGGTGCCAGGCAAAGTGGCGCATCCTGCCAGGCGAATCCGGCCAGGCGAATCCGGATTCGTCGGGCACGGCTGGAGCGATAGAGCGGCACGTGGCTCGGCGGCCGGTCGCCGCAGCGCGCAGAGCGACAATGAGAATGCCCGCCCTTCTTGCCATGATCGTGATGCTGGCTGCGCTGGTCGCGCTGCCGGTGGCGACGGCATCCGCCCAGGAGGATTTCTCGGGCACGACCTACATCACACCCTATCCGGAGGGTGATACCTATCGGCTGCAGGTCTATGGCGATGCCTTTGCGGAGGGGCTGCTCGGCGGGTTGACCGACGCCTTCTCGGGCGACACGCGATTGCAGTTGCAGCGCCGGCATCGATCGCTGCCCGGCCTCATCCGTCCCGATCTCGAGGACGAGCTGAGGGCCGAGGAGGCCAATCGCGAGCCGGTGCACGTGGCCGTCGTCATGATCGGGGTCAATGATCGCTACAACATCCGCATTTCCGCGCGCGACCGCTTCGTGGTGGGCACGGACGACTGGCGCGAGGAGTACGGCAAGCGTGTGGACCGCCTGATCAAGACGCTCAAGAAGCGCGGCGCCGCCGTCTATTGGGTCGGCCAGCCGCTCATGCGCCGCCCCGATGCCAACGAGCCTGCGCAGGTGATGAACGACGTCGTGCGCGAGAAGGCCTATCTCAACGGCATCAAGTACATCGATATCACCGCGCAATTTGCCGACGATGCGGGCAACTATACGCCCTACGGCCCCGATCTTGCGGGCAAGCAGCGCCTGGTGCGCGAGGCCGACGGCGTGCTGTTCACCTGGGCGGGCTATCGCAAGCTGGCGCATTTCGTCGAGCGCGACATCAAGCGCGATCTCACCCAGGCCAGGAACGATCGCTCCATCCCGCTCGCCGGCGCGGAGACGGAGCAGAAGCGCATCGCGGCGCAGCGCCCGCGCCGGGAACCGGAGGCCGGGTGGAAGGGGACGGTCACCCCCGGCAAGGAGAAGACGGCTGCATCCTCCAAGACCGATGCGGCGCCGGTGCCGTCCGCAGCGGGGTTCGATGCCTTCGGCGAGCAGAAGGCCGACAATGGGCGCATTTCGCTCAAGACCGTCAGCCCCGGCGGCCGCGAGGAGACGGTCGTTCTCGAGCTGCCGCGCCCGGCCATCGCCGCGGCCGTGATCCAGCTCATCACGCGCAAGGACACGGGCGACCGTCCCTCGCAGATGGGCGATGTGGTTGCCAACGACGTGGGCGGCGGGCTGGTGGTGTTGAGCTCCGTGACGCCCGCGGCACCAGGGCCGGGCGGCGGTGCCCGCCGGGTCTCGCCGGGTCAGCCCTACTATCAGGTTTGGATCAAGGGCGAGCGTCTGCCGCCGAGGCCTGGCCGTGCGGACGACTTCGCCTGGCCGCGCGTAGACCCGGAGATCGTCGGCATCCCCGAGCCGCGACCAGCACGTCCGCCGCTCAAGACCGCGCCCCGCAGCTAGACTAGGAGGGGGTAAGGATCCCGGAGAGCCTCGCCTCGGCGCGAGCGCCGGGCTCGGCTTCCGGGACTGCAGAAGAGGAACACCCAAGCCGCGGGCTCGCCCTCGTCCTGAGCTTTGTCGAAGGA